>CAYNFG010000007.1:0-2497 GCA_964396455.1 uncultured Nitrososphaeria archaeon | reverse complement strand
GAGCTTATGGCCTTAAAGCCTACATCCTCGAGCCTCATTCCGGCTGGTATATCCGTTGATTCTGCAAGCATATCGCAGGCCACGAGCAGCCTACCTCTAAACAGTAGATCGGCTGCATCATCGCCGGGTGGTAGTGATGCTCCCTCGCACTCCTCGATCCTCCTAGTAATCCATTCGATAAGCCCTCTCTCGCCTACATCTCTAAGCCTCTTAGCCAAAGGGATCCTAGCCCCCAATCAACTCCATTATGCTAGCTCATTAGGGTTCCTAGCGGCGCCGCCCACGCCTATGACGAGAAGATTCTACGGATGAGTGTTTTGAGACACCATGAAGCGTAGGCTGCGATCTCCCCGCCTCCAAGCTTCGATTCGCCAGCCCTCCTAGGCATGAATCTAAGCGGATACTCCTCTATCCTACATCCAGCCGAGTGGAGTAGATGGAGGAGCTGGACTTGGAAAACGTATCCGGATTTTAGCTCTGAGAGCTTATCGATGATCCTTCTAAGAGCCTCCGCTCTGATGACCCTAAATCCGGAGGTCGCATCCCTGACCCTCACCCCAGTCGAGATTCTCGCCAATAGGTTCGCCCCCCGGCTAATCAAAACTCTTCTAAAGCTGCCCTCAACCCAGCATCCACCACTAATATACCTAGAACCTATGACGACATCTACTCCTCGAGCCTCCGCATACTCGAGCATCTCTAGAAGAGTCTTTGGGGGATGGCTTCCATCAGCATCCATCTCGCAGATGTACTCCGCCCAACCATGTCTTTCCAAAGCTCTTTTAAAGCCGTCGATATAAGCCGAGCCTATCCCAAGCTTCCCAGACCTCTTCAAAACCTCGACCCCGCCTCGTTTAGCCGCAATCTCCTCCGCGACCTCCGCAGTTCCATCAGGGCTATTATCATCGACCACTAGCACGAGCGCCCTCCATCCAGCATCCTTCAGAAGATCTAAAATCTCGGGCAGAAGCCAACGTATATTCTCAGCCTCGTTATAGGTCGGCATAACGATAACAACGCTCTTCAAGCTAAGGAGAGAAGATTAAACCGGGATAAAAACCAACCCAGTGAATAGAGAATTGATAAGCCCCGGGCGGGCTTCGAACCCGCGACCTGCGGCTTTCCCGCATTATAGCTGTTACAAGGCCGCCGCTCTACCAGCTGAGCTACCGGGGCCGTTTTTAGGGATGCCTTGCCTCGATTTAGATTTTATACCTTATGCTATTAGGGTTAGGGCTGCTAGGATCGTTACTACTGCTAGGATTAGGGTGAAGAGTTGGGGCTTCAGCTTTTCCGAGGCTTTTAGCAGGATGCTTATGGCCGCTATCGAGGTTAGTAGGGCTACCGTCATCGAGGTGAATATGATCGTCGGAGGAATGAATGCCACGGCTCTCCTATGAAGAGCTTCTACGTAAAGCGCTCCTCCGAGCGTTGCCGGTATGCTCATTAGAAATGATAGCCTTAACGCCGTCGCCGGGTTATAGCCTAGCATTAATAGGGCGAGTATCGTCGTCCCGCTCCTACTTATACCGGGGAGCGCCGAGAATCCCTGAGCGATCCCAGCGAAAATCCCATCTCTAATCGGGTTTAGATCTTTGGATCCTTCTCCGGGTTTCAGCCGATTTTTAAGCCATAACATTATGCTCATGATCATGTAGAGAAAGCCTATCACCAGCATCGATAGATTCTCGTATTCCTTCAGGGTCTCGACCGCTAGAGATGCGAACGGTATCGCTAGGATGCCCGTGACGAGGGTTGATACTATTAGGAATACGAGGATTTTCCTTCCCCCGCCTCCATGCTTGACCCCTCGCAAAGCTTCGAGGAGATCTCTGCGCAGGTAGATCGCTGCTGCCGCCGCCGTCGCGCCGTTTAGAAAGAGTCCGAGTAGATATGCTTGCGATGCCGGATATCCAGCCCAGTAGAATAGTAGTAGCAGAATAGTCTTGCTGCTTACCGGAATCCACTCGAAGACCCCCTGAGCTAGACCTGAACCGACTCCAAGCATTAGATCCCAGTATCCAGCCAATATTCCTCAGACTTCAAAACCCGGGGGGAGATGATATATTCTCCGCCCCCCCGGCTCCATTAAAGGCTGAAATATGCTGGTGTAGATGAGGTATCTCGAGAGAAGGGTGATAATCCTCCCTAGGAAGGTCGTGGAGAAGTCTTGCAAGATCTGCGGCAGGCGGTCTAAGCTAATATCGGAGAGCATCGGCGTATGCGTCGATTGTCTAAGGAGTAGACCCGACGAAGCCTTAACCTATGCTGAGGAATCCCATCGAAGAAGTAGAATGAGGTTTAATCTTCCTCCCCAGCCTCCGAAGACTCCGGGCGGGATAAGATGCGGGCTATGTAGCGCTGATTGTATGATCGGCGAGGGCGAGGTCGGATACTGCGGACTTAGAAGAAATAAGGGCGGCCGCCTCGAATCCATGATCGATAGCGAGCACGGCCTACTCCACTACTATCTAGACGCCCACGTAACAAATTGCTG
>CAYNFG010000006.1:0-41973 GCA_964396455.1 uncultured Nitrososphaeria archaeon | reverse complement strand
CGAGGGAGGCGGAGCTAAGAGCGGTCGAGAGATTGCTGAATGCCGCTAGGGGGAAGAGTCTTAGGATGCACTTCACCCATCTTTCTCTAGGCGGGTCAATCTCGAGGACGGTCTCCGCCAGGCTTGATGGCGAGGATATTACATGCGATGTAACCCTACATCACGCCCTCCTCTCATCGGATCTCCTCAGGAGGCTGGGCGGAATAGCCAAGGTAAATCCGCCATTAAGAAGCATGGAGGATGTGAGAGTGGTCTTCAACGCGATTAAATCAGGATGCGTCGACGCAATAGTGTCGGATCATGCCCCACACCTACTCGAGGAAAAGCTTCGCGAAGACTATGACTCGGTTCCGCCGGGATTTCCAGGTCTGGAGATCTACCTCCCCATAATCCTCACCCTGATCCTTGAGCGTAGGCTTCCGCTACAGGCGATAGACCTCTACTCCAAGAATCCCGCGAGGATCCTAGGCGTAGGGAAGGGGGTCATCTCGCCCGGTGTGGACGCGGATATAACGATCGCTAGGCTAGGCGTGGAAAAGAGGATAAATGCATCAAGCTTCTCCTCGAAAGCGAAATACACGCCTTTCGAAGGCTGGGTGGCGAAGGCATCGATCACCAAAGTTTTCCTGAGGGGAGTGCTTGCCTTGGAGGAAGGCGATATAATGGTATCGAGGGGGTTTGGTAGAAATGCGTATAGACCTCGAGACTAACCTAGCCGGAATCGTCCTTAAGAATCCAACAATCCTAGCCTCGGGGATCCTCGGATCATCCTATAGCCTGATGAGGCGGGTCGAGGATGCCGGGGCGGGAGCGATAACCACCAAGACCATCACCCTCGAGCCTAGAGAGGGCTACCCAAACCCGGTTTTCGTAGACTTGGGCTTCGGCTATCTCAACGCTATGGGGCTTCCAAACCCCGGGGTAAAGGGATTTGAAGAAGATCTTAGAAAGGCTTCGAAAAACCTCTCAATACCCTTGATAGTAAGCATCGGTGGGAGAAGCCCAGAAGAATTCCTTAAGGTAGCAGAACATGTTCTCGAGATAGGGTGCGATGCCCTCGAGCTAAACCTTTCATGCCCCCATGTAAGCGGATACGGTCTTGAGATAGGATCCGATCCAAACCTCGCATATAGAATTCTCAAGGATATTAAGGCCATTTCTTCAAAACCCGTCTTCGCGAAGATCTCCATATTCCAAGCACAGCATAAAATTCTCGAGAAATTCATCGGCTCGGGGATAGACGGTATTACGGCCATAAATACGATTAGAGCGCTGGCGATCCACGTAGACTCCATGAAGCCGATCCTATCAAATATATTCGGCGGCCTCTCCGGACCATGCATAAGGCCAATAGCCCTAGCTGCGGTATACCAGATCTATAGGGAGTTTCCAGATATCCCGATAATCGGGATCGGAGGGGTTGAGGATTGGAGAAGCGCTCTAGAATTTATCTTAGCAGGAGCATCCGCTGTAGGGATAGGATCTGGAATAGTTAAAAGAGATCTTGGAATATTTGGAGATGTAGTTGAGGGGCTGAAGGCTTTCCTTAAGAGCAGGGGGATCAAGTCTATCAGGAAGCTGGTAGGATATGCTCATAATGTTTAGACTGGGTGAAGAGGTGTAGCTGCCATGGAGAAGTCCATGGAGACGAAGCTCATCTTCGTAACGGGCGGTGTTTTAAGCGGATTGGGTAAGGGCGTAGTTACGGCATCGATAGGGAAGATACTCCAATTCAGAGGCTATAGGGTCGATGCGGTAAAAATCGACCCCTATCTTAACGTCGATCCCGGAACCCTAAACCCGATAGAGCATGGAGAGGTATTCGTATGCGAGGATATCTGGGAGTTTGAGCCGGCTCCAGGCTATAAGTTTAGGATAGCAGAGATAGATCAAGACTTCGGAACCTATGAGCGATTCCTAGACATGAATATGCATCCATCGAATAACATCACCTCAGGCCAAGTCTATCTAAGCGTGGTCCTGAAGGAGCGGGTTGGAGAATACCTCGGGAAGACCATTCAGGTGATCCCGCATATAACGGATGAGATAAAGGAGAGGATTAAGAGGGCGGCGAGGAGGCTCAACCCGGATGTTCTCTTAATCGAGATAGGCGGAACGGTCGGAGATATAGAGGTGATGCCGTTCCTCGAAGCCCTCCGACAGCTAATCCTAGAACTCGGAAAAGATAATATCTTGCTGGTTCACGTTACCCTCGTCCCATACCTCGAGACCGTTGGACAGCTTAAGACGAAGCCAACCCAGCATAGCGTTAAAGCCCTTCAAAGCATGGGCCTCCAACCAGATATAATCATAGGTAGAAGCAGGGTGGAGCTTCCAGATGACGTGAAGGAGAAGATAAGCCTCTTCTGCAACGTCCCCAAACACGCCGTGATATCCGATCCAAATCTGGAAACGGCCTACGAGCTTCCACTAATATTCGAGAGGCAGGGTCTCGGAGATCTAATCTGCGAGCTACTACATCTCCCGGAGAGGAGGCCGGATGCCAGGCTTCTAGAAGAATGGAGGATGATGGTCAGACGCTTCAAGGATGGAGGAGACGTCGTTAGGATAGCGATGCCAGGAAAATACTGCATGATCTCCGATAGCTATATCAGTATCTTGGAAGCCTTAAAGGCGTCGGCCGCGAGCCTAGGGCTGAAAGCCGAGATAAAGCTGATCGAGACCGAGGAATTCGAGAAGGATAGAACGCTTCTGAAAACCTTGGATGACGTCGGCGGAATACTCCTAACACCGGGCTTCGGCGCGAGGGGCGTCGAGGGAATGATTATGGCGGCTGAATACGCCATCAAGAAGCGGATACCATTCCTCGGAATATGCTTCGGAGCCCAGCTACTCTTCGTAGCCTTTACAAGATCAGTCCTCGGATTAAGAGACGCTCATTCAACCGAGATCGATCCAAATACGCCGCATCCCGTCGTCGATCTGCTAAGCGAGCAGAAGAAGGTAGGATTGAAGGGAGGAACTATGAAGCTTGGAGGAAGACCAGTAAAGCTTATCAGGGGAACGAAGCTGCATCAAGCCTATAAAGCGGATAGAGTAGTGGAGAGGTTTAGGCATAGATACCATATCAACCCGGAATACGCAAAACTGGCGGAGGAAAAAGGTCTGAGGATATCCGCTTATGATGAGCTAGATAAAACCATCTGCGGAATAGAGCTTGAAGGAGCATGGATAGTCGGAGTCCAATTCCATCCAGAGTTTAAGAGCAGGCCAAATAAGCCATCCCCACTCTTCCTAGAATTCGTGAAAAACGCATACTTGCATCAAAAAGAGAAGATGTGAAAATCGCCTCGCATCTATGCTGGTCCTGAGCCGATTGTGCTTCTCCGATTCCTCCTCATATTCTTCAGCTTTACGTTTAAGGTTTCCCTTTCCCGTGTTTCTCGCCGCCTGTCATGGGTGGGGCTTTCGGCCCACCGCGACCATGAAACTCTTCTAACATTTTCTTTAGATGCTCCATCTTATGCTCGACGGACTTTATCATCTGCTCCGCCTTATTCAATAGCTTTGAAGCCTCAGGTAGGATTCCTTTTCCAAGATTCTCCTTAGCCTCCTTCACGAGCCCCTCGATTAGTGAGAGGGTAGCATTTACATCCTCGGCTCCTTCGTGATCCGTAAGCTCTTCCAGCTTCTCTCTTAGATCTTTCAGCTCCTCTCTAACCTCATTTATGCTTTCGTTCAGCCTATTAGAGATCTTGGATTTCAGCTTCTCCTCTTTTAAAGCCTCTTCTAAAACTTTCTCAGCATAGGCTATGACCCTCTTGGCTCCGGCGAGCCTCCTCATAACGTCTCCAAAGCTTATGTTCGTTGGCGTGATTTGGCTTGAAAGGTCTTCTAGCATGGAGATCGTCTCATTCAGCTTCTCCGCGATATCCGTCAGGTTCGCTTTCTCCGCCTCTCCTCTAAGCTCCTCCAATTCCTCGAGATACCTCGATATCGTTTCGTTTAGGTCTTCGACCTTCTCCTCTAATATGCTTTCGACCTCCTCCTCTACCTCGCTCTCTGTAATATTTCCAGCCTCATGCTTTAGGAGCAGCCGCTCCATTACCTGCTCTAAGACTTCTCTTGCCGACGTTATCCTCTCGATGGCATGCTCTATTGCCGCTATCGCGACCGGGGAGGCATTAACCTTTTCCAGCCTCTCCTTAACGATTTCGAGAACCTTGAGGACTTTACATGAGGAGTTTAAGGCGGTTTCTAGGCCGTGTATCGCTCCGGAGTGGGTGGCGTTCTCGGTGAAGTTCATAGCGTTCTCGGATAGGTCTAGGGCTCTATGATAGGCGAGCCTCCTCCCGACCTCCTTCATGAGCATGGCAAGCTCCTTAACCGTCAGCCTCTCCTGAAGAGCTTCTCTCAGCCTCTCTCTAATCTCCTCAGCCTCCTCATCGGTTAAATTCATCTTCCTAAGGGTGTTCTCCAGCCTTAGCCTAATCCTCTCCAAGAGCTTTAGGGCGAGTCCATGCTCGCTTTCCGTCGCATTAGCCCTTCTGAGATCTCTAATCTCCTCGAGTAGGCTCTTCGCGTCCGCTATAAACTGCTTAAGCTCATCTGGGGAGAGCGTTGTCAGATTCACCGACGCCATTACGCTGATCTTGTTTTGAAGGCTCTCGGAGATGTTCGCGATGGCGGCCGCCCTCTCAAGCATCCTCTGAAGAACCTCGGCGTGCAGCCTTAGCCTTCTAAGCTCATGGAAATCCTCATCGATATTCTGGACTCCGGCCTGAGCGTATACCGCCCCGATCGAGCCGCTGAGCAGCAACATTACCATGATTACTGAGATGGGCCATAGCCCTAGGCTCCGCATCCCCGGCATCCACCCAGATAAAATACCTCCTACTGGAGATATTAGGGAATCCTAGAAACCCCGGTTCCAAACGGTTTCTCCGATAGGAATCTGGTAGGAACTCTAAGGCTACTCGATATCTCGGATTAGTATAAGCCTATTGAAGGCTCCCTCCTTCACTATCCTTAGATAGCCTAGCTTTTCAAGCTTTTTGACATGCCTCCATAGGGTGGTCTTTGGGATTCCGAGCTCGCTCTGGAGCTTGCCTTGAAGCATATCTCCGCCATTATCCCTTATGAGGGCGAGGATCGCGTAATCGAGTTCTGATAATCTGTATTCCTGCTCGCCTACGGTCTTCGGTGCTCTCCTGATCCTATAGATTATGAAGCCTATTATCGCTATGGCTAGAGCGAAGCCTGCCATGAATGCGATTAACCCATAGTTTAGCGGGGTAGTTTTCTGCTCGATCTCGGTAATTGCCTTGGTTTTAGTGCTCGGGCTGATCGTGGTAGTTGTGGTAGCTGTGGTGCCTGTCTCCGTTCTCGTAGCCTCCTCCACGCTGGTGGTAGTGGTCTCCTCGGTCGCTACGATCATCGGTATAGTAGTCTCGGACTTCGTAGTCGCCTGAACTTGAGTCTGGGTTTCAACCCCTCTCCTAACGACGTATTCGATCTCCTCGGGGGCGTAGAACTCTATCTGGAGGCTATCGTCTAGATAGGTTAGGTTCTCGATCTCCTCGGGGATCGTGAGGAGGATTATCTGAGGGGCTAACAGCAGTTTGATCAGCTCTTCGCCCGTTAGCTCGAAATAGAATACTCCGTCTCTAGAGGAGATATTCACGAGATAGGTTATCTCGGCTTCCCCGGGGGCTGGGGAGAAGAAGTATAGGCTGCCGTTCTCGTAAAGCGGTATAAGGCTCCTATTATCCACAGTAACTTCTATCGTCTCCGGGATGGGCTCAGTCGGAAGCTTAACCTCATTCAAGCCTTCGGAAATCGGGACTTTTAGCCGAGCTTCCGCGACCCCACTGGAATCTATGCTTACCATTATGCTAACAGGCTGAGAAACCAGCAGCAATAGCAGTAGTAAGCAGAGCTTCAAACGCGGCTCCCAGACCTAAACCTCCAAATCGATGACTTTTAAGTCTAATCGCCTGGAGGAGCATCTTTTGATGATCGGAAGGTTTTATTGGTTGGCCGTGTATGGGTTTTGCAGAGTAGTTTGCGATGGATGTTCCGCAGATGCCATGTCCTCGATGCGGGGTCTTTGTAAGCGTCGATAAGATATTTTGTATTCGATGCGGCTATAGGATCATACCCTTAACAAGCTACGACTTGGCGGCATCCGACTTCATCTATCCGCCGGATAGGAATGCTCTCGAAAGCCTAGAGAAGCTTACCCCCTTATCGCCGATAGCCAACGAACTCTTCCTCAAGAAATACGTCAGGGAGATACTCCGCCAGCTTAGAGATCGATTAACCGAGATTAACCTCGAATCCGAGCTTGGACACCTCATTAGAGAATGCGGGATAATCTTGGGACTGAGGTCTCTCCCAAGATCCTATATCCTCTATTCGGATAGGCCGATCGCCTTCACCTTCGGCTCTAAAAGCAGCCAATACCTAGTCTTAAGCAGCAGTCTTCTAAGGCTTATGGATGAGGATGAGCTTAAGGCGACGATAGGCCATGAGCTTGGACATCTTAAATGCGGCCACATAATCTACCACACCCTAGCGGAGATTCTCACGCGAGGAATAGAATTATCGCTCGGCTTCGTTAACGAACTCTTCTCCCTCCTCTCCCCGATGATCAGGCTTCCCCTCCTCTCTTGGCATAGAGACTCCGAGATCTCCGCCGATAGAGCCGCCCTCCTCACGGTCGGAAACCCGGCCAAGATAGCATCACTACTCCAAAAACTCTCGACAACAAAAGAAAACCACGAGCTGGAATCCGATCCGATCGGCGAGCTATTCAGCACCCATCCAACTATTAGAGAGAGGATTGAGAGGGTTATCGAGTTCTATAGGAGCGGGGAATATAGGCTGGCCAAGAAGAAGATAGAGAATAGGCTCAAACTACTCAAGGCGATATCTCCGGTCTGCAGATTCTGCGGAAGCCGGAAGCCTTTAACAAGCCTCTTCTGTCCAGTTTGCGGTAGAAGTCAGGTCTAGCGACCGTTTGCTGGAAAGTCTCGCTGCATAGCCTAAAGTTCATAACAAGCTGGTCTCTGCTTTAGGAAGAGTGGAGTTCGGAGAATGGCGAAGATAGCGGTGATCGCTGAGAAGCCTAGCGTCGCTAGGAGGATTAGGGAGGCTCTGAGATCGGGAGAGCTGATAGTCTCGGCTGTTCGAGGCCACGTCCTAGACTCGGAATTCCCGGAAGGGTTTGGATGGAGGGAGTGCGATCCGGCGAAGCTCTTCGATGTGAGACGCTTCAGGGATGAGGTTAGGGATCTTAAGGCGGTTCGCGAGCTTAGAAGGATCTTTAGGCAGGCAGACCTACTCGTAATAGCGACCGACAACGACTCGGAGGGCGAGCTTATAGGGGCTGAGATCCTAAAGATCTGGAGAGAGATTAGGAGGGATGCGCCGTATAAGCGGATGAGATTCAATAGCACGGATCTTAACGAGCTTCGAAGAGCTTGGCAAAACCTCGAAGACGACCTAAACTGGAGATGGGTGATGAAAGCGCTCTTCAGGCAGAGATTCGACCTCATCACGGGAGCAGCCTTCACGAGGCTTCTAACGCTCTCGATCAGAAAATACAATCGGAGGATAAGGTTGGTTAGCTGGGGGAGCTGCCAGTCGCCAACCCTCTGGTTCATCGTTATGCGTGAGAGGGAGAGGCTCAGCTTTAAGCCGAAGCCATTCTGGACTCTTAAAGCGATCTTCCAGACCGCCTTAGGCGAGAGGTTTGAAGCCGAGACCGAGCGATTCTGGAGCAGGGAGGATGCTCGGAAAGCATACGAGAAAGCTTCCTCGGAGAAGCATGCTATAATCGAGAAGTTTGATCAGAATCTAGTTCAGATCGCTAGGCCAACCCCAATTAGAACAGACGATCTTTTAAGAGACTTAGTGAAGATCACGGGTCAGCCCGCCGCCAAGATACTTCAGGTTGCCGAGGATCTATACGCGGAGGGATATATCTCCTACCCGAGGACGGATACAAATAGATATAGGCCGGATTTCGATTTCGAGAAATGTTTGAAGGCGGCGGTTAAAGGCTTAGGCCTATCGCCTCCCCTCCTCAAGCCTAATCCGAGGCAGGGTAGGCTTGACGACGGAGCTCATACCCCCATCTACCCCATCTCGCCCTATCATGGATCTGGTCTAGCTTTCGAGGTCTGGAGATATATCGCTAAAAGATTTCTAGCGAACGCATTCTATCCAGATGCCTTGAAGAGGGAGCGATCGGCGACGCTCGATCTAGCAGGAATACGGTTTAAGGCGGCCGGGGCCGAGATAATCGAGCAAGGCTTCTTCGAGGTATTCGAGTATTTTAGACCGGCTGATAAGCCTATTCCGGAGCTGAGGGTGGGCGAGCGGGTAACCCTAATCTCGCTTAAGCTTCATGAAGGCAAGACTAGGCCTCCTGATAGATTGACCGAGGCGGAGCTTCTCCGGCTCATGGAAGAGCATGGCATCGGGACGGATGCTACTAGAGCCTCATTCCCCCAGCTGATAAAGGAGAGGGGCTATGTCGTTAAGGAGCGTAAGACGTTCAAGCCCACCGAGTTTGGAATGAAGCTCATCGAAGTATTAGAGTCGATAGATCCGAAGCTCGTAACGCCCGAGACTAGGAGGAGGGTCGAGGAGCTTATGAATAGGATAGAGGCTGGAGAGATATCCTATGAGGAGGCTTTGGAGAGAGCTGCCAAAGAGTATAAGGAGCTTTTCCTAAAGCTTGAGAGCAGGATTCATGAGGAAGCTGCGAAGCTCGCCGTAGCCATGGCCTAGCAATACTCCATGCTTATTATCCACCGGTTATCACTCGATGCGAGGAGGATGGATCAAGAGGTTAAACTTGAAGGGGTTGCGAAAAGGACTGGGAGGAATATCTTCAAGCTGGTCTTAGCGTTGGCAGGCTACGTGGTGGCCTCGCTAATCCTCAACCTATATCTTCCCGGGATCCTGAAGGAGGCAAGCCCTTCTCTCGCGGAGACTTACCTCCAGTATCTTCCATATGTTAATCTCGTCGTGATGCTCGGCTTCGGCTACCTGATAGTAATCTTACTCGCAAATCTCATCTACTGGAATCTTAGGCTTAAGCATCCTCACTCAACCGCCCAGGTGATCAGGAATGCTGTTAAGATAATCGGCATAGGTGCATTGATAGCGTCAGCCCTCGGCGGATCTGGTAACGCGGCTACAGGACTAGCGATAGGAGGCTTCATGGGCATAGTCGCGGGCTTCGCTACGAGAAAAGTTCTAGGCCAGGCTGTCGCAGGCCTATTCCTCCTACTAATGAGACCATTCAAGATCGGAGACCGGGTGATCGTATCGGGCGAGGAGGGGATAATCAAGGATATCACAACCTTTTACACCAAGATCGAGAAAGCGGATGGAGACATAGCGTTAATACCGAATGACGGCGTGATCGGCGGGAAGATAGTCCTGAAAAAGTCCAAGCCCACCCAACAATAATATATCCGAAACCATGCTAGAAGATTCTCGAAAATGTCCTCGATCGAAGAGCTTAGAAACGAGATAGATAGGATCGACGAGGAGCTTCTAACCCTCCTCTCTAGGAGGGTTGAGCTTGCTCGAAGGATTGGCGAGCTTAAAAGGAGGCAGGGGCTACCCATTATAGATCTAGAGCGGGAGGAGAGAGTGATCGCTAAGAGCATGGATCTAGCCAAGAGCCTAGGATTAGATCCAGAGCTAATGAATCTAGCCATCAGAGCCATAATCGGCATCTGTAGAAAGGCTCAAACCCCTCTAAGAGTAGCCTTCCTAGGCCCCAGAGGATCTTTCAGCGAGGAAGCCGCTCTTAAAGCGTTCTTGGACTCGGGCGTCGAGCTTCAGCCCATGCCGAGTATAAGAGATGTCTTTAGAGCGGTCGAGGCGGGAGACTCGGACTACGGCGTCGTCCCTGTCGAAAACTCTATCGAGGGCGGGGTTAAGGAGACCCTAGACCTCCTCCAAGAAACCAGCCTAAGAATATGCGGAGAAGTCAAGGTTAGGATAAGCCTAAACCTCGTCGCAAGACCGGGGACGAGGCTAGAGGACGTAAGGATCGTCCTAAGCCATCCTCACGCCCTAGCCCAGTGTAGATCCTTCCTGAGCAGAGTCTTGAAAAATGCTAGGCTTGAAGGCTGCTCGAGCACGGCCGAGGCTGTTAGGAAGGCCGTTAGCCTCGATGATGCGGCCGCGATAGCGTCTAGAAATGCCGCAACGCTCTACGGCGGAGTAATCCTAGCAAGCGATATCCAAGATGTAAAAGATGATGTCACTAGGTTCTTCGTAATGGGCAAGGCTAGGATTGGGTGGGCGCGCGGCTGCAAAACCTCGATAATCTTCCGGCTCCAGCATAGGCCTGGAAGCCTCTATGAAGCTCTCTCAATCTTCGCTTCGAGAAAGATCAATCTTACGAGGATCGAGTCGAGGCCGGTTAAGGAGAGGCCGTGGGAATACCTCTTCCATGTCGATTTTGAGGGCGATCTCGAGAGGGATGAGAGATGCGTCGAGGCGCTTAAGGAGCTTAAGGAGAAGACGTTATTCCTGAAGGTTCTTGGATCCTATGGAGAGCTTGGCTAGATGGCGGTGGATTTGATGATCGAGATTGAGAAATCTAGGCTCGCGATAGTCGGCGCCGGCGGAATGGCTAGAATACTCGTGAAGATCTTCCGTAAAAGCATTCCAGATATCTCGATAATTTCGAGAAGCTTGGAGAAGGCTAGGAGATTTTCGAGGAGGCTGGGGATAGGTTATGCGAGCCTAGATGAGATAGGCGGATTCGATATCGTCGTCCTGACGCCTCCATCGGATGTTCTTCCAGATGTTGTGAAAAGTATCTCCGATAGGTTGAAGGTTGGATCGCTGGTAATGGATGTTGCATCGATTAAGCTCGGAGTAGTCGATAGGATCTCTCCGATCCTCCCCGAATCAGTAGAATACCTAAGCATTCATCCGCTATTCGGGCCGGCGACCCGGAGGCTGGAGGGGAATAGGGTGATCCTGATACCCGTTCGCGGAGAATCTTACCTAGAACCTATTAGGCGGGTCTTCGAGGAGGCTGGTCTCAGGGTAACCTATTCCTCGCCCGAGGAGCATGACAGGATGATGGCGTTCATCCAGGTCGCACATCACCTATCCTACCTCTCCCTAGCCCTCACCCTATGGAGAAATATAGGGCCGGATAAGACCTCAGACTATCTAACCAGATCTCTTAGGAAGACTTTCAGAATGTTTAGGATGTTTCAAGCAAATCTAAAGGTGATTGAGGAGATTGCACGGCTGAATAGGTTTGGGCATGAGGCTATATCCTCGCTAAAGGAGTCTCTGAATGAATTGGCTAGAGGAGAGCCGGATGCTTGGAGGCTTGCGGAGGAGGCGTTGAAGATTCTTTCTGAGAAGGCTTAGCCAAGCTTCTTCTCGGCTAGGACTGGCGGTATCAGCCCCGCTCTAAGAGCGTGATCCGCCAATACTATCGCAACCATAGCTTCTACTACGGGAACTGCTCTCGGGACGATGCATGGATCATGCCTTCCGGAGATTCTCAACCTCGTCTCGCTTAAACTTCTCAAATCTACGGTCTTCTGCTCTAGCTGGATCGAGCTTGGAGGCTTGAACGCCACTCGAACCATCATCGGCATGCCTGTCGAGATTCCTCCGATAACTCCTCCGGCATCGTTCTTCTCCGAGACTATCCTACCATCTTTCAGAGTTAGCGGATCATTATGCTGCGACCCCATCATTCTAGCAGCCTTGAACCCGGCTCCAAACTCGACCCCCCTAGCGCCTGGGATCGCCATTAAAGCCTTGGCTAGGTCGGCGTCTAGCGCGTCGAAGACTGGCTCGCCCAACCCTATCGGGACTCCGGTAGCCACGCATTCCACGATCCCGCCAACGCTATCCCCCCGGCTTCTAGCCTCAATTATCCTCTTCCTCATCTCCTCGGCGGATCTTGGATCAGGCGCTCTAACATCATTCCTATACCTATACTCCCTGGCCTTATCGAGATCGATCTCCTCCACCCTAACCCCGCCTATCTCAAGAGAATAGGCTATCACCTCTACTCCGAGAACATCTCGTAACAGCTTCCTTGCTATAGCTCCGGCCATAACAAATCCAGCTGTGATTCTTCCAGAGAACCTCCCGCCTCCACGATAATCGTTGAATCCACGATACTTCACGTATGCATAATAGTCCGCGTGGCTTGGCCTAGGCTTATATCTCAAGACCTCATAATCCTCGCTTCTCACATTCCTATTCCAGACTAGCATGCATATCGGCGCGCCAGTAGTATATCCCTCGAAGACGCCTGAGAGTATCTCAACCCTATCCTCCTCCCTCCTCTCCGTCGAGACCAGGCTACTCGAAGGCTTTCTCAAATCCAATTCCCGCTGAATATCCTCCTCTCTGAGCTCTAGGCCGGCCGGGCATCCATCAACAATGGCTCCGACGCATCTTCCATGGCTCTCGCCGAAGCTGACCACGAGAAACCTTTTTCCCAGGACGTTTCCGCTCAACCTCATATCACCTCGAATCTTAGCCCGAGTATCCTAGCATGCTCTAGGAACTGGGGGTATGATATCTCGATCGTTTCAGCTCCCTCGATGATACAGCCTTCGCTAGTCGATGCTGCTAGGATTGTAAGAGCCATGAATACTCGATGATCTCCATGAGCATCTAGCACGCATCCTCCCCTAAGCCTTCCAGCCCCCCTGACCTCGAGGCCATCATCCAGCACCTTCACCTCTACTCCAAGCTTCCTAAGCTCGACCGCCATGGAATCGAGCCTATCGCTCTCCTTAAACCTCGCATGACCAACACCTCTAATGATAACCCGATCCCGAGACCTCGCAGCGAGAACAGCGATTAACGGAAGCAGGTCGGGGCAATCCCTAAGATCAAGCTCCCCTCCATACTCTATTCCAGCACCCCAAACCCTAACCACATCACCGGAATATTCCACGCATCCCCCAAATCTACTGAGAAAATCGATTATAGCGGAATCCGCTTGAGGAAGCCTCGGATCCAATCCGCGAACCCTAACATCCCCCTCGGTTAAACATGCTCCAGCTAGGAAGAATGCCGCCGAGCTAAAATCTCCCGGAATCCTAAAATCGCATGGCCTACCGCTCTGACACCCATCAACCTCGAAGACCGAGTATCCATCCCGTCGAATCTTGAATCCGAACCGCTTCAAAACCTCTATACTCGCATCGATATACGGCTTCGAGACGGGATCCCCCTCGACGATTATCCTAGCGCCCTTCTCGGATCTAGTGGATGCGTATAATAGGGCTGAGATGAACTGGGAGGAAATCTCGCCCGAGATCCTAGTCTCCCCACCCCTAAGCCCGCCACCCCTGACTATTATCGGAGCGGTTCCATCAAGCTTACTAGACCAGCACTCGGCTCCAAGATCCTTCAAAGCATCTAGGAGAGGCTTCATAGGTCTTCTCCTAATCGATTCGTCGCCGGTAAGTATCGCATATCCCCTCGGGATGAGGGATGAGATCGCCGTGAATAATCGTAGGGTTGTTCCAGAGTTCTCGACATCTATCACATCCTCGGGCGTCTTTAAATCCCCGCCCTCCAAGATGACCCCGCCATCCATATCTCTAGTCTCTGCTCCGAGGAGAATGCAGGATCTTAACGTGGCGTCGGTATCCCTTGATCTAAGCGGATTAGCTATCCTAGTAGCTCCATGGGATAGTAGAGCCGCAGCATATGCTCGATGGGTATATGATTTGCTTGGAGGCGCCTCGATTTCCCCTATAAGCCTCGATGGGAACACTCTAACCCTCCTAGCCGTCGCTAATCACCTCCCAGGATGCCTGAAGGTTATTCGGATTGCAGATTATGGTCCTGCCATAGGGTTCCAAGACTTCTCTAACAGCTTCAAGCTTTTCGGGTTCGACGACTGCGGCTATCGCTGGACCGGTTCCCGAGATTCCAGCTCCTAGGGCGCCGGCTCTAAAGCTTTCTATTATCGGGCTTGGCTCGAGCTCTAATGCTAACGCTGTAGCTAATCCGTTTAGAATCATGGCATCCCAGAATCTTCTCCTTAGAGCAAGCTGGGCGGCCTTGAGGTAAACTTCTCTAACTCTCGCCAGCCTGCTACGATCGATCGACCTCGTGTAGATCTTCTTCTCGGGTATCGAGATCACGATCCTCAGGTTTTCCGGCGCCTGCTCTCTAATGATCAGCCTCCTCCCATAGTTATCGGTTATGTTTATTCCCCCGAAGAGGCTTGTATACGCGTCGTCGTAGGCTCCGGTGATTGTTACCCCAGCCTTGATCGATGACCTTATTGCAAGCTCTAGAATCTTCTCCAACGGCATCTTTAGTCCTATCAGCTTGGCGACCGCTAGGGCTACGGCATTCGATGCAGCGCTAGAGCTTTTCAACCCTCTTCCAATCGGGATATTCGATCTAGTCTTTATTCTCAGCCCGATATCGCTTCTGCCAGCATATTCTAAAACGGTTTTAGCGGTCTCGATCACAAGCTTTGGATCCTCTCCCTCGGGTATCACCGCCTCTATCCTACCCGGCTTCTCTAAAACCTCCGCCTCCGCCTCTAGATGTAGATCTACCCCGAATGCTCCACCGATCCCGGTTGGAATAGCGTTAAGTATGCTGATAGCTCCATAGGTCTTGGCCTTAACGACTCTCATTCGATCCACCTCTCTTTAGAGCTTTGATAGCCGCCGCCCTCATCACCTCGACCGGCGCTTCCCTCCCAGTCCATAGTCTGAAAGCATACGCGCCCTGATAGACCAAGACCTCTATCCCGGAGATAGGCTTGGCTCCAGCTCGCTCAGCCTCCTCTAAAAGCCTCGTCTTCAAAGGATTATAGACTAAGTCTAATACGATCGCGCCTCCCGGTATATCATCAGACTCTATCGGCGTCTCCGAGATGTTAGGATGCATCCCGATAGGCGTCGCATTTATTATCACGCTGCATCTTCTCGCCCTCATCCTCCCCTCCTCTAGACCGCAGGCGATCGCCGACCGACCCATATCCTCAATCCATCTAGCAAGCTCCCGCGCCCTCTCCAGAGTTCTATTAGCTATTATGATCTCTTGAAATCCTAGGTTTAGGAGTGCCGCTATGGAAGCTCTTGCAGCGCCGCCCGCGCCGATGACTAGTGCAGGTTCGGATCTCGATGGTTTAGCAATCTTGAGAGCCTCTCTAACGCCATAGACATCGGTATTAAATCCTCGAAGAACCCCTCCGGCATTCACGACGGTATTCACCGCTCCGACAGCTCTCGCCGACTCATCGACCTCGTCTAGGAATCTCATCACGCTAATCTTATGCGGTATCGTAACATTAAATCCCGCGGCTCCCAGAGCCTTAAGCCCGAGGACGGCGGTCTCCAGATCCTCTGCTCCTACGTCGAAGGCTAGGTAGATGTAGTTTAATCCAAGGGCTTTGAATGCAGCATTATGCATTTGGGGCGAGACCGAGTGGCCTACCGGATGGCCGATCAGGCAGCAGAGCCTCGTATCCGAGTCTATCATCCTCAGCCCATCACCATTCTCAATAGCTCATTAAACTCTTGGAATGCTAGCTGGCCCGGGGCAGCTCTCTCTCCCGGAAGACATGCATAGGCTATAGGTGCTCCGAGAATCGGTGAGAGAATTCTTGAGACTATTCCATCCTCCCCCATAGCGAAGGCTATTAGCCTCTCAGGAGGAACGCCGTCTCTATACAGGCTTAGAATCCTAAGATTATCCGAGAACGATCTCGCAGTCGTTACGATCTTCGCGATATCCCCATAGCTTAAAGCCTTCACGGCATCCAGTCTTAAAGCCCGCTCATCCGGGGTCTTAGAAAAATCATGCCTCGAAATTATCAGCCTTGAACGCTCTCTCAAGATCCTCGAGATCTTCTCTAATCCGCTAGTTCCCAGCTCTAGATCCATGTATAGCGGCTTTTCCTCGGAGAGCCTCTCTAAAATCTCTAGACGCTTCTCCTCGCTTCCATCATATCCTCCCCCCTCCCAGCTTGGTCGGAGAGTTACTATCGATCTCTCGGCATAGCTTGACAGGAGATCCCTAATCATCCTGACATCCAGCTTCTCGATATGGTCGAGTCTAAACTCTATAAGATCTGCTCCGAGACCTAATGCTTTCTCCGCCTTCTCCTCCAGTTCGCGGATCGATTTTCCGATAAGGCTTATGCATAGCTTCGTCTTCAAGGATCTTCTCCCTCATTTCTCGATTATGAATTCGTCGATCGCTCTTCCAAAATGTCTTGCAATAGCCTTCGGTATATGGGCTAAGATTTTATCACCTTGCTTAATCTCTGTCGCGGATATCAGCTTCTCATCAGGCGATACGAGGTTTATCGTCTCGGCATTCTGAATGGTTATCGAGCCTTCGATCTCGCCGGCCCTAACCTTAACCAGCTTTAATGGTCTTCGCTCGATCTTAACCCTCCCGATCGACGCTATTCTAGCTCCGGACTTCGAGACTATCAGCACCCTATCTCCGGCGGCTAGCTCCGAGAGATATCGGGTGGCTCCATTAGGCGCGAGTGTGTATGAGTGTATTGCTCCAGCATTAACCCTAAATGGCCTCGGGGCTGTGAATGCCGATCCGAGGCTCTCGTTATGGACTAGGATCAGGAGCTTGGATGTATTTCCGACGAGCATTCCCTCGCCGAAGTTTAGGATCGAGGTGGTGTCTATGCATGCTCTTTCTCCAAGCCCGATCTCCCTCACCTCGATCACCTCCGCCTCGACGAGCTCGACCTTTCTCGGAGCGGCCACCTGCTCCCCGACCAGATCTATTTCATCGATGCTTTTCACCGGGACTAGAACGCCATCAACCCCCCTCTCCAATACTCCTAGCAGGGTCTCGACCTCCATCGGAGATGAGGCTGCTGCGATAAGCCGGGTTCCAAGCGGCGCTAAATCCGCGATCAAATTCTCTAATGCTATTATCCTCCAATCCTCAGCCCTCACGATTATCTGCTTAGCACCGCTCCTCGCAGCGGCCAAGATTTTCTCGGAATCCTCAGGAGATCTAACAACTATCTCCGGAACAACTCCTTCCCCTGAAATCTCCTCGAACCTCCTCACTACTCTATAATCAGCATCCTCCGACTCATGATATACTTCAACCAAGCTTCTAAGATTTTCAGGAATATTCGCCGGATCGCAGTAAAAGCATCTTATCCCCCTCGCTAAAGCATGCTCGAGGAGCTTTGAGCCGGCTTTCTCTAATGCTAGGATTATCTGCTTATCCATCCTAACATCCCCTCAGGATCTCCAGCGCCTCCTCGACGCTCCTCCCCTCGATGATCACAGCTCTTAATGCTCTAGCCATTAGATCGGGTCTTTCATGCTGGAAGACGTTTCTGCCGAAGGTTACCCCTATGCCTCCCGCCTCGATCACGGCCTTGGCAAGCTCGAGAACCTTTCTATCATCATCCATCCTAGGCCCTCCGGCAGCTACGATCGGCACGGGACAGCTCTCGGTGATGACCTTAATGTCTTCCGGGTTGAAGGACGGCATCGGAACCTTAACGATATCCGCTCCAAGCTCCGCACCAACCCTAGCCACGTGAGCGATAACCATCGGATCCTTGGGATCCTTGATGTTCTCGCCTCTCGGATACATCATCGCTATCAGGGGGACTCCCCACTCATCGCATTTATCGGCGACCGCTCCAAGCTTCATCAGCATCGCCTGCTCATCCCTATTCCCTATATTCACGTGAACCGAGACGGCGTCGGCGCCAAGCCTAAGAGCCTCCTCGACCGAGGCCGCCTGAACCTTCCAATTAGGCGACATCGATAAGCTAGTGCTCGCTGACGCATGCATTATAATTCCAGCCTTAATGGGCTTCGGCAGATTCTTCAGAACCCCCTTATGGACTAGGATCGCCGTAACCCCGCCAGCCTCAAGCCTCTCAATAGTCTCATAGATCCTATCAACTCCCTTAATAGGGCCGGAGCTAACCCCATGATCCATCGGAACGCATAGCATCCTCCCATTCTCCATAATCCTCGCTAGCCTAACATCCTTCCCCCAAACCATCTCCAACACCTCCAAGAATAACCTCCACTAACCCCAGACCAGACCCAGCCAGATACCCTCCAAAACCTATAGAATTTACCCCAGACATATACAACACCACCAAAACAATAAAAGAAAACTAAGCTCAGAGCCCTGGCCTTACGCCAGGGCAAAATAATAGAAGTCGAAATAGCTAAAGCTCCAGAGGCCGAACCAGCCATTAAAGCGGCGCGGAGAAGTCTTCGCCATTATTTCTCGCCTCTGGAGCGCTGGAATATGTGGAGCATCATGGGTATATAAAGCTTCCCAGAACCTGGATGCTCTAAACTTATCTTATTCCAGCCTTATCCTCATTATATCGTTTGGGGTGTAGGCTTTGCACGTCATCCGCTACCTCCCACTCCCAATATTGATTCTAGCATTACTCCTCCCGCTTCTAACTCCGGCTATTAATGCCCAGCCCACGTGGAATTTTAGGGTGGAGCTTCTTCCATCGGAGCTGTATATGGGCGAGTGGGGGATAATCAAGCTAAACATAACGAATATGGACTGCCTCGCTAGAGTATCGGAAGATTTCGAGTTTAAGGGAATTCCCGATGAGGTGTTGAAGGGTATTGAGAGCAGGGCGCAGGAGATGCTTGAATCAGATCTTATCAAAGGATATAATGTCAGCATAGAGTATTCGTATGGCTATGGCGGGGAGGTATATCACGATGCGAAGCTCTCGATAATAGGCGCATGCTCCGGCAGATCGATAAAGATATACCATGCATTAATCTGGTTTGCCTGGAAAAAGTATCCTGGGAGAGATCTTGGAGTTAAAAGCGATGTGAATAAGGAGCTTAAAGCATTCGATCCCATAGAGTATATTTTGGAGGGATCGAGTCCAGGCTCATCAACGATAATCGAGTTCAAGCTGTTCATACCGCCCGACATCCTCCCGGAGGAGCGCACCATGAGGCCGTATCTAGATATCCGAGTCCATTATCCAGGCTGGATAGACTATACGCTGGAGCAGTATCCGACAAGCGGCGCATTCGAGATAAAGCCCTATAGAAGCTTCAACCTCACGATAACGGATTACGACGGCCTAAACCCGATCGCAGGAGCGCGCGTGGTGATTCGGAGGCTAATGCACTACTACGAGGTGAGAGAATACATCACTCCAGAGAACGGGACGATAAGAATTCATAGGCTTAAGGAAGACGACTACGAGATCAGGGTCTACTGGAATAGCAGCTCATATCTTCAAGAATCCCCGCTCATACATATAGGCATACACTCCGCCTATGATCTAGCTTCCTCGAAGAATCTGAAAACGCTCGTTTTTAATGTTGGGATTAACGCGCTTGATAGGAGGGAGAGACCGCTTAGCGGTGCCAGGGTCGTCTTAGATGGGGTCGAGCAGATCGCGGAGGACGGCTTAGCATTATTCCAGCTTGTCCCAAATGGAAACCACTCCCTCCAGATATATTGGAGGAATGTAAAGCTTCTAGATAGATGGATTTGGATAGGATATCATCCAACCATAGCCCCCGAGATCAAGAAGCCCGACTTCCGCTTCACCCTACCGGTTGATGATCTCATAATCCAGGCGGTCGATAGTGGAGGAAACCCGATAGGAGCAGAATTCAAGATAAGGGATCCGGAGGGGCTGCTTCCAGAGATCGAAAGCTATTCGAGGACGGGCTTCCTAAACATAAGCCAACTACCAGTAAAAGACTATCTAATTGAGGTGAGAAACTGCTCCAAGGTATTCAAGTCTTGTGCGGAAGCCTCCGAGGTCTATAAGCCCGGCGGCACCAATACCATAGCCTTGCCCATCCACTCGGTGAAAATCTTAGCCTATTCCATGAGCGGAAAGGCGTTAGAGAATGCAACGATACTTCTAGGTCCAGCCGCCGCCAAAACGGATTCTGAGGGATCAGCATTATTCGCTGGGATTCCGGAGGGAGTTTATCCGATTAAGATTCTATGGCGTAGGATCGAGGTTCATTCCGGAACCATTAGCGTGGAGAGGTCCATCGAGGAGAAGATCATCTGCCCGGTATATGATGTTCGCATAGTTCTTAGGACGGCGGATGATAAGCCTATAGAGGCTAGATGGATTCTCGAAGATCCCTCCGGGAGGATATATGATTCCATGCTTCCCGAAGATACTATAGCGGTGGATTTAATCCCTGATGGAGTATGCCGTCTAACGATCCTCGACCCAGATAATTCCACCCTCATCAACGAGGCTATCAGTGCTAAGGATCTCTCGGAGATGAAGGTGCTTAAGCTTCCGATAGCAGATTTAAGGGTTAAGGTTCTTTGGAGTGATGGTCTTCCGATAGCCGGCGCCAAGCTCATACTGACAAGCCTCTTAGATAATAGGAGTTACTCGGCGATGGCTGATCAGAGGGGAGAAGCGGTATTCCATAATATGCGGTTTGCGGATTATCTTCTCGAGGTGAGGTATCCTAGCGCGCCGTTCTCCATAGCTAGAGAGAATATCACCTTTGAGGGAGGGGTTGTGGAGGTTAGGGCGAGGCAGGCTCAGGTAGCCGTTAAAGTCTTGGACTGGTTTGGGAACCCCCTCAAGAATGCCGTTGTCAAGATCTCGATGTCGGGCATCGTATTCTCGGAGATGGATTCTGGAAGCGATGGCGTAGTAGTCTTTAGAAGATTGCCTTATCTAGCGGCCTATCAAGTCGATGTAAGATACGGCCCTCTCAAGGTTAGGAATTATGCTTATCCGGGTCAGCTTCTCATCGTGAAGCTTGAGGTGATTAAGATTTTCGGATTGACGATTTATGTCTCAGAGATTTTGGCCGCGATACCATACATCATCGCAGCAGTAGTGATTTGCGCCGCGGTCGCCGCCATCCTAATTCTTAGATCCATCGCTAGGAGGAGGTATCAGTAGAGGCTTTCAACTATCTCTATTCCAAGAGATTTCGCAAACTCCTTCTCGGTGGGTTCTGCTGGTCTCCCTATCACGAGTATTATTTTGCTTAGCTTTAGATCGCTTTTAGCTACCCCTAACTTGATTAGGGTCTGGGTTACCGGCTCACCTATAGATGATGCTATCGCTATGACCTCATTATCCTTCTTAGCAACGGCATCAAACTGGTGAACTACCCCAGATTCTCCCGTTAGATGAGCTGGGCTCTCGATGATATATCCTTCGCGCCTAAGCCTTTCAAGCTCTAGATCGATCGTCCTCCTGATCCTATCATATTCGCTAAGCATCTCCTTCGAGGACTCGATCCTCCTAAACGGCTTAACCTCCATACTCTTCTCATCGTAGAGCGTTCCACAGGATCCGCACTTGAAGGCTATATTCGGCTCCTCGAACTCGGCTCCACAATCTAGGCAGCGATACCTCCTATGATACGTCTCTATCCCATCGCTTACCCCGCACTGCGGGCAGACCAGCTTCCCCCCGGATTTGAAGCTCGATTCCGGTCCTATGAATCCGCATGTATGCTTATAGAACTTTAATTCTTCAACCCTGAAGGATCCGCAGTTTCTACATGAAAGGATCGCTACTTGTGAGCATGATTTACAGACTGGGCATGATATTACCGAGAACTCGTGCTCCGCCTCAAATGCGAGCCCTTTCTCAATTAACTGCTCGATCGCTCTTCTAGCATCCTTCTCGGATACCCCAGCTATCTCGGGATAATGGCCCCCTTCCTTACTAGCCGGTATTGGGACTGGTCTAAGCCCGCCCTTGCTCCTCAGAGTCTCTAGGATCCTCGCCTCAATCCTAGCCCCCTCATCGCCTGATAGCCTAGACTCCTCCTTCTCTTCCTCCTTCGATACCTCCTCGCCTACGATCCTAATCGACTCCAGATCCACGTTAGCCTTCCTTCTTCTCAAGAGGTAGAGTGCTAGGAGGACGAGGGCGGCTCCACTTACTAAGCTGATTAAGACCTCAGGCCTTTGGAGCAGTTGAAGGAGGCCGGTGAAGCTCATAGCCGCTTCAGCCTACTCCATTTCACCAGTAGGGGAGTAAGGCTAAATATATTAAGGTGGCGGCTATAACCCCTAGCCCAGCCCTCCAGGTAGTTGCTATGGTATGGTCGCAGAGCTTTGAGACCGCTAAGCCGAGGATTAGGGCGAGGATTACGGCGACCGGGAGTAGGGTGTTTCCAAGACCTTCTAAGGCGAGTTCTCCGAAGATGAAGGGCGCTGGCTGCATTAGGGCTGGGCCTGAGGCTGCTCCGGCTGGAGCATATTTCATCGAGAATTCTTTAAGCGGTCTGGTGATCGCGAAGCTCATTAGGAGGACTATCGGCCCCGCCGCTATGCTGATGATCTCGTAGAATCTAAGCCTCGCTCTCATATCCCGGTAAGCATGATAAAGTCTCTGTGCCGTTCTAGCGACTATTCCGAGTGCTTTTCCTCCCGCCCCGCTCTCCTTAACGACCTTTATCGTTGAGAGGACTAGCTGGAGCTGCCTACTCCTCGGATCCGTCTCGACGCCGATCGAGACCCTTCTAATCTGCTCTGCTACTCTTCCATCTCTTACTAGCTGGAATGATCTCTCGATCGGATAGCCTAGCTCGAGCTTCGTGGCCAGTCCCTGGGCTAGGAGGTGGCCTCCCTCCATCTCTCCTATAGCCTTCTTAACCTCATAGCTTGCTGGGATTGAGAGGGCGATTAATCCTGCTCCTAGGCCGAGGTAGAGCCAGGGATCTATTGTCTGGAATGTTCTGATGGGCAGGGTTAGGAAGATTATGGCTGCTATTACCGCTGCTTGGGCTGGGAGAATCTGCCTCGCCTTCCGGGAGAGCATTACCACCGGGACTCCCTGGAGCGCTACTGCCGCGATATAGGTCGCTATCGAGGAGAGGACGGCTATCGGGAAGACTAGCTCGATCCCTCCTCCGAACATGGCTGTGAAAGAGACGAAGAGCGGGATCAAGATCATTACCATCAGGCTTGCCTCGGCGAGATTCTCGGCGCTCTCGCTCTTCTTCCTCGCACGCTCTCCCGCATACTCCTCCTCATCCCAGAGCAGGACCTGGACTCTAGTCGCTGGATCGAATCCAGTGAAAGCCTCCTCGCCGATAGATCGGATCACGTTCGTAACCCTTCTACTCGGAGCTTGGTAGGCTAGGAGGGCTCCTGGTAGATCTCCCCTCCTCTCCGCCTCCCGTATAATCCTTCCCGCCTCTTGATGGAAGGTTGGTAGAAGCTGCTTCTCCTTAGCCGCTGCCTCGAGAGCTCTTCTAAGGCTCCAGCCGGCTTCGAGCCTCGCATAGAGATAGCTTAGGAAGATCGGTAGCTCTTCTTCGAGCCTAGCCGCCCTCTCCTTCTTCAAGGCTATCGGGGTTGCTGCTAGAAGTCCTGCTAGGGCTATTAGGAGGATCGTGTTAAGGTTTAGGATTCCGCCGAGCTGCTCAAGCAGCTGCGACCACCTCCTCGGTTCTGGCCTGCGCTCTAAGCATATCCGCCCTCCTCCTAATTTCTAGTGCTAGAACCTCCATCGGATCCAGCCCCTTATGGGTGAAGGCGAGCTTCTCCGCAAGCTTCTCGGGCGGCTTGAATTTCCCGCTCACCGAGTCATAGATCAGATTCCATTTTCCTTCTCGGTTTTCGTAGATCTCGGTTATCTGCCTTCTTCCATCCGGCCTCCTCGTTATGAATACGGCGTAGTCTATGAGGGCTAGCTGGTCTGCTCTAAGATTCATGGGATGGCTTGTAAGCCTCCTAACCATATGTTCGAGGTTGTCGGTGTGGAGGGTTGTGGCTGTTCCATGGCCTACGGCTGCCGCCGTAACCATGTCCTGAACCTCTTCTGCCCTAGCCTCTCCCACAGCTATTATGGTCGGCCTATGTCTTAAAGCTGCTTTTAGAAGCTGGGTTAGGGGTATTGCGGTCTGCTTCGCTCCCGGAGCGGTTGGAAGCCTCGCGTAGAGGGGTAGCCAGCCCGGATGACCCTTGAGATTTATCTCTGGATGCTCTTCTATCGTTACGATCTTATAGTTTTCTGGGAGCTGGAGGAGGAGGGAGTTTAGGAGGGTCGTCTTCCCGCTTCCGGTGAGGCCGGCGATTATGATGTTTGATTTTAGCTCTATTGCTAGCCAGAGGGCTGCGGCGACCTCCGAGCTTAGGGTTCCAAGCCTTATCAGCCTGGCGAGCCTATAGGGCTTACGCGGGAACTTTCGGACGGTTATGCTCGAGTGGAGGGAGACCTCCCCCCTCAAGACTCCTGCGACTCGGTCGTAGGTTGGAGTGAGTATCTCGACAACTGGGTTGGCTGGGGTGATCGAGCCTCCAGACCTCTCTACCACGAGCTTGACGAGTCTATCCAATTCCTCATCCGACTCGATTACGACGTTGCTCTCGATCCACTCGTAATGCGGTGCGAGCCTATGGATAAGCCTAACGGGGCCGGGCTGGGTGATCGTGAAATCCTCTATATTCTCGTCAAGCATGAAGACGTGGAGCTTCGAGTATCCCTTAAGCTCTCTAAAGAGATAGTATCTGAACGCGACCGCATCATCGCCCCCAAGCCTCCTAGAATATTTCTCCGCGAGCTTCTCGGGATCGGTCCCCTTCTTAACATACTCCTCCATCGCCCGGTCAAGCATCTTCTTAACGCGATCATTTAGCTCGGGCTCCTCCACCTCGTATAATAGGCTGTTCTTATGCTGTCTAAGCCTGATCACGGCATCCCCGATAAAGTATTCTGCGAAGATCTTTCCAAGCTTCTCCCCGCCTTTATCTTCAGCCATAGATGCTTCCCGTTTGTCCCTACCGCTTCATTTTGTTAAAAACTTTAGCACAGCGTATCTGCGGTAGGGACTTCCACCTCGCCCATAGGGATTTAGGTATCCCTATGGGGTCATGGGCGGCCGTCGAGCCCAACGGAACGGGGCTCCCATCTATGTTTAATCCTGCGGGGCTTGGAGCATCGCTCCCATCGCCCCGCAGGGCTTTGAGGAGGAAGTTCCAGCAAGCGGCGACATCACGATGCCAAAGCTCTCCATCCTTACTACACCTACCTATTCTAGAGCTATTGTCGTAGTTTATTGGAGCGTTGTGAGCTGGGCATAACTTGGATGTGTTCTTTGGGTTAACGTAAACCACTGGTACACCATACTCCTTGGCTTTCTCCTCAACGGCTCTCTGAACGCCTCTGAAACTGGCTTGGAAAATCCTGTGGCGTAGCTGTCTATCTTTTACTCTCTTAATCATGTTGTTAGCTGGCTTCTTACCAAACTTCTCGAGAACGATGGCATAATGCTTTTCGTATGCCAGCCTAACGATTAGGTTCGCAATCTTCCACTTGATATCAGACTTCTTCTTCCTCTCCCTGAGCTTCCTCAAAACCTTTCTCTTAATCCTCGAATTCGCGCCGTAGAGCTTGTCGCTCTTCTTCTGCGCCCTCTTCCTGCGGTAGTAGTATCCGAGAACAAGCTTCTCGATATCGGTCTCGAAGAGATATGCTACACCGTCAACTAGCATGGTAACGTTGTTCTCGTTAACATCAACAGGCAAGAGCCCTTTAGGAATGGACTCTTCAATTTCTTTAACGAAAGTTAAGTAGATTATGAGCCTTCTTTCTCTTTTTTCGAGTTTAACTTTAGCTTCGGAAGCTAGCTCCCATCCTCTGTTAACGTATTTCCAGTACTGCTTGTGAGGCTCGAAGTCTATTGCTATCCAACCTCTGTGAGTAGCTATTCTAATAGATGTCAACGTGCCGGGTTTCCACAGGTGGTCATCGAGCCAAATACTAACCCTCCTAACCTCTGGATAATCTCCCTTAGCTAGACCAAACTTCTTCAACTTCAGGAAACTTTTAGCCCTAGTAGAAGCGTCTTGACAAGCAGTATAGATGTAGTGTGATGGTAG
The DNA here is from genome assembly GCA_964396455.1 of uncultured Nitrososphaeria archaeon. GTDB lineage: Archaea > Thermoproteota > Nitrososphaeria_A > Caldarchaeales > Wolframiiraptoraceae > Wolframiiraptor. The sequence goes on along the minus strand of CAYNFG010000006.1, from coordinate 16,119 downwards.
CTGAGGATAAAGGCTCCTCATTTCGCGGTACTTGAGGGCTTTAAGCTTAGTGAAACTCTTAATGTTGTTGTTAATAGCGTAGAGAACTAGCTGTTCAACCATGTTACGGTACATGCCCTCAAGCTCGACGAAAATCCTGAATACCTTCCTAGGAAGCTTAGCGCTCCTAGCTACAACTGTCCTTACTACTCTAGTCAACCTTCTCTACCTCTTGCAGTAACTGCTTGAAACCTTGAACTAGCTTCTTTTTCCTATGACTCCTCATGCCATATAGCTTACCAGCAAACGAAGTGACTATGGCAAGCAGGTCCTCTACAAGTTCTTGATAGGCATCTTTGGGCTCCTCGCCGTAGACGACCTCTATTCTCACACCATATTGTTTGAAGAAGTAGTCTAGGTATTCGAAGCCGAATCTGGTTAGTCTGTCCTTGTAGGTAGCCACAACAGCATCTACTTGTTTGTTTACCACGTGGTCGAAGAGCTTCAGCAAACCTCTACGATTAGTATTGAGACCGCTAGCAACATCGCTCAGAACATCTACTACTTTATATCCCTTTGCAGAGCAGTACTGGGTTAAGCACTCTATTTGCCTCTCTAAATTGCTCTTCTGGTCTGAAGAACTTACACGAGCATAGATAACAGCTCTAACCTCCCTAGCTTCCGTTTTTCCTCCTATAATCCTCTCAACCTCGTTCTCAGGTATCATCCACCTGCCAGAAGGCGTCTTTACTGCTCTAATCTTGCCAGAATATATCCACCTCTTCAAAGTAATGAAGCTAATACCTAGACGCTTACACGCTTCCCTTGGTGGCAACAACCTCTCTGACATCTGCTATTCTCCGACACAAAAAGATATAATTTGAAATATTTAAGCGTTTCAGCCCAGCCATAGCTAGGCCTAAGACGCGGATATATCTGGCCGAGCTTGCCTTAGCCAACCCGTATATACCCCGGGAATCCCAGAATATTAATCAAATCTTACCTCCATCCAAGCACCCGTATCAAACCTGATAAGCACGGAGGAGGATGCTGGAGGCGATTCGAGAACAACCACTTCATAGGTTCTAGGTTCGATTATACGATCCTGATCAGGATTAGGATATGTCTCTTCATCCCAACACCAAAACTCCACCTTGCTTCCGCCGCTCCAAACCTCCATAATCTCAATATTTTCTGAATGAGGATTATAGAGGTATATCTCTCCCGAATCTTTAAAAGCTGCTATTAGAGTTGGCCTAAGCCAAGGCTTAGTCTCGGGCGGAGACGCCGTCGGAAGAGCATAGACTAGGAGAAACGCGACGGCGATGGAAATGCTTAAGAGAATGAGCGCCGAGAGAAGCTCGCTTAACCCCTTACCCCGTGTCTTCAAGCCTCTCAGCAAACAAGGGTCAGCATGCTTATTTAAGCTCTCCTGCAAGAGATGTTCTATTAACAACTAAAAGCATTCTATTTAATGGACTGGCGTTACTCAATTAGAGTTACGGTAAATTGATCTGAGATGACCGTTGCTGGCGGATCTGCGGATCCGGTTATGGTTACAATGCCGTTGCCCCTGATTCTGAATCGGAAGGTAGCTGAAGCGGATCCTCCTGCGGATAATGTAACCCTATCTGGATTAAAGCCCCAATCCTTCCCACTAGGAACATGAATGATGTCGGAAGGATTTTCAGAGTATGAGAGCGTGACATCTCCCTCGTATCCATTATGGCTTATGACTTCTATGTTTATGATTTTCTCATCGTTCCATTCACCTTCTACGTTATCCTCGATGACGTTTATCTCTACGTAGGGTGTAGGCGTGGTTGTCTCAGTAGTAGTTTCTGTTGTTGTCGCGATCGCTGTTCCAGCGGATGCTCTTACTCCTGCCTCGGCCAGCTTGCTCCCGCTCGTCGCGTTTAGGACCCTGAACCAGATAAAGCACTGGGCGCTCTCATCCCAGTAGTCTAGTGCTCTCGCGCTTATCGTGATAGGCGTTGTCATCGTTGTTCTAGTCCTCGTTGTGAAGGTGAGGGTTATCGGCTCAGGCGGCTCGATCCATTCATCCGAGCGGGTTAGGGTCTCGGTGATATAAACCGCGCTCACATCGGCGGCCACAGTCATAGTAGTGGGCTCGGCGACAAAAGTAACATAAGTCCAATCCCAACATATCCATACCCCAGGATTCGCGCATATCCAGCCCTCTTCGGTCTTGCTTGCCGCGATTATTGTTGTTGTGCTATATGTTATGTTGTCTATTCGGGTGGTCGTCGTTATATTCGTCATCATGCACCCGCTTGGGTCTGCCACCACCAGGATCACACCCTCCTCAGGAGTCTCTAGGAGGGCTGCCTTTAGCTTGAGGGTTATGACCGTGGACGAGGCGTTGCCGAGAGTTATATTGGATGGATATGCCTCGATCTCGAGGTGAAATCCTCCTGGAATCGCCTTGAAGAGGTTCCCTCTCTCTGTCATGACATATAGCTCTCCCTCGGGGAAGGTGGCATTCACGTCGTCAACTAACACCACATAGCCTCCAGCTGGAACAATGATCGGATTCGGTGGCTCCCAAAGGCTTGCGGTCGCTCCGGATCTGTCGAGGCCGACTAAATACCTTATTACGGCTCCTATTCCGCCTGTGTTGTTCACCAAGATGGTCCGACCCCTCCTGTCTAAGATCACCTCGATTTTCTCTTGAGCTGCCTCCGCATAGATTCTCTGAGCCTCGGAAGCGGATAAGCTCTGCTGGGTTAGGTAGAGGTAGTAGGTTAGGAAGATCGTCGAGAGGATGCTAACGGCTATAAAGGTCATGAACATTACCGAGATGCCGGCCCTACTCCTCTTCAACCCTAACCTCCAACAAAACAGGACGCCAATTATAAAAATCTCTTTCCAGAAAATTGGAGAGCCCAAGCGTGATTCTACGTGAAGAATTTAAAAGTTTTTCATATTACATCATAGCTGCAGAAGAATGGTTGAGCGGAGTAAAGATTGGATTAGACAGGCAAAGAGAGACCTTGAGGCGGCTGAGCATCAGCTTAGAGGAGGATTCTATGAATGGGCTTGCTTCCTGGCGCAGCAGGCTGCCGAGAAGGCTGTTAAAGCGGTTTTCCAGAAGCTTGGGGCTGAAGCTTTCGGGCACTCGGTTGCGGGTCTCCTCTCATCTCTACCTGAAAATCTTAAACCGGATAGAGTGCTTATCGATTTGGCGAAGGAACTTGACAAAGCATATATCCCGACCAGATATCCTAATGCTCATCCTGAGGGCGCCCCCTTCGAGCTTTACACTAAGGCCGAGGCCGAGAGGCTGATAGAGTATGCGGGAAGAATCGTCAAGTTCTGTGAGGATCTACTATCCAAGATTCAGTAGGGGTGAGCTGATCGAGAGATTGAGGAGATGCGCCGAGGAGCTTTCGAGGAAGCTTCCACTTAAACGTGTGATCTTATTCGGATCGTATGCTTCTGGGAGGCAGACGGCTGCAAGCGATGTAGACGTCCTCATAGTTTATGAGGGGGAGCGGGATAAGAGGGAGGTATATGATCTGTGCTGGGATCTAATCGGGCTGCCAAACCTGGAACTCCACCTATACTCAGAAGACGAATATCTCAAGCTAAGAAAACTAAAACACTCGATAATATGCGAAGCAGAGAACAAAGGAATAATGGTCTGGAGAAGACCTGAGTAAGATGCTTTTTACTTAAAGAGGCTAAGTGAGTTACATATAATAGTTTAAAGCTTAGTTTTTCGGCCGGCAAGATGATCTTCATTCTGGCATGATTATGTCGTTTTAGAGCTGAATGATAGCTAACTTCATCTTAGCGGTTAGAGAGCTTAGGTGGAGGTTTTTGTAGGAGGAAGTTGAGATAAACAAGCACAAAAATAAATTGTTAAGGATCCAACCAAGACTAGTTATTACATTATGCCGTTCTCGATCTTACCGAGATAGCATATACTTGAACGCTCCCTTCGGAGAAGACCACTGTTACATTACCATTCCACACCTCTCCTGCACTATTTGTAAGAGCTCCACTATACGTTATGCTCTTCACACGACCAGGTTCTATTGTAACATCATAGGAATCTATAAGTCCACTGGCATCTCCGAACCTAACCTGAGTTATTGGCACAGAGCCCGTATTCTTTATACTTATTACCAGTATATCATTATCGCCATTTTCAATTAGATCTACGTATTCGATGTTTGCTGCTGGTCTTGCTGATATTGTTGCTGCGTAGCTGAAGTATAGCTGGGCTAGGAGGATTCCGGCGACGACAGTCACGACGAGACCGATGATTATGGCCAGGAGCGGCGATAGCCCCTTCCTAGAACTTCCATTCATTCTCTTCATGCCGGCGAATGCCTCTGCAAGCCGATATATATCCTTTACGAGAGCATACAAGCCTCTAAACCAAGCCTTAGAACATGTATCCCGCCGGAGAGTATCCAAGTATTCCTATTTTGGCCACTTGAGGTCTACGACCCCAATAGACCCTGTCATAATCTTTATCTAACTTCATTCGATCGAAACTAGTGGAGAAAATTGACTAGAGATGCAGTAAACCCGGAGCTAGTGAAGGGTATTTTCAGGGATGCGATTCGGACGATCTTCGGCGAGAATGGCTCCAAGATCCTAGAACTCCATCTAAGAAGGGTCTTAAACAGGGATCCATACGATGCTCTCTACGATAATCCAAAACTATTCTGCGATGGTCTTCGAAGCTTCTTCGGAAACGGCACGAGGGGATTGCTGAGAATAATCGCAGGAACCCTAATCAAGGAATACAAGATCCAGAACATAAGCCCAGATCATCTAGTAAGCCTGCTCGACGCCGAGGACCCGGGATCGAGGACACTCCTATTCAACCTACTCTGCGCATCCTATCACTCGAGGGGAGGTGGAGCATGATAGAGACGGGAATCCCAGGCTTCGACGAACTCGTCGGAGGACTACCAAAAGGAGAACTAGTGATAGTCGCGGGAGGCCCGGGAACGGGAAAGACGATGTTCTCAGCAGGATTCCTCTACTGGGGAGCCGTAAAGCATGGCGAGAAAGGAGTCTACATCTCACTAGCAGAGGATAAAGAGACGTTCATGAGAAACATGAAGCGGGTCGGATACGACTTCGAGAAGCTCGAGCAGGAGAACCTCTTCAAATTCTTCGAAACCCTAACGTTGATGGAGGCCGGGACAACAGAGCTGCTCGAGACGATACTCGAGGAGGCCGCAACATTTGGGGCAGAGAGGCTGGTGATAGACTCGCTAACAGCCCTAGCCCAGGGTCTGAGAAAGCCGAGGGAGCTAAGAGTATTCCTCCACAGCCTACTATCAAGAATAATGAAGGGACTAAACTGCACAACAATCCTAATCGAGGAAGTCCCCTTCGGAGAAAAGAGAATAGGCTACGGGTTCGAGGAATTCGTGGCATCGACGGTAATAATACTCGAGAAAGACGTAATCGACGACAAATTCCTAAGAAGAATGAGGATAGAGAAGCTCCGGGGATCGCCAGTCCCCAATAACCGAGCATGCTTCACCCTAAGAAATGGATTCGAAGTCTTCCCACCCTACAAACATCAAAAAATCGAGAATCCCAGAAGCCTGAAAATGCTTCGAGACCCGCCAAACAGATACTCGACAGGAATAGAAGATCTAGACCTCTATCTCGGAGGCTATCTAAAAGGCTCAACAATCCTCCTAGAAATAGATCCGAGAATCACGCGAGACCAATATCGGATAATAACCTGGCCGCATTCAGCGGGATTCCTCCAAAAGGGAAGACCGATAATAACGATCCCCGAGATGGGAAGCAGCCTAAGAGACGTAAACGCATTCTACGAAGCATATGCAATAACCGGAGAGCAGAGAAAAATGTCAAGACACTTCCTAATAGTAGACTCCGTAGACTATAACCCGCCACAGAACATAATCCCATACGATCCAAGCGAGGGGGTGGACGCGTTTATCAACAAGCTCGAGGACGCCGCAGAAAACCTCCTAAAAGAATACGGAAAACCGCCGCTAATAGCGATGAGCATGGACTCCATAGAATTCAACTACGGCTATGAGGGAACCCTAAAGATCGTAGCAAGGGTATCCGCATGGACCAGGAGGAATGAGGGATTAAGCCTACTCGTGGATAAGCTAACCTTCCCAGAGATATCGAAAAGACTTGCATCGATAGCAACGACTCACCTAAAATTAACTAGAAAGCATGGATGCCTACTACTATATGGGATAAAGCCGAGAACATCACTTTATGCAGTAAAGCTCGAAACCGGAGAAGGATATTATCGGACGAGGCTCATACCAATAACCTAGAGATCTTCTAAACGCATGTAAAACTCTCTTGGAGCAAGCTCTGGAAACTCGCTGGTCTGCAATACTATATGCCTCCTAATATCCAGGCATAGATCACACTTGGAAATATATCCGTCATCCCTCTCCCTATAACCAAACTCCCTCACAGCAAAATCGTATAAATCCCCAAGAGTTCCCTCAATCAAAAATCCTAGAATAGGTCTTTCATCGAGATCCACGCCCTCCTCCAGAAGCTCATCAAGCCTCCTCGCATCCCCTAATGAAAGCCCCCCGCAATACCCCGTGATATAGTTGCCATAGTTATCGATATGCGTATGCCAATCCCTCAAAAGACTAGACCGACAATTCTCATCGAAGAAATATCTGGCAGGATACCTGCGGAATAGATTTCTCAGCTTATAACATGCTCTACCCATAGGAATAAGCTCAACCCATCTAAGCCCCTCCAAGCCAAAGACCTCAAGATACTTCTCAAAGCTCATGGTTCCGCGAAGCCCTATCTGCTTAAACTGCTCATAGAACTCGAGCTGATAAACCATAGTATTGGCTCCGAAGATCCTGCGGCTAAGCTCTATCGCGAGATCCATCCTCTCGAATGGCGTATACTCGACTAGGAAGGGATTCACGCTGATTAGGATTCCATCGAGCCCAGCCTCCTTAAGCTCCCTCAGCCTCTCCTCGCAGGTCTCGGGATTAGCGCACCAGAAGGAGTTAGTCTCGACGAAGACCGACGGTATATCATACTCCTCGGCAAGCTCAACCGCCCTAACTAGAAGAGGATAATTCAGGAAAGGCTCGCCGCCAGTAAAATGCAGACCATAATTAACTCCAACGCTTCTCTCCCCATAAGGCGCCGAAACAATCTTATCGGAAAGCTGGGAAAGAATCTTCTTCAAATCGTTTTCTGAAATCCAATCACCACTCCAGCTTAGAGAGCAAGCATACATGCAATGCCTGCATCTCGAGTTACACTTATATGAGAGGAATATGCCGCACGAGATGGGTTTAGGAGGATAAACCCTAACCATTAGTAATCCCTCCCTCAATACACTATTCAGTCTTATCTGCATGAAGCTTGCTTTACCCTAGCTTATAAGGGCCGATAGTGGCCAACATCTCACTTATTAGGAAAGATATATAAAGGATTCTTATCAATGGCTTGTCTATCACTTACATTTTTGCAAAAATGACGTCTACTTTTTGTAAAAATATATATCTAGTGGGCTCCTAGTTGTTGACGTAAAATGCGCGGAGGAGATAAGAGGAGAATGATGACTTATGCCTGCTTCTTCAGGGAAGTCTTCGAGAAATTCGTGGGGAGAAGTTCGCTAATGGTTCTAGAATATCAGCTTTCTAAAAGGCTTTCAGGAGCCGATCCCTACGAACTCCTACTGGATAATCCTCAGGATTTTTACAGAGCGTTGACCTCTATCTTCGGAGCTGAAGGGAGCTTCACATTCCTAAAGCTGATCTTCAAACGCATCATAGAGGAGTACGCTTTGACCGGGTTGAATCCAGACGAGCTCGCAAGAGCTTTCATAAGTGGAGGAGATGAAGCGAGACGAACCCTCTTATGCCTTCTAAAAAAGCTACCAGTAGTGGAAAATGCATAACCTTAAGTTCTCCTGAAATCAGGGATTCAATAGGTAGATGCCTACCCTCGAACTTAAAACCTTACATTAGTAAGCCTCGGGGGAAGTGGGGATGGAGGAAGTAAAAAAGGTCGTTGAGGCGTTAATGCGTGTAGGACCCCGTTTCTCAGATATCTCAAGAGCGACAGGAGTTCCGGTCTCCACGGTAAGATACATCCTACTGAAGAAGCTGCCGAAACTTGGGCTCTCCGTCCGAGCCTCCATAAACTATGGCGCGTTAGGTCTTCAAAGATACCTAGTGGAGTTTAGGAGCAGCTACCCCCCTCATCATATCTCAAGAATACTGGATCTGCTTGGAGAGTCAATGTACCTAGACTACTATACTTACTCGATGACCGGGAAGAAATTCTTTGCAATATTTGCGATCCCTCCAAAGTATGAAAAAAGCTTCCTAGAGTTTCTGCAAGCCATGGAGCTTCTTGGACTGATAGAGAATGTTGATGCGAGGAAACTTGCTTACATGAGACTTTTACCGTTCATGACCGAGTTCTTCGATTTCTCTAGAGGGGTCTGGTCTCAGGACTGGATGAGCAGGCTGAGAAGCCGCGAAGTTCAGGAAATGATTGAGTATCCAGATCCAAGTCCAAAGATAGATAAAATCGATTTAATGATGCTCGCAGAACTTCAGGAGCAGGTGATACCTTTCAAATATAACCGATTTGCCGCGAAGTTCAGGCTGAGCCGACAGACTATAAGCAAACATTACAAGCACGTCCGAAATCTAATAAGCTTGTTCGCCATAATATGGGTTCCCTTTATGAACCCAGAACTTGTTGTTTCTCCTTTGCTAATTCAGGCAAATTATAAGAACGAGACTAGGAAAATTCTGCTCAGCATACCCTTTACTTATGCTGAGATGAGAAGTGAGAAGGGAGAATATTTTGCTATGCTGATAATTCCGTCCATAGGATTCTACACAACACTTAAGTTTCTAACGGAATCGATAGAGCTGGGCGAGCTGAACTTCCAGGATATGGAGTATAGCGGAAAGTTCTCAATCCAATATCAGCTCTACAAAGAGGGCTCTTGGATAAACCCATTCGAGAAAGGTGTTCAGAACCTACTTGAGATAATACAGAAAAAGAATGTGGGTAATCGCCTTTCTGATGTCTCCTAGCTTAAAGTGGAAGCTTTCCTATCTTCTTTGCAGGAACACCGGTTAAAGCTGCCGCTGTCACTATCGCAGCCTCAACCGCGATTAGCAGTAACATCTCTTTAGAGATGCCCAACTTTAGAGCGACATCCTCAAGGCTCATGCATAATAATGGGTCGGGGAGGTTAATTAACTTTTTTGCAAAAATTCCATAAATCTTTACAATTTAGTTAAGTCCTAAGGAAATCTTATATATTATGTCAGCAAATTCTTTTCTATAGCAGACATCATAATATAGATTGAGGCTTTTGCTATTTTAGAAATGCGGCTGGGGGCAGGTTTCATTTTGCTGATTTTGCTTACGCTTGTTTTAGCTGGTTTTCTAGTATATCGTGTTGGATTTGAAGGTTTTGGATTGTTTCCTCCCAGACCTGACTCGATTCATCCGAGACCCGTTGTCGAACTCTTCTTCGAGCATGAAGGCGGACTAACTGCTGTACGTGATAATACATCGTTAGATGGGCTTATTCCGGAAAGCTTCAAGCTCGTTGTTAGGTTGAGCAATAACAGTAGTGAGCCTAGCGTGAGAGGTGACTTCGCAGCTGGTGTTTTCTTAGCGTTAAAGGGAGCAAAGGTGGAGAGCTATAAGTTACGTGGGTTTATAGGCGTGATCGGCATAAGCGATAATGGTAGCATAAGAAGTCCGATAAATTCCAGCATGCTTGAGCTCTTTGCTGAGAGGCTTGACCCATGGCAATCCATAGAAGCTGAGCTTTATCTCGTTAGGGAGATGAAATCGAACTGCGTTCGGATAGCTTATAGAGGCTGGATCGTGGACGAGGATGACCTAGTCTTAGAGCCTGTTAGTAAAACCAAAGAGCATTACATCGCTCGATATCCTCCTGAGGAGTATCCAGATAATCCGCCAGACTCAAGATGGGCTGGAAGAGACTTCCTGAAATACAGGGTCTATCAGGCGGCTATCTGCTTCTCGTAAAATCAGGACTATCATGTATGAAATTAAACTTTTAAACTCTCTTCACGTGAGAGTACCCTTTTCTAAGGGTTACATGGTAGACCTGATCTGCCGCCTGCTCCACTTCAGGATCATGGGTAACGATTATCGTTTGGGGTATAAGTCCTTTCTCGCCTTTGAAGTTTGTCAAAAGCTTAACAAGCTCTCTTCTTCTTTCTGGGTCTAGATGGGTTGTTGGCTCGTCCATTAGAATGCACCTAATTCGATTCCCCGTTAAGGCTGCGGCAATACCCAGCCTTAAGCATAAAGCGACTGCTGTTTTCTCACCACCGCTCAGCGAATCTATAGTTTGCTCTCCAAGCGGGCCGTAGAGATATACATTGTAATCTTCGTCGAGCCTTAGATCGCTATAAGTCAGGCTGAAGAACTGGAGGAATCTCTTAGCATAGTATTCGATGCTCTTTTTCGCTAAGGTCCTTGCATATCTCTGGACTCCATCCTTGCTAAAGCATTCTCGAATGGTCTTGAGTAGCCTGATATAAGACTCTAGGGCTTTAGCTTTCCTCGACGCCTCCTCCGCCTCGCCGAGCTCCTTCTCCAACCTCTTCCTCTCAGACTCGAGATTCTCCATCTTCTGGATTATGGATGATATAGCGGCTTTCAAATCTCCAATCTCCTTTAGAATCGCGTTCTCCTCTCTCCTAAGCTTCTCATATTCTCCTAGACTATAGCCTGATTTACTTATCCTATCCTCCATCCACTTCTTCTTATTCTCCAGCTCGGCTATCTCGGAGATAAGCCCATTAATCCTTCTCCTGAGGAGTTCGGCTGATCCCAGCGTCTCGATCAATCCTCTTCCTCTCTCTAGCTCGATTAACTCCTCCTCGACTCTCCTCAATCTTGAGAGCTTTTCTTCGAGCTTCTCCTCAAGCTTCTCCAGCTCGCTGCTAGCGTGCTTCGCCGCCTCCGAAAGCCTCTTCAGCTCCGAGAGCTCCGATTCGAGCGACCTAATCTTAATGACCGCTTCCTCGAACCTTTCCCTATCCAGCCTACCAAGCTCATCTAGAATCGAATTGACTCTCTCGAGATCTAGTTTAAGCTCATCCCTCTCAACCTCTAGGATCCTGATCTTATTCTCGACCTCCTCGAGCTCGCCTCTAATCTCCTCCAAGACTCTCTCCCTATGCCTCTCATCCATCGGCCTCTTGCAGAGGGGGCAGACCGCTCCACCTGCCTCAAGCTCCTCCAGATGATTTAGCAGAGATTCTCTCCTGCCTCGAAGCTCTCCAATCTCCTCCATAAGCCTACTTATACGCTCCCTAAGCCTCTCCCTCTCTCCACCATACTCATCTAAAGCTGATGAAAGCTTTTCAGAAAACTCTTCCACCTCGACTGGGCCGGATTGGAGAGCTTCTTCCAGTTTCCTAAGACTTTCTGAGATGAAGCCTTTAAGCGATCTTACCTCATCCGAGACATCGTCAATCCTTCTCCTGATATCCTCTTCCCCGCTCTTCAGGATCTTAAGCTTCGATATCTCTTCTCGAATCTCCTCGACCTCCCTTCTGAGCCTCTCCCTTTCCATCTTCACCTCGTCTAGCCTGCGGATCTTCTCTTCAGCCCCCTCTACTATCTCCAATTCCCTTCTAGCATTATCAAGCTCCCTTCTCTTGCTATCGATAAGCCTCTCTAGTTTGGAGAGTGCTTCGCGAAGCCCCTCAATCCTACTCCTCTCCTCCTCTAAGACCTTAATCCTCTCCTCGACCTCCTTAAGCCTGTCTTCGAGATCTTTTAGCTTCACTCTCTCCGATTCTAGCTTCTTTTGAAGCTCTAGTAATTGGCTGGAATGGTCTTCTAGCGTTCTTCTCAGCTCGGGTTCTCGGCCGGCTTTTTCGCGAAGTCTTTCAAGCCTGTTTTCTAGAATTTTTATCGGTGTTCTCAAGCTCTCCCAGATCTTTTCTAAGGCTTCTATTCCGAGGAGCTTTGATATCAGCTCCTTTCTTTCAGCTGGTCTTGCTTTGAGAAGTTCTGCGATCTCTCCCTGCCTGATGTATGCTGCGTTCAGGAATACGTCTCGGCTTATCCCTAGTATTCTCTCCATCTCCGGTATTACTGTTCGCTCTCCGGCATCCACGAGAATGGGTGATCCGCTTTGCGCATCCTTTAGGACCGCTAACGCTCTTTTTCCCCGCTCTATCTTCCAAGTTATCTCATAGCTTCTCCCATTAGAGCTGAATAATAGCTGGACTTGGGCTGAAAACGCTCTTCTATTAATGAGGTTTTCTTCCCTCCCCCTGCTATGCTCCTTGAATAATGCGTATGAAATCGCGTCGAGGATCGAGGTTTTGCCAGCTCCATTTCTCCCGATTATGGCTGTAAGTCCTTGGGATAACTCTATGACCGTATCCTTGTGGGAGATGAAATTTACGAGCCTGATCTTATGGATTAGCATTCCCCTCGACCTCCTCTGCCCGCTTTAGAATTATCCTCTCAACCTCCTCCAACCCCTTACTGACATAAGCATCGTAGATTGAGAGTGCAAGCTCTATCCCGGACCTGTCAAGATTTCTTGCGGAAAGATATTCCATAAGTATCGATCTCAGATCTATTCTAGAGGGTTCCTCGGTCGGCTCGATTTCTTTGATTTCCTCGATAAGCTCATGCCTATAGTAGAGGACTTTCCCCGTAAGCTCATCTTCTAGGGTTCTCAGGATGCTCCGCCTATCGATCGATCCGCCATATATCTTGAAGTGGATTATGGGCTTCTTTTTCTGGGAGAGGCTCCATCTGGAGACCTCTCTTAATACTTTTTCGAGCTCGCTGGCTTTTATGCTTAGAAGCTTTTGAGGTCTGATGGAGCTTAGATTTATCTCATGTATTATCGGCTCTGAGGTCGAGAAATCTATAAACAGGAATCCTTTACCATTCTTCTCCCATCCGCTTATTTCGGATGTTGAGAATATGTCTATGGAGCCGGGGTATGCCGCCTTAGCACCATTAATCGAGAATGTTTTTCTATCGTGTTCATGGCCTAGGGCGTAGTAGCTATATCCTTTGGGCAGCTTCCTTAGAGCGCTCTCGGGACCTTTAAGCGGTATATGGGCTACCATGATTCTTTTACCGGCTTTTCTCCTAGCTTCTTCGGCTAGTAGCTTAAGCTTATCGAATGCCTCGTTCTTCATGCTGGGCTTAATCCTGTCAAGCCCGGTTAGCAGGATATCCTCTCCAGCCTCCGCATTCCTCAATCCAATATGTTTTGAAACTCCCTCCAGAATCGCTGTTGGCGGCAGGTCTCCGATTCTTCGCGGAATCTCATGATCTCCTATTACGTGATAGATTTCAACTCCCCGAGCCTTAAGCTGCTGGAGTAATTCTCTAGCCTTCATCAAGGCCTTTATAGGTGGTCTCGGGGAATCGAAGAGATCTCCAGCGATTAAGAGGATCTTGGCATGCTCTTTTTGGATGAGCTGGACTGCCTCCTCGAAAGCCTCATAGACGTCTTGCTCTCTCTCGCTAAGCCCGTATTGGGAGTAGCCTAGATGAACGTCAGCCATGTGAGCGATTAAGCTCATGCCATCCTAACTTCTGAAAATCGCCTCGAAAATATGATCTTCTCTCTAGGATTTGGCCGGAGTATGACTAGGATATCACTATCTTTTAATCCTAGCCTTTCTCAAGCCTTCTCTTAAGCTCGTAAAGACTTCTCGCGAGAGACTCTATCCTCCCCCTATTCTCAAGCCTATCGAGATATTCGGCTGGAATCTTCTCAACCCCTCGATGGGCTCCGGCGATGGCTCCCGCCATGCATGCTATAGTATCCCTATCCCCTCCGAGGCTTATCGCATATCGTATAGTGTTCATAGGTTCCTGGCCTCTAAGATAGCAGTAGATCGCCGTCGGAACAGAGTTATAGGCTTCGACGCTATTTCCCAGCTGTCTCACAACAATCCTCCTGGATGCATCTATCTCGAGGAGCTGGGGAATTATCTCGAGCTTTTTCCGATAGACTGCGCTTAAACCTAGATCGATTAGCTTTTCGACGAGTTCGACTGCGTTGGCAGGCTTATCGTAGTCTAGTTTTACGGCGTAGGCTATTGTAGCAGCCTCGATCAAAGCTCCCTCGACGGCTAATGGATGGTTATGGGTTGGCTTGCAAGCCTTCTCGACAGCCTCTCTAAGTCTCCCGAGATCATCATGATAGAAGAGTCCTACGGGAGCAATCCTCATGGCGCCGCCATTACCGTAGGATCCTCCGGGATACAGCCTCTTATCAAGCTCAAGCAACCCCTCCCCCCGCTTAATCAGCCTAAATATCCTCGGAGGCCCCGGGCCATATCCCCTCCAAGGCTCCCGCTCATATGCTTCAACGAATTTCCAGGCGAGCCTCTCCGGATCGATTTCTCCCTCGCATTCGATTATCGTCTCCGCTAGGACGATCATCATGGCCGTATCATCGGTATAGCATAATGTTCCATCTCTTGGGCGATAGAATGAGGCTCCGAGGGCATCGCCTAGGGCTGCCGAAAGCATGCATCCTATAAACTTGCTAAGCATGCCCCCTTATCCTCGCGTCCAGATACGGAGCTTAGCCGATATACTGCGTGTTATCCGTGTCGAAATCCTTGACCAGCTCGGCATCAGCCTCACCTGCGCCCACCTCCTGCCCTAGCATCGAGTCCAGCTTATCCAATCCTCTAACAGCTATCCTGTAGGCAGGATGATCCTCTCCCAAGGTCTCTCTAATGACTCTTAGCGAAAGCATCCTTGCCTCATCCTCATCTAAAATTCCGAGACTGTGAAGATATTCGTGGAGTAGGATCGAGAAGATGTATGAGTTTATCTCAAGCTTATCCTTAGCCGATTTTAGCAGCGCCTCCAGATACCTCCTATTCATTATAATGGCATTAGATCCGACCTGATGTAATGCACCAACCTTATCCGGAAGATCCATTAATATGAGTTCTAGACCGGCTCGCCTAACCCCCAAAACCTCCTGAACAGCGCTCTTAACCACCTTGAAAACCTCTCCAAAGCTATCCGCGAGCTCAAGCCTTCTCCTCAACTCTCTCCTCAATCATACCACCTCGAGGTTTAACCAAAGGTATCCTCTAGCCTCCGGGTATTTATTGCTATCCCAGCCAGCATGCCTATGCTAGTCTCGCAGTATTCATCATGATATTTTCGAGAGACTATCTAGCAGAATTTTATCTTTCTAAATCTTCTGACGAGCTGCTGAACATCTCTTCTAACCTTTTTTGGATCCTCGTTGTCGAAGGCTCTCTTAACGAGCTTTGCTATTCTGGCCATCTCCCTCTTCCCCATCCCCCTTCTAGTCACCTCGGATACGCCGAGCCTAAGGTCGGCATCCGATATTATCCCGCATTCCTCAAGCCTATCTCGTAAAGCTATTCTGGTCTCGCGATCCGGTATATCCAATATGGTTTGATGAGACTTGGTGAATCCATGCTCCTTCGCCTTAACGGGGATTCCAAGAGCGTCGAGGTTCCTCGCAAGCTCGTACGCGTTCTCGATGATCTTTCTCGCATACTGCCTAGCATATCTCAGCATCTCCTCAAAGCATACGGCAAGCGCCGCGATCTTATTGAAATGAACATTATCAGCGATCTTATGGAAGATGTTATCGAAGAGCCTCTTGTAGATCTCCTCATTATTGGTTAGGATGAGGCCTCCCTGAGGGCCTGGGAACGTTTTATGGGTTGATGCGAAGAGTATATCCGCCCCCTCTCTTAGCGGGTCTTGGAAGGTTTCGCCGGCGATCAGACCTAGGACATGCGATCCATCATAGGCTAGGACTCCACCATATTCATGGACTGCCTCGGCCAGCTCCTTAACCGGGTGAGGGAATAGCATATAGCTTCCACCTAGGACTACGAGATCAGGCTTTTCAGCCCTAATCACCTCTATAGACCTCTCCGGATCCGGTAGGAGCAGCTCCTTGATACCTGGCAGATAGATCACCTCGGCCGATATCACGTCTGGGAGCTTCTCGGGAGCATTCCCCATGTACCCGCCGCAGTCTGGGGCTAGGGCTGCGAGCTTCCCACGCTTAGCAAAAGCGACATAGGTTAGGAGGGCTGCGATATG
>CAYNFG010000005.1:0-42139 GCA_964396455.1 uncultured Nitrososphaeria archaeon | reverse complement strand
AAGTATTCAACGATCTCTCGCTGAAAGTCAGATATGCAGAATTCCTCGGAATAGCCGGGCCGAGCGGCTGCGGGAAAAGCACTTTGATAAGGATCATGGCCGGGCTTCTAAAACCTGAGAGCGGTGTGGTGCTTTTCAGGGGAAAGCCTCTCGAAAGACCGACGCCTAGAATCGCTGTGATGTTCCAGAATCCAGCGCTTTTCCCATGGTATACCGTTCTCGAGAACGTTATGCTTGCCTTAATTCACGAGAAGGAGCTTAGTAGGGAGGAGAAGATTGAGCGTGCGAAGGTCTTCCTCGACATGGTTGGTTTGATCGGGTTTGAGTCGGCTTACCCGGCTGAGCTTAGCGGTGGGATGAAGTCTAGAGTCGCCTTGGCGAGAGCGTTAGTATCCCAGCCAGACCTCCTCCTAATGGATGAGCCATTCAGCAATCTAGATCCATTAACCGCGATATCTCTCAGGAGGGAGATCGAGACCCTCTGGCAGAATCAGAGCCTTCCACCAAG
This sequence comes from uncultured Nitrososphaeria archaeon, assembly GCA_964396455.1. Lineage (GTDB taxonomy): Archaea > Thermoproteota > Nitrososphaeria_A > Caldarchaeales > Wolframiiraptoraceae > Wolframiiraptor. The sequence continues at coordinate 41,631 of CAYNFG010000005.1, read as the reverse complement.
CTCTGTCGTAATCGTTAGCCACGATATAGAGGAGCTCGTCGAGCTATGCGATCGAGTTATAGTCTTGACCCAGAGGCCGGTTAAGGTTGCGGGAGAGGTTAAGATAGATCTGGAGAGGCCGAGATCTCGACGTAGTGAAGAGTTCTATAGATACGTGGATGAGATCTATACCCTGCTGAGCTAAAGCCTCTTAACGATAAACTTCTTCTCATCCCCGTTGTAATCAACCATCTCCGTGAATAAGAGCCATTCTAGTAGCATGTGGTGGATCTCCTCAGGATTCCTATACTCCTCGCTAAGCTCCCTTATGTTCGAGAGCTCCTCGAAGAGGTCTTCGGCCGTAAATTCCTTCCTCGATTCTATAAGCTTGAACACGGTTGCAAACGGCTCTACCTTTCTTAGGGCTTCTCTGAGGATAAGCTTCTTCTGGCTTGGTCTAGCCTTGACGAACTTCTTCCCCAAATCCGTTAGGGATATATCTCCATTCTCGACTCTGATAAGACCTAGAGCCTCCGCAACATCCACGACTGGCAGCAGGTCGTCGACATCGCTTTGAAGGTTTATCGCTATCCTAGCTAGATCCGCCTTGCTACCATAATCGTAGATGACGTCAACGATACCCATTATCATCTCAGGGGTAACGGAGGAGGAGATTTTGGGGCGTTTACTCATCTACCACCTTCCTAGGCTGAATATCTCGATCCCATGAGATAAATATTTCTTTTTAAGGAGCATCAGGAAGCCGGATCAAGCGTCCCTAACCTACTAGCTCAAGTATCCTCGAACAGACATACTCCACCGAATTAAGCTTTTCTACGAGCCTGCGGTATTCCCCTGCTTTCTCGAGGAACGATTTATCAGAAATTATTTTCTCGATGGCCGATCTAAGCGTTTCTAGCGAAAGATTTTCTTGATGGAGGAGTACTCCGGCGCCGACCTGCATTATCGAGCAGGCATTTCCAAGCTGCTCGCCATGAGCCGGTATCGGGATAGTTATCACAGGCTTCCCATAGGCTAGGGCTTTCGCCAGAGTCGTCTGACCAGCCCTACAGATCACGAGATCAGCTATGCTGAACAATTCACCCGGATCCTCAACCCAGGAAAATGCGTGAACCCCTTTAATATTCTTAGGAGGATCGTCCCCTCCAAGAGTGGCGATGATCTGATAATCTTTCGAGAGCTTTTCGAGGATCGGCAGGATCATGTTCGTCAAGATCCTCCGCTCATAACTTGGCCCAGAAGCATGATAGAAGATTATTGGATTTGATCCTTCGACGAGCCCATATTTTTCGTAGATGTGCTTCGAGCTAGCGTATTTTCTTGAACGCTCCATTATCGGCCCTATATACCTCGTTTTATCCAAGACTCTCTCCGGGATTACGAGATTATGCTTTGATATCGTGTATGGCGGCGGATAGTCCGCTATCAAGATCTCATCGCTCAGCATCCATACATGGCTGGGCGCTTGAGCTAATGCTTCGACAAGCTCGATTATCCTCTTATGACGCGGATACTCTACCCTGATATTGAATTGGTTTAGGATCGTTAATACGGGCTTACCGGAAAACTTTCCCGCAAGAATTGTTGAAGCCCTAGAGTCCGAGATTACTATATCGGCGTCCTCGATATAATTCAATTCGTAGGATAGCTGTTCGAGGAATCTTATCGGCAGGAGTATGTTCCTGAAGATCGTCATCTTTATGCTAACCTTACCTTCGGGGAGGATTCCATAGGAGATTTCTGGAGAATATTTTGCCTCGATCCCGGATGCTTTTAGATAGCGTAGCCCATCCTTATAGGATGATATGGAAACGCTCCAGCCTCTTCTCATAAACTCTCTAGCCAGTATTGCTGATCTCGATGCGTGGCCATAGCCTATACCGCATACTCCAAAGTGTATCCTTGGAGTCATAGCGTATTGATTTGAGGAGTAGATTACTTGGCTTGAAGCTTCTTCTCGATTATCCTGCCTCCTGGAGATTCTTCTTCGAATATTTGAGCCGTGAATCTATAGAGCTTGATCTTGCCAGTTAGCCAGTAGGTCGATGGAAGCCCGGCTTTTAGACATAAGTTCATTAGATATTCTTCTGGAGTCCAGCCGAATTCTACTGGAACTTGTGGTAGTAGGAGGCCGCTGAACCCCCCGGACTCGATTATGAGCCCGTCAACGCCTATCCTGATGAGGTTTGGAAGTTCTTTCGGATCTGAGAATTCTATCTCTTCTGGGGGTGTTAGGACGCTGACCTCGACGACTATCTTCGATAGCTCGTTCGGCGAGACTGGGGGAAATCTTGGATCCTCGGTTGCTGAGGCTATAGCAGCTCTCATAGTCGCCTCAACCAGGGGATATTCTGGTAGGGGGACTCCTATGCATCCTCTAAGCTCCTTCTCTGGATAGGTGTTTAGGGTTACGAAGACTCCCTGCTTCCTCTTAAGCTTCTCAGGAGGGTTTTCTGGAGGTGCTGGAATCTTCTCCGAGAGAGATACTTCGATGGTCTTTCTGGCGAGCCTTACAAGATATATGCCCTCATCGAGGGTTAGAGGCTCCATGACTTTAGAGCACCAGAGATGAAGTCTCCTCATCATTATTTACTTCTTTCCATCCGGGGATCTGCTAGCGAGCCTTCGAGCTTCTTCAAGGGTCTTACTTATATTTTTCCAGTGAGATCCCTTCCAGTATCTTTTACCGCAGTTATTGCAGATCCATTCTTCTCGATCATTTCTATGCTCGAGGGTTAGGGGGTGGTTGCAGATTGGGCATCTAGTCGAGTTTGGGTTAAAGTCTAGGCTGAGGCCGTATTTCGAGGCTAGGTCGGCCAAAATCTTGACGACGTTATTCTCTCGTAGCAATATCACGTCCAGTCCCCTGCGTAAGGCGGCTGCCGCCAATCCTCTGTCCATGGTCAGGATCATGCCCGATTTCTCCTTCGCCAGCCTTAATATCTCCTGATCATCTCCATTCCAGTAGATGGCGTCATAGCCCAGTATTCTGAGCCATGAAACCAGATTCTTAAGCATCGCATCGACTATGAATCGAGGAGAGGTGCGAGACATTAATTCACGCTACTCTAGGATTTGGATCGCCCACTTTTTAGATTTGCTCCTCGGAGAGCAGTTCTATCGCCCTCTCAAGCTGGGTTAGATCCGAGATCAAGGCTAGACCCAGCTCTCTCATCACCTGAAATCTTCCAGAACCCCTCCTCAGATAGGCTGCCTTCATACCTGCTGATAGGGCGCCGCCGATATCCTCGGCCAAGCTATCGCCGACGTGAATCGAGTATTCTGGATCGATTCCGCATAGGAGAGAGGCTTTTATGAAGATCCTCTTATCAGGCTTGGATAAGCCTACTTCATCAGCATAGAGTTGAGCCTTAAAGAACCCTGCTAAGCCCGCCTTCTCTAAGATAAGCCTGGTATAGCTTCCCGGCCAATAGAAGACATTGCTGATCACGACCAAGCAGAACCTATCCGAGAGGTTCTCCAAGACCTCCCTCACCTCAGGATATACGACCTTCCTTGGATCCAGCATGGCCGCGCCCCTCGCCACTCCTCTGGAGATTAGATCAGGCGAGGTGTCTAGGTTATCTGCGAGAGCGGCCTGAGCTATCCTAAGGATTGATTGCTCCTCAAGCTCTCCCAAAAGCCATTTCCTCCTAAGCTCCTCATAGGTCTCTATCATTTTTCTACAAACGCTTCGAGAGTCGATGTTCAGCAGGCTTCCTATTCCAGCCGCTATACTCTCGGTTATCAAGTCGAGCCTTAGAAGAGTATTCCATGCGTCAAACGAGATTAGCTTAAGCTTTGGCGACATTTTAGGTTAGGATGAGGTGAGCATCCCAGATATTTAACACTAAAGCCTCGGTAACCCCATGCTCCAATACGACGTTAATCATCTCTCTCCTCTACCTCTTCGGATAAGCTCCAGCCTACAGTCTTCGCATAGATACCTCCCATCCACGTTCAATAGCATATCCGACCATTCTCCGCATTCATCGCAATACCCCTCTAGATAGCCCTCACTACTCCTCGGGAGCGATAATCCCATTATCTTCATATGCTCCTTCACTATCTCGAGAATTTCCGGCGTGACTTGAAGTATGTCCTTGATGCTTATTAGGCCGCTTAGCCTATTCTTGTAGACTACCGCGAGCCTGCTTATCCCGAGCTTGCTCATCTTCCTTAGGGCGTCCTCTATCCTAGCTTCGGGTTCGATCGTTTGGAGGGGTGTGCTCATTATATCCTTCGCCTTTACCTCGCTCGGCTTAAGATTTACTGCTATGACCTTCTCGACCAGATCAGTCTTCGTGATTATTCCTCTCGGGGAGCCGTCTTTTGATGTTACGATCACAGCCCCGACCTTATACTTCATCATCTTCTTAGCAACTTCCTCAGCTGTCTCATTCTCGCTGCTCTCGATCACGGGACTAGACATTACCTCGCGCACCAAGACCTCGTCGGTTATCCTCAAGCCTACTCACTACCGATGTTAAGCTCGATTAGATGGCTTTTAAAGTTTAAACTACATCTTCATCGACGATTCTACCCCTTCCATACGGTATTAGCTCAGCTATAAACTGCCTCAAATCTCTCAGCTCCCTCGAACTCAACTCAAAGCCGGAGAATAGCTTCTGAGCGATCTTCTCCGAGAGCTCGCTGGCGGAAATCTTTCCAGGCTCGATCTTGACAAACTTTTCAGCCCTCGCCTGCACAGCGCTTGGAGGACCGTATATCAGCTCTAGGTCGCGTGTTATCCCTATCGCTAGCTCTAATCTTGCTTGGAGGTATGTGCGCTTTCCTTTGATTATGAAGCCTCCTTTTGGTAGATAGTGGCCTGGGGGAGGCTCGAAGGATATCTGGTCGGGGGTGATGTAATATACTGTTACGAGCCTTAGCTCATCCTTCCACGCCCTGCTATAGACTGCGGCGAATTGGGCTGCCTCATTCCTAGAGATCTCGCCCGAGTTCTTCCCATTCTTCAGAATTACTACTGCCGCGCCTCGAATCTCCGCGTGGAAGACCAGATCATCAGGCTCTAAATGCTTCTTTAGCAGCGAGATATTGCTTGAGGCATCTTTTCCGGCTACCGCTAGGAAGCCTTCTGAGGAAATGAACCATCGATATTTCTCATACCATCTCCCCTTGCTCGGCTTGATATGCGCTGAGACCTTTAGAAGCGCCTCCTCCAAAACCTCCTCCGATTCTCTCTTCAGGGCTTTAAGCTTTGATGAAAGCTTGTCCGCCTCGTCTAGAAGCTTTTTCGCAGCGGCTTCAGCCTTCTTTGCCTTATCATAGAGGCTTGAAATCTGCTTCATTAGCGATTCGTTGAGCGTTAGCTCGATCTTATGCTCACCAGATTCGACTAGCAGGAGTCTTTTCTCCGGCTTCGGAACTATCTTAATGTCATCGATCTGCTTAGGCTCTGGATTATTCTTAATCGATTCAAGGATCGCGGAGTATTTGAAGAGCTTTTCCGCGAGGCTTCTTAATGCCGATGATTCCGATAGAAGCCTTTTCGCCGAAAACTCTTTTTCGCGAACCCTCCTCTCTATCTCTCTAGCCTTTTCCTCTATCGCCTTCCTCCGCTCTTCTTCAAGCTTCTTGGCGAGCCAGTATTCGTAGGCGATCCTATACGCGTCGTTTAGGCTCTCGGCTAGTTCGAGCCTCCACCCCTTCTCCTCGAATATCCTCATCGGATAGGGTAGTGGTTGGACGTCTCCTTGAGGCGAGTATGCGATTACGGGTTTTCCCTCCTCGATTAGCTTAAAGATCCTTTGAGCAGAATCGATAATCTTTTCGATATCGGACTCTGATAGATCTCGAACCTTTCTCGAGAAATCTATTCCGGCTTCACGAAGTATTTCCTCGGCGTATCTTCCGCCGAGCCTCAGCTCCGAGGCCAAGGCTGATACTATGCTTCTTCTAGGAGACAGGCTCTTCATGAGCTTTCTCAGATCATCCTCCGATGGAGCGGGTTTCGCAGGCGGTAGGACGTATTTTTCTCCGGGCGCGATCCTTCTATCACGCATCTCAAGCTTATGCAGGCATGCCAGAATCCTATCATCCTGATCTAGGATCAATATCGTCCCCTTCGGCAGGAACTCGCATACGAGCTTAAGCCTAGAACCCCTCCTATCAAGATCCATTATCATTATCCGCTCTCCCTCGATAAGCTTTACATCGATTATCCTAGAATTCTCGACGAAGCTACGCATGAGCCTACCTTTCTGACTGAGCTCCATAGGCTTTTCATAGAAGCCCTCAACCAAGTATAGAAAGCGGCCGGGGATTATCCTAAGCTCTCCTGCAAATTTTTCCGATCTGAGCTTGAGTATGATCGAGTCATCCTCAAGATGATAAAGATTGGATACTCTAGCATCTATAAGTCGGCCGCGTATCTCGTTTAGGATTCTCCTGAGCTCGAAGTAGGATGCGGACTCCAATCCAGCCACCTAAACCTAGTACGGAGGCATGCTTTTTAACAAGCCTTCACCCAATTCATAAAAGATCGAGCCTAAAAGGATTGGGTGATAAGCTTGAAACTCGAGGATAAGCTTTACTGGGGGAGGTTCGTCGGCGGGATAATCATGGGGATAATCACAGCATATTTTAAGCTCTATCAGCCAACGATCCTAGTAGGAGTCCTCATAATGGTGGTAGCCTACATGCTATCGGCGATCATCCTCAGGATCATCCTATCCGCTGAAGAGAGGAGCAGGCTCGGCAGGAACCTATATCTAAGCGGGGCGGCAACCTATGCCGCCAGCTGGCTGATAACCCTAATAATGATCTACAACCTCATGCTCTAGACCGATCCACATCCAAGAAAAACAGTTTAAAGTAGGTTCTCTCCCAATTTTCAGGGATGAGTCGAAAGCTTGACGAGGTCATAATAAACACTATCCGATGCTTAAGCATAGATCAGATAGAGCGTGCTAAGTCCGGTCATCCGGGCATGCCTCTTGGAGCAGCTCATATAGCATACCTGATCTTCGATCGATTCCTCAAGTTCAATCCGAAGAATCCTAGATGGATCGATAGGGATAGATTCGTGCTTTCCGCAGGCCATGCGAGCGCCATGCTCTATGCAACCCTCTTCGTAAACGGCTATGACATCACAATAGAAGATCTTAAACAGTTTAGGCAATTGAATAGCATCACGCCAGGCCACCCGGAATACGGATTAACCCCGGGAGTCGAGACCACCACAGGCCCCCTCGGACAAGGTTTCGGGAATGCGGTTGGCATGGCCATCGCCGAGAAATATCTCTCAAGCTACTTCAATAGAGGCGGATTCAACATAATAGATCATTATACCTACGTGCTGGCGAGCGATGGAGATCTGATGGAGGGTATCTCGAGCGAGGTAGGAGCATTAGCAGGACATTTCAAGCTTCATAAGCTTATAGTCATCTGGGATAATAACAGGGTTTCAATAGATGGCCCAACATCCCTAGCATGGTCTGAGAACGTGCTCGAGAGGTTTGAGGCGTTCGGCTGGCACGTCCAGAACGTCGAGGAAGGCTATGATCTGGATGCCTTAGAGAAGGCGATTAGAAAGGCTAAGGAAGAGAAGTCTAGACCATCCTTCATAGCCGTTCGAACGCATCTCGGTTATGGAAGCCCGCTACAAGACAACTGTAAGGTTCATGGAGCCCCGCTGGGCGAGGAGGCGGCGGCCGAGACTAAGAAGAGATTCCGCTGGCCTCTTGAGGAATTTTACGTCCCCGAGGAGGTTTGGGAGTATAGGAGGAGGAAGATTGAGGAGGGCGAGAAGAGGGAGGCTGAATGGAAGAAGCAATTCGAGAGATATAGGGAGAGATTTCCCGAGCTAGCGGATCTACTAGTCAGAGCCTTTGAGAGGGATTGGGGAAGCGAGTACAAGAAGCATCTACCGAGATTCGCGGAGCCCATGGCGACGAGGAAGGCGAGCGGCAGGGTGCTGAATTCCATAGCAAGCTATCTCCCCTTAATGATAGGAGGCTCAGCGGATCTAAGCGAGTCGACGAATACTTATCTCGAGGGATTTGGAGATTTTCAAGCGGATAATCCTCTCGGCAGGAACATCCATTACGGCGTTCGAGAGCATGCTATGGGAGCTATAATGAATGGGATGGCATATCATGGAGGAATACTCCCCTATGGAGGAACCTTCCTAGTCTTCTCCGATTACATGAGGCCGGCGATTAGAATCGCCGCGATGGCAGGGCTTCAAGTAATCTACGTATTCACCCATGACTCGCTATGGATAGGGCAGGACGGGCCAACCCATCAGCCGGTCGAGCAGCTTTCATCGCTCAGGCTTATACCGAATCTATGGGTTATAAGACCATGCGATGCAAACGAGGTTTCGGTGGCATGGGATATAGCGATCGAGAGGAAGGATGGCCCGACCGCGATAATCCTGACTAGGCAAAGCCTTCCAGTCTTAGATAGAAGCATTTACCCATCAGCCGACAGTATTAGGCGCGGCGCATATATCCTCGCAGACTCGGAGGGGGAGCCGGATATCCTGATAATAGCCTCGGGATCCGAGGTTCATGTAGCATTAGAGGCTAAGAAGATCTTGGAGGAGCGGGGGCTGAAGGTGAGGGTCGTGAATATGGCATGCTTCGAGCTATTCGAGAAGCAGGATAAAGAGTATCGTGAGAAGGTTATACCTAGATCGATTAAGCGGAGGGTTGCGATCGAGGCTGGCGTAGGGCTTTGCTGGTATAAGTATGTGGGCGATGAGGGGCTGGTAATAAGCATCGAGAGATTTGGAAAATCCGCGCCGTATAAGGATCTAATGAAGGATTTCGGCTTTACCGGAGAAGCCGTCGCGGAGAAGATCCTAAACTACTTCAATTTAGGCTAGCCGATCTAGCCGCTCTTCTTCTCAAGCTTATGGGGGGTCGGCAGGGAATCCATCATATCTATCAAGTCTAGCCAAGCTTGGATGAAGCCTTTAGGCGGATCATAGGAGGCTTTCAATAATTCCGTGAAGGATCTTTTTAGCATGGATTTATCTTTTCCGTCTAAGTATTTTCTCCAGAGCTGGAAGAGGTAGGAATCTCTATCATCGGATATGTATGCGTAGTAGATTCCGTAGAGCGCTTTATAGTATCCCTCATCTTCCTGATCCAGCCTCTTCTTGATTCTTTTTAGCGTTTCCTCCGCTTTACTGAGCTTGCCTGAGAAGAGGAGCGTGAAAAAGTTTTTTACAGCTCTCTTGCTTTGGGGGTTCATTCAGCCTCCTCCAGATCCTCTATCCCGTTTTCGGTTATCCTGAATAATGCTTCTCCTTCTGGTAGGTATGGGCTTGCGACGAGCCTCGCGATCCTCACATTCTTTCCAGCAGCTTTCCTCAGGTATATTCTCGTATGGCTTGTATGGCCTACGATATGGCCTCCGACTGGGAGAACCGCCATGGCGCTGAAGAATTCATCAGGCCTCGCCATAACCTGGTTCGTAACGACGGCCGCCGCGTTGAATGCTCTAGCGAGCCTTAATAGCTTATGCATATGCTTGTTTAGCTTCTGCTGGCGCTCGGGTAGATTCTGCCTTCCGACGTATTCGCTTCTGAAGTGGGAGGTTAGTGAATCTATTATGATGAGCCTTACATTATTCTCCTTGATCACTCTGTCGGCTTTCTCGAGTAGGAGGACTTGGTGATCGCTATTATAAGCCTCGGCGTAGATTATCCTCTCGCATGCTTCATCCGGGTCTAATCCGACGTGCTTGGCCATCTGGACTATCCTCTCGATCCTAAACGTATTCTCGGTATCGATATATAATGCCGCTCCGTTTAGCCCGCCTTTCTCGGGTGGGAGCTGGACGTTTACCGCGAGCTGGTGGCAGAGCTGGGATTTGCCGCTTCCAAATTCTCCGAAGAACTCTGTGATCGATTGGGTTTCTACGCCTCCTCCTATCAGGTTATCGAGCGCCTTGCTTCCGGTGGTTATTCTTCCTACTCCCTTTTTTAGCTCGGCGAGATGCTTAGCTGTAACCCAGCTAACCTCGACAGCCTCCCTAGCAGCGGAGATTATCTCAGCCGCCCGCTTCTCGCCTATACCAGCTGCAGCGAGCTCAGCGATGGTCGCCGTCGCCAAAGACTCTATCGTGGAGAAGCCTATCTCCCTAAGCTTCTGAGCGGTCGCAGCCCCAACCGATGGAAGATCCTCGATCCTAAGATAGACCTTCTTCTCCTGCTGCGTCATCCCAGCACCCCCTTCCCGGCCGCTTCTTCTAGGCACTCTCTCCCCAAACGATCTGCATGATTCGAGTATTTAATTCTAGAGGGGAGATCGGATAAATGGTAAGCTCGGTCGAAAAGAGCGGATTTCAGGATCTCTGACGGCTTTTTCGGCCTATCTTGATAGCCTGCTAATATATTCATCGTAAGCTTCAAGGCATCGCTTTTTAAGCGATCTCGTAGCCTCCTCTATGCTGTTTTGATCGAATATTGCCGTGCCTGCGATGATGACGTTTGCTCCAGCCTTGACTATCGTATCCACGTTATCATGAGTTACTCCTCCATCTATTGCGATATCTTTTGGAAGCCTGCGTCTAAGGAGGATCTTCCTGAGTTTTGCTATCTTCTTTAATGTGCTTGGGATGAGCTTCTGGCCGCCGAAGCCTGGATCGACGCCCATTATGAGGATCATATCGACATCTTCCAGTAGATAGGTTAGGGAGGAGAGGGGTGTTGCGGGGTTCAGGGCTACGCCAGCCTTTATCCCGCGATCCTTTATAGACTGTATGAGCCGATATAGATTGCTTGAGGACTCGACATGAACTATCACTATATCTGCTCCGGAGTCTATGACCGGCTCTATGACGCTCTCGGGATTATCCACCATTAGGTGGGCTGTAAAGATGAGGCTCGTCTCACCTCTCAGCCATCTCATTACTAGGGGTCCGAAGGTTATATTCGGGACGAAGTGGCCGTCCATGATGTCGAAGTGCAGCATATCGGCTCCGGATGATTCGACCTTTCTAATCTGCTCTCCGAGGTTTCTAAAATCTGCCGAGAGGAGTGAGGGGGCGAGCTTCGGCGGCGGGACTAGATCTTGCATTAACTTCCCCCAAGAGCATTTCTTCTAAAGCCGGCTTTTCAGTATTTCTTCTAAGCGGAGCGGGCGGCGGAGGATTTATGGCTACTTTTTCCTGCTCGCTCCCTTTTTCTCTTCCAAGATTCTTTCCCAGAGTTCTCCGAAGAAGAACCAGGCTGAGAATACTGCTAGGGATGCCCCTATTCCTATTGCGAGACCTGTGTAGAGGGCGTGTTTTACCGGCTCGCTTAAAGCCGTTATGTCTATCAGCATGGCTGTGAGCAGGAGCATCATGATGAAGAGCAGGTATCCTTTAAGCCTGCTCTCGACCCTTATCCGCTCGATTATCCCAGAGGATGCTGCGAAGAGTATTATCGCGAGAAAGATCACGCTGATTATCCTAGCTCCGTAGATTAATAGCGAGTTCGCAAGCTCTATATAGGCTTCTCCGAAGAATATGTTTATCATCGCGTAGACCGCTGCTATGATCACGCCGATATAGAATATTGCTAAGATCACGGAATTCACGGAGAGAGGCAGCCTTATTCCAAGCTGCTTATCGAGAAGCTCATCGACATTCGCTACCCTGAGGAGCCTTCTAATAGCTCCACCTATAAGCTTGAGAATCAGGAATGCCGCTATGACTACGATTAGGGCTAGGATTAGCTTCGGAAGCAGTCCTATTAGATCAGCCATCAGCTCGGATGCGAAGCGCCTTAAGGCTTCCTCACTCATCAATGCTCCATCCCTCAATAATCTCCCATCTATTTAATCTAGCTCATAGGCCCGCGAGGAAGAAGATGAACCTGTAGATGATGTAGAGGATGATTAGGATTATGGCTAGGGCTAAGAGCCTAAAGCTTAGGATTATCGTCTCCTTGCTCGTCTCGACCGCATAAGCGTATCCGGCGATGCTATTTGAGTAGATTAGGTAGGAGTATGTTCTCGCAACATGCTCCGGGACTATAGCGACCTCTGGAATCGTTAGGAACGCCATCAGCAGAGAGACTATAATCATGGCCATGACGGATGCGAATAGGATCAGGTATCTCTGGCCGAAGAATATGCCGAAGGGGGTGGCTAGAAGCTGAGCCAAGTTTCCGAGGATAGTCATCATTATGCTTGAGCGGACGATCCCGAACTCCTTCAAGTATCTGGCGAAGAGGAAGTTTCCTAGGAAGCTAGCCCCAGTCCCCATAAGCCCATTAAATGCGGAGATCCCCACATGGGCTATCGGTATAGGTATCAGGAATGCTGCGAGAGGTGTAAGCATAGACATCCCTAAGGCTATTCTGAAAGTTTTGAGAGAACGCTTAGCCCATAGGAGGGAGCCGACTATGCTCGAGACCGTTGCGGCGAAGTTCATGGCGGCGGCGAGATAGTCTGGCGCATGAAGGACGCTCATCAGATATGGCGCCCAGAATATACCGAGCAAGTTTCCAGAGGCTAGGAATGCTAGGAAGAAGGCCGAGACGGAGAACATCTGCTCAGGCCTCTCGATAGCCCTCGGTATCTCAGCCCCCTCGAGATGGCGCATGTTAGCGAAGGCGAGCATCAGCGTCGATAACAACCCCACCATAGATCCGAGTATGAAGAGGGTTAGGAACTTGAGGTCGGATGGAAGGATCGCGAGAAAGAATATAGCTGCGAGAGAGCCGATAATACTGGTTACGTTATAGGCTGCGGTCCTCTTAGCGGTTACATCCCTAATCCCCGCCTCGTCGAAAGAGGAGTAGATTAGGAGGTTCATGAAGGATCCGAGCATGGTAGAGGAGAGGTTTATCAAGGCGTAGAGGAATGCTATCATCCCCATATCCTTGAAGAATACCATGGGTATCCAGAAGATCCGCTCGCCAGCATGAAAGAGCAGAAACTTGGGCTTAACCTTCTTAACGAGAAAGCTTGGAAACCTATAGAGGATTATCGAGAGGATGGAGGATGCGAGGGTCGCTGCAACAAACATAAGAGAGATTCCAGCTATGTCAAACCCCATCGAGGCTAGATAGATCACAAAAAGATTCCTAGTGAAGGAGAGGTATACTCCGGCGAAGGCGATCTCGAGGACTAGCAGGAGCTTAAGGCTAACCTTACCTAGCCTCGGCAACAAGCCTAGCTCTCCGACTAAGCCCGCGACTTTTAAAATTGTCCCCCAACGCTTATCGAGCCATGCCAGTCCAGCCATCTTTGGCTCGGCATGCTTAAGCAACTTTTATATAAGGTTACCGCGAATAACCACCCGATGCCATACGAGTTCTTCTCAAGCCTCGCTGCCTGGTTTATTAATGCAATCCCGAAGATAATCACCGCAATAGTGATCCTGATAATAGGCTGGGCGGTCGGAAGAGCGCTTGGAGCAGCTATAAGCAAAATTCTTGATAAGGCCGGGGTAGACGACGCCCTAAGAAAGACATCTATAGGAAGAGCGATAGAAAAGTCTGGAGTCTCAATTCCAAGATTCTTCGATATACTAATCCGGGCGTTCATCTATCTGATCGCGGTCTTCGCAGCCGTAAACGTTCTGGAGATCGAGTTCCTGACACGCTATATGCAGATGGTCGTTGAGTATCTACCCAGCTTCATAGCCGGAGTGTTCATCCTGATATTCGGATTGATGGCCGCAGACTTCGTAGGAGACGCGATAAGAGCTGTTGGGAGAGAAGCTAGGATAGAATACGCTGGAGCCGCGTCGCTACTTGTGAGAGGCATACTATACCTCGTCGTGATAATCATAGGCTTATCAACCATGAGGATCGACGTAAGCATACTCTACACGATCGTCACAGCCCTATCATGGGGTCTCGCAGGCGCGATAGCCATCGGAGGAGGGATCGCAATAGGATTCGGACTAAGAGACTTCATCTCGAAGAAGGTTGAGGCCTGGGCTGAGAAGGCGAGGGAGACCGCTAAGGAGCTGGAATCTAAGAAGGAGTAGCGGGATAACCCTCCAACCTTTCCCCAACCTTTTTCAAGGCAATCTATATCTTCTCACAGCCCTGATTATCAAGCGGCTATGATTAGGATGAGGCAGAGGATCTACATGGACTATGCATCTACCACGCCCATCGATCCTAGGGTAATCGAGGCAATGCTCCCCTATATGAGAGAGGTCTTCGGGAATACCATGAGCCCCCATGCCTGGGGTATGGAGGCGAGGGAAGCTCTCGAAAAGGCTCGGGAGACCATAGCATCATTCATCAGGGCTAATCCGATGGAGCTGATCTTCACGAGCAGCGCGACTGAAAGCAATAACCTGGCGATAAAGGGAGCTGCCTTCGCGAACAGGGATAAGGGCAGGCATATAATCACATCTAGAATAGAGCATTTAAGCGTCCTCGAGCCATGCAGATGGCTTGAGAGGAACGGATTCGAGATAACCTATCTCCCAGTCGATAGATATGGGCTGGTGGATCCAGCCGAGGTCGAGAAGGCGATTAGAAAGGATACGATCCTAGTCTCGATAATGCATGCAAATAACGAGATAGGGACGATAGAGCCGGTAAGAGAGATAGGGGAGATCTGTAGAAGCCGCGACGTCTACTTCCACGTCGACGCCGCCCAAAGCCTCGGGAAACTGCCGATAGACGTCGAGAAGATGAGCATAGACCTGCTAACCATAAGCTCCCATAAAATCTATGGGCCTAAAGGGGTTGGAGCGCTATACGTCAGGGAGGGGGTTAAGCTCGAGCCCCTTCTACATGGCGGAGGCCATGAATACGGGCTTAGATCAAGCACGGTAAACGTCCCCGGAGCCGTCGGGTTCGCGAAGGCATGCGAGATCGCCAGAGACTCCATGAATGAGGAAGTTGAGAGGCTTAGGAGGCTATGCAGGAGGCTTATCGAGGGAATCATGGAGCTGGATGGAGTGCATCTAACGGGGCATCCGGAGAAGAGGCTTCCAACGATAGCGAGCTTCTGGCTGGAGTTCATCGAGGGAGAGGCTTTGATCTTAGAGCTTAATGAGCGGGGGATAGCCGCCTCGACGGGGTCGGCGTGCTCTAGCGGAAAGCTTGAGCCGAGCCACGTGCTTCTAGCGATAGGGCTAGATCGGCGGAGAGCGAAGAATAGCCTAAGGCTTAGCATCGGGAGATGGACTGAGGAAAGCGAGATCGAATACGTGACTGAAGCCTTACACGAAATAGCCGAAAAATATGCTAGGTGAGCTGGAGGATCGCTAGCTGGAAACTAGCGGAATTTCCAACTTTAGAAAGGGAAAGGTAGTATTATTGTAGGACGGCTTAGACGGGCACTTTAAATAACATGCAGCCCATCTTGGAGCGAAAAATGAGCTTTGAATATGATAAGATGCATGATGAAATTGATAAGCTGATAAAGCCGAAGGGAACGCCGGTCGGGATAAAGCTATTTGAAAGCGAGGAGGAATTTGAGAGGCTAAAAGCGAGCCCTCCTGAAAGGATGCTCGCCCTCTGTCAAGTTCTCAAACTGGTATCCATCTATGAGAAGAGCATAGGCATAAAAGGTAAGGATGTTGACGCGTGCGTCGTCGGCAGCTACGTTCTCGGCTTCCTAGAGCCCCCAGCCGACCTAGAGAGGAGATGGATTGAGGGGTTCTCCTATACTCGTGAGAAATTCAAGAGCCTAGTAGAGGGGGTCCACTCTCTTCCGATGAATAAGTATAAGGCGGCTTTCATAGCTCCGCTTAAAATCTTTCACCTAAAGAAGTTTGATCCCGACCTAATATTCCTGACGATAAACTCTGCTCAAGCGTATCTCCTATTGGTGGGATATTTTGATGCGACCGGGATTAAACCGGAATCGGATTTTAACGGTCATGCAGCTTGCGAGATCGTTGCAGCCTCTCTTAAGAGCGGAAAGCCTTGGCTAACTATACCATGTGGAGGTGCGAGAGCCATAGCGGAGGCTCAGGATGACGAGCTATGGCTCGCTATGACCCCAGGCGACATGAGTAAAACGTTGGCGAGGCTGAAAAGCGTCGGCTTAAAATATCCTCCTCCGATAATCCAGATGCTCATGAGAGAGCCGGATCCAAAACATCCCCTGACATACCTCATCCGGAGATAATCGAAATATACCCCATATTTTTCGTATAGCATGACCGTCATCTTAAATTCACGTAACTAGAAGTCTTATGAGGGGGTATGAAGGCTTTATCGCTGATCTCGGGCGGGATAGACTCGCCGGTCTCCTCATACCTCATGCTTAGGAAGGGCGTAGAGCTCGTTTACGTCCACTTCCATAGCTTTCCAATAGTCTCGAGAACTAGCATCTATAAGGTTATGCAGCTTGTAAAGCTTCTCTCAAAATATCGGTCTCCAAGCATCCTCTACCTAATACCATTAGGAGAGATCCAGACGTATCTCAGGACTAGGGTTGATCCGAGATATCTGATAATACTCTACCGGCGGTTCATGCTTAGGATAGCTGAGAAGATAGCTGAGCGGGAGAAGGCATCAGCGATCATAACCGGCGAGAGCTTAGGCCAAGTCTCATCCCAAACCCTTCAAAATCTGAAGGTGATCGAGGAAGCTATACGCATCCCGATCCTAAGACCGCTTATAGGATTGGATAAGGAGGAGATCGTAGATATAGCGAAGAGGATAGGAACCTACGAGATCTCGATAAAGCCTCAGGAAGACTGCTGCACCCTCTTCGTCCCGAAGAGGCAGATAACCGCGGCAAGACTCGAGGATATAAAGAGAATTGAGAAGGATCTTCCAATCGGGGAGCTTGTCGAGAGCGCCTTAAAGAAGGTTGAGAAGGTTGTGGTAGAGTATTCGTAGCCGGCTTTCACTTCTTCCAGTAGATCTCCATATATCCGCAATTTTTGCAAACCCTAATCTCTACAGAATTATACTCTTGAAGCTCTGATGGTAGGAACTTCTTCACTGTAAATGGTCCTATGCTCGCTGAGAGGCTTTTATCGAAGCAGCTCATCTCCTCCCCGCATTTCGGGCATCTTGGGTTCATGGAATTTGATAGAATGGGCTATCTGATATCTCTAGCGTCTGAGGGAGGTTTAAAGCCTGCTTAAACCTCATCGAACTAGAATGAAGGCTATCCTGATTGTTTGCGATGGGTTGGGGGATAGACCTACGAAGACTCTGAACGGGCTAACACCTCTGCAAGCAGCTAAAGCCGAGACCCTTGATAGAATTGCGGCGGCCGGAGAATGCGGGATAATGGATGTCATCGCGCCTGGCCAGCCGCCTGGAAGCGATACAGCCCACCTCGCCCTCTTCGGCTATGATCCATACGAGTGCTATCCGGGCCGCGGAGCATTCGAGGCTCTAGGCGTCGGGATAGAGCTTAAGCCTGGAGACGTCGCATTTAGATGCAATTTTGCGACCGCCAGCCGGGATGGGGTTGTCCTCGATAGGAGGGCTGGGAGGATAAGTAGCGAGGAGGCTCGCGAACTCGCCGAAGCCCTGAAGGAGATAAGGATCGAGAGCGTAAGCGGCGTGCAGGCCATCTTCCATCACTCATCAGAGCATAGAGGCGTTCTGGTTCTCAGGGGCGAGGGGCTATCCAGGCGGGTCTCAGACGTCGATCTCCATAAGGTTGGAGTAAAGATTCCCGATCCAAAGCCCTTAGACGATACGCCTGAAGCCGAGAGAACCGCGAAAGCTCTTCAAGAGTTTCTAGAGAAAGCGAGGAAGATTCTCGAAGATCATCCGGTTAATCGCCGGCGAGCTGAGAAGGGGCTTAAGCCTGCGAACGTCCTCCTGCCTAGAGGAGCTGGAACCCTGCCCAGAATCGAGCCTATAACGAGGATTTGGGGGGTGAAGGCCGCGGCGATAGCCGGCGGAGGATTGTATAAGGGCGTTGCGAGAGCCGTAGGATTCGAGCTGATAGAAGTCCCCGGAGCAACCGGGACCGTGAATACGAATCTAAGAGGGAAGGTGGAGGCCGCGTTAGACGCCTTAGATAAATACGATCTCGTCTTCCTCCATATCAAGGCAACAGACTCCGTAAGCCATGATAAGAATCCGAGGAAGAAGGTCGAGGTGATCGAGTGGATCTCCCGAGAACTAACACCCCTCGTCGATAAAGTCTTCGAGAAAGGATACTATCTAGCCATAACAGGAGATCATACAACGCCTAGCGAGGTAGGAGAGCATAAGGGAGATCCCGTGCCGCTAGCGATAATAGGGCCGGACGTGCGGAGGGACGAGGTGGATAAATTCGACGAGATCTCATGCGCGAGAGGATGCCTATGCAGAATACGCGGAATAGACTTAATGAGAATTCTCATGAATTATCTTGGAAGAGTGCCGCTCTTCGGAGAGTAGGAGGCTAGCGCATCCGCCTAAGATTCTCCAAAACCCTCTTCTCCTTCTCGCGCTCAAGCCTAGCCCTAAGCTCGAGGTAAGCATCTAGTTCTAGCTCTCCACGAGAGAATCTTTCGACCAAACTTCTGATAGCGTCATCGAGGTCGCCTAACCCATATCTAATTAACCTGCGGATCTTCTCGCGAACCTTCATCCAAATCAAAAAGGTTATCAAATGCGAAAAATAAGGATAGCGTGAGCTGATGGGATATGAAGGCGACATCTATCTGGATCTCAAAATATAGAAGCGTTCTAGATAATGGAAGAAAGCACAGCGTGGTCGTCGATCTACCGCCCGAGAATAACGGGGACGATATGGGGCCGACCGCCCTCGAACTCACCTTAATGAGCCTAGCCGGCTGCATCACTACGATCTTCGCGATAGTAGCTGAGAAGAGGAAACTGAAATACTCGGGATTAAGAGTGGATCTTGAGGCTGAGAAAGGGGAGAAGACCATCGAGAAATGCAAGGGAGTTCTAACCATAAAGACCGACGCGGGCGAGGAGGAGGTAAAGAACGTCCTCAGACTGACTATGGAGATTTGCCCAGTAGGAGCGCTCTTCGAGAAAGCTGGAGTTAAGCCGGAGATCGAGATAAGAGTGGAGAAGCCGTAAATCCAACACATTCAATCAATTTTTATTTGCCGGCGAATAGCCCCAATATTCTAGATGGATGAAGAAGGGAAGAAGATAATTATAGGGATAGGGGCTTCAAGCGATCCCGATCCCAATCCGATGGCTGTCGAGAAGGCTAGAGTATTCTCTAGAACGCTCTCGAGATATAGGGATGAGGTTATCTTGATGAGCGGCGGAGATGGAGGATTAATGAAGATAGCATGTAGAGAGTTTGTCGAGAATGGGGGAACGACCATCGGCGTAATCCCGCTCGAGGACGAGTTCATAGATCCATCGCATCCGAGATATAGCCCATATAACTCGATAAGCATCCTAACGGGGGTAACCTATCAGATGAGGAGTATACCGATTGCGAGAAGCTGCGACGCTATGGTGATACTCGGGGGCGGGGCGGGCACGATGATCGAGGCGTTCTTAGCCTACCTCTATCGAAAACCCTTGATAATTATAACTGGGACCGGCTATCCATCCGATAAGCTTGTAGAACTCTGCGAAGACGGATACTTGGATCATCGAAGAATAGTCAAAGTATACTTCGTCGAGGATCCGGCGCAAGCCGCTGAGCTGGCTTATAGACTCGCTAAATCTAGGTCTTAAACTGGACTATCGAGCCTAGAATCGTTAGAATTACTAGAATTGCGAGCTTGGCGAAATATGGTAGGATTACGCCCATCTGGCCTAGGGCGACGAGAACGACCAAGGATCCTACAAAGGCGGTTACCACCGAGAGAATCTTATTGAAAAGCACTACTACCACTATCAAGACTACTATGGCCAGGATTACCGCGAGGACGAGGCTCACCAAACCCTTCAAAAGCAGGAATGCCGCCAATCCAGCGATTAAACCGAATCCGAAAGGCATCAAGAAATAGGATAGCAACCCGAAGACCACGAAGCCCGCGATAACCGCCAGATAGGTGAACAGTGGAGACAAGAATGACGGGGCAAGGATAAACGTTAGAAATGCTCCTATAATGCCGCCCACAAGGAATATCAAAACCTTAACGAGCTTCCTCCCGAGAAAGGTTAAGGCGAGACCTAGAACCAGCAAGACAACGCCAGAAATCTCTTCAATCATCTCCACGTCCATCGATTACATGGATATTAAAGGTTTCTAAATGGCATCCTCACGGCAGGCCGATCCTGATGAAGAATCTAACATAGACCGACAAGGCTAGGAAGAGCAGTATAATCGCTAAAGCAGCGTAATCTCTCAAACTCATCTTAAGCTCCTTTAGGAAAGTCCTTTTCCTAGATGCTCCAAAACATTTGACCTCCATCGCCTCCGCAAGCTCATAGCTCCTCCTCAACACATTAACTATCAAGGGAACCAGGATAGGGACGTATCTTTTAATCCGGCTGAATGGGCCGCCTCTATCCAGCTCGAGACCTCTGGACCTCTGGGCGTCCATTATGGTCTGGAGTTCTTCGGCTAGGATCGGCGTGAATCTTATCGCCGAGATGAATGCGAAGGAGTAGGTATATGGTATTCTTAGCTTTGTAAGCGTCATCCCCAGCTCCTCGGGAGTCGTTGTTAGGAAGAATATCGAGAAGGATGCGAGAAATGCTATCAGCCTATACGCCGTAGCGAAAGATGTATAGATGATTTCGGGATCGTAGTATGCTCCCTCGGGGAAGGCTCTCACGAGATAGTTTATCGCGAAGACTAGGATGATTAAGGGTATGGCGCCATAGAGGGTCTTAGCCCATCTCCTAAGAGTATTGCTTATGGCCGAGAGAACCGCCTCCACAGCTATCACGACCGTTATAACGGAGACCTCGAGATAGAGGAGAGAAGTGAGCAAAAGCGTTACTGAGAGAACGAGCTTAACCCTCGGATCCAGCCTATGGATTATGCTCGTTCCAGGCTGGAATTGCAATCCCTGAAGAATAGCGGTCATGAAGGCTTCCACCCTAGGTTATCCTTCTCCCCCACTATCCTCGAGATTAACCTTAACGAATATCCTTCGAGCATTCTCGAGAACCGCCTCGCCATCCTTAAGAGATCCGATAAACGCCTTCAAAATGCTGCGGAGAAGCTTCTGAGGCCAGGGTCCGAGCGGGATCTCCCTATCATCCACCATTATTCTAGCGACCTGGAGATCTTTCATCACGCAATCTCTTATGGTCGCTTCTCCACGTTTGATCGCTTCTGCCAGTAGCTTGCACGAGCCATAGCGGCATTTACCACAGTTAAATCCGGGTATCTGGCTGATCCAATACTCTATGACCGCATCTCTAACGATGCTTAGAATCTCCTCCCGATCCATTATTTTTAACTCATGCATGCTTGCTGGGAGGTTCTCGCCGAGGACTCCGACGATGTTCGGGATCTTCTCTAATGCTTCTTTAACCTCGTTAAGAGCGTTGGCGCATAGGATCTTTGGATATGGAGCGTTCTTAAATCCTTCAACGAGTATTAGATCGGGCTTCACGTGGAGCGAGGCTATGGCGTCTTCGATAGATCCTTTAACCCTCCTTATGGTTACTATCTCCCCTGGCGAGATGTAGCACGTCTCAATCGCGCCGGCTTCGAGATGTCTATAGGTGTCTTTACCTCTTAGGTCTATGGATTCTCTGGAGTGCTTTATCGTGGCGATCATAATTCCTAGGCTTGAGAGCTGGCTGGTCATCCATTCGATTAGCCTCGTCTTCCCTCTAGATCTCCCAAGGCTTATTATGCAGAAGATTGGCGGCATCCGGTTGATTAAATGGCTTACCGGGAGGATAAAAGTTTAGATGGTATGCGGATTGCGGGCTTTTACGGCTTCGAGGATCTCCACAGCCACTTCCTTCGGATGCTTTAGCGCCGGCTCTAATCCTAGGAAGTCTAGATGCTTTACTAGGGATACTATTTGCGGCGGTAGGAGGTTGCATGCTCTTAGCAATTCTTCATCGAGGAATATCTCCTCAGCCTTTCCATCGGCTATAACCCTCCCATTCTTCATTAGGATTATCCTCGGCTTTAGCTGGGCTACGAACTCCACGTCGTGGCTCGATATGATTATCGTTTTACCCTGCTCTCTGAGAAGCTTAATCATCTCCATGAGCTTCTCTTTCTGGAGCTGGTCTTGGCCTGTCGTAGGCTCGTCGAGCGCTATCACCTTCGGAGACCAGGCGAGGACTATCGCTAATGCCAGCCTCTTCTTCTCGCCCCCGCTTAATAGGAATGGGGAGTTATCCGCATATCTATCGAGTTCCATGAATTTTAAAGCCCAATCGACCCTCCGCCTAACGACGTGCTCGTCGTAGCCGAAGTTTCTTAGGGCGAATGCGACCTCCTCCCATACGCTATTCGAGAAGAACATGTCCTCCGCATTTTGGAAGACTAAGCCGACCTTTCTAGCGAGCTGGGCTACGGTGGTCTCACGGGTATCTAGCCCATCGACTAGGACTCTCCCCTTAGATGGTTTTAGAAGACCGTTTAGATGCTTTAGAAGGGTTGTCTTGCCCGCTCCATTCTCCCCCATTAAGGCGACGATCTCCCCATCCCTGATCTCGAGATTTATTCCGTCGAGGGCTTTTACGCCGCTCGGATAGACGAACTCGACCTCCTCGAATCTTATCATCCAATCACCTCTCTCACTCTCTCGACGAATTCGCTGATGCTTAGGGGGATTCTCTCGAACTTCAGGCAGCCGTTATATGCGTTGATGTATCTTGCGACCTCGGCCACCCTTGGAGCGGCTACGCCATAAGCCATTAGATCCGCCTTCTCCAGAACGTTTCTCGGATGACCGTCATAGATTATCCTCCCCTGATCCATGACTATAAGCCTACTCGCATAGGGTAGGAGGAGTTCGAGCCTATGCTCGGATATTATGATCGTCAGGTTTTCACGCCTATTCAATTCGATTATCGACTCTATAAGCCCCTTCGCGGATAACGGATCTAGGGAGCTTGTAGGCTCGTCGAGCAGTAGGATCTTCGGCTTCATTACTAGGATAGACGCTATTGCAACCTTCTGCTTCTGGCCTCCCGAGAGCTCGAATGGGGATCTATTTCTCAGATCCTCTATCTTGAGAAGCTTAAGAACCCATTCTATCCTTTCTAGGATAATCTCCCTCGGCACTCCCAGATTCTCTAATGGGAAGGCTATATCCGCCTCTACGTTGAGGGCGAATAGCTGATTATCCGGATTTTGGAAGACCATTCCGGCGACTTGTGATAAGAGGTGGGTCGGGGTTTTGCGAGTATCCATGCCATCAACTATCACCCTTCCGAAGAAATCGCCTTCATAGAAGTTTGGAATCAATCCATTCAAGCATCTTAGGAGGGTGGTTTTGCCGCAGCCGCTTCTACCAGCTAGGACTACGAAGTCTCCACGCCTTATCTCGAGATTTACATCCTTTAAGGCGTATTCCTCGCTCCCGAAGTATCTGAATGAGAGGTTTTCGATTTTTACTATGGGGTTAGCTCCACAATCCTTTCTCCTAGAAGCTCGCTGAGGAGTTCTACGCATCGTGCTAGGACTGTTTGCAGGTCTCCTTTCACGCAAAGTGCTTTCGCCGCCGATGAATGCCCACCTCCATGACCCTCGAACTCGGCTCCGATCCTTGCAGCTATATCTCTTCCTAGATTTATGCCTGTCGCCTCGGTAAATTCTCTAACAGCTCTAAATGAGACTATTATCCCCTCATCTGATTCGCCGGCGACGATCGCCACATGAGCGCCGAGGCTCACCAAGCTTCTCGCAGCAGAGCTTTGGAAGCTGCTTAGCCTACTAACCGCTATAAGCCAATCTCCAGCCCTATAGATCCTCATCCTAGCAGCTCCCTTAAGCCTGGCGATCCTCTCAGAGATATCCATCCTAGCTTCAAGACCTTGAAGGATCTCCCTCGGCTGAATGCCATAGGATGCGAGCCTGCAAACTTTCCCAAGAGTCTCGGAGTCTGCTATCGAGAGTCTAACCGTATCATAGTATATCCCTACGAATAGCGCCTCAGCCTCCCTAGGAGAAAGCCTGTAGCCTAATAGATCTGCTAGATCGAGAATTATCTCGCAAACCGATTGATACTCATCTAGCGCATATACCTTAGCCTTATCGCCGAACTTCTCTCTACTCGTCGAGTGATGGTCTACGACGATTATGGACTTACCCGAGTCCAGAATCCACCTGAACTCGTTAAGCTGCTCGGGCGAGCCGCAGTCAAGAATCAAAAAGCAGTCAACCATATCCAAGCCGTTTTCAGATTCTTTGAACCCGAGCCTCTCTAGTAGGGATAGGCTATGCGTTGACGCCTCAGACGGTATCCTGAACAATACTTCATTCGCCTGGAAGGTCTTCTTGAGAATATTTGAGAGGACGTAGGCGGCGCCGATCGAGTCGGGGTCGCCGCCGCTATGAGTTATTATCGCGACTATCTTTCCGGAGAGCAGCCTTAAGCATTCTTCAACTCCGCGTATGAAGCTTTCGTCCCTCATCCAGCACCTTGGCTTGATAAGGCTTGCCTTAACTCCTTCTGAAGAGAATCGAGCTGCTCACGAGTTCTCTGCTCCTGCTTCTCCAACAATTTTAGCCTGGTCTCGGTTAATTCCCTCCGCTCGCTAAGCTCTTCCACGAGCTTCTGCTTCGTAGTCTGGACGAGGACCGGGCCGACCGCCTTATAGACCACCGCATCATCCGATGACTTCTGAAGCTCTTCGAGAGCATCCCGAATCTCCATAAGCTCCGCTTCAAGCCTCTGCTTCTCAACCAGAATCGCGTTAAGCGTCTGTTGCAGCTGTTGGAAGCGTGCGACCTGCTGCCTTATGCTTGGGGGAAGCTCTTCTCCACCAGCAGACATCTCAATAAACAGGCTTTAGCGTTCTTAAAAGAGTTGTCGAGGATCAGCCTGAGAGAAGCCTTATCGACTGAAGCGTGGAGTCTATGAATCTAAGAAAGGAGTTTAGGGCTGCTCTAAGAGCTATTAGATCTACTGCTCGAATCTCTAAAGCTAGCGTATCGGCCTCCAGGGATAGGCTTACGGAAACTCTTCTCGATGGGACATCTAGGGTTTCCGGCAGGATCGCGTGATAAAGCGTCTCGGCCTCATCCTCCCTAAGCTTGAATACTATCCTAAGCTTAAACTTCTTATCGCTTTGGGAATGGCGTCCACGCTCCTCCCGCGAAGGTGTATCCGCATTTCCTACAGCTCCAGATTCCGATCGCAACCCTCTTCACCTTAGGCTGATTACAGTTCGGGCATATATGCCATGCTCGCTGCTCTCGCTCGATCTCGGCAACCCTCTTCCTCAGCGTAGAACCATATCTCGGACCAAACCTTTTAGCCGGATTACCCTTAATCCTTCCTATCTGCATCGCCTAATCCTTTAGGCTATGGCTTCAGCTCTCAATATAAGGGTTAGGTCGATTGCTCGGCAAGCTTCACCGGAACCTCTTGGAGGAATTTCCGCCTAATCTCCCCCGTCTTCTCCAAGACCGTTTCGAGGATCTCGTCCATGAGGCTTAACGGGATCTGGCCTGGAGAATTCTTCTGGATACAGGTTATATTGCCTTTCTCATCAGTCCCCATGATCATGGAGACATCTAAAACCTTCTCCTCCTCTATCTGCGGATCTACCAAGAACTTTTCTCCAATTATCCCGACTGTTACCGTGAATGGCAGCGAATTTAGTTCTAGGGTGAAAAATTCGCCGGTCTTCTGAGGCTTCCCATCAACGATCTCGTATTTCGGTATTCTGGCGGTTGCTAATGCTGCTAGAGCCGAGATTAGGGAGGGGTCGAAGTAGTTTCCATCATAGTCTAGGACGTAGATGTCTATGAATATGACATAGACCTTCTCGCCCTCGACCAGACATAGCTTCTTGAGATCTATAACCCCGCCCTCTCTCAAGCTTCTATCGACGACCCTAGCTAGCTCGACACCCCTCTCATCTGGAGGCCCCGGCTCGAAAGTCGTCGATGCGAGCGGGAGAAGCTCGGCATTCACCGTGAATATCCCCTCATCCGGTCTATCGGGGAATGGTGATCCGACCTCCACCTTTATCCCGGTTAAGATCTTCGTGCTCCCCATCGAGACTAAAGCCGAGCCATCCGCCTTAGCTAACAGATTCGTCTGAATGCTTATCGATCTAAGATCCCTCGGCCCCCTGCCATCGATCCGCCTACCTTGGAGGAGGAGGTTGTAGATTTTATCCCGCATTATCTTCGCCGTCAAGCTTTTTCGAGGAACGAACGCCATACTCCATCACGTCTCCGTAGGTGGGATTGAGCTAAACTTCTTCTTTAACGCCTCCCTCTGAAGCTTATAGATTTCAGAGATCCCCTTCTGAGCCAGGGCGAGACCTCTCCTAAACTCGTCTGGCGTCATTCGGCCGTTCAGCTGTAGAAGGACTATGGAGTTAAATCTGGGGGCCATGGCTACGGGCATATCCGCCTCGCCGTACTTATCCTCGATATCACAGAGGTCTAGGACGAGCTGGCCATTGACCTTACCTACGGCGACCGCTGCGATTAGGTCGGCCATCGGTATGCCTGCATCGGCTAGGGCAAGCGAGGCGGCAGTTAATCCCGTAGTCCTAGTACCGCCATCGGCTTGAATAACCTCGATATAGACGTCGATCGAGGCCCTCGGAAACTCTTCCAAGAACGTTACAGTCTCCAACGCCTCCCTAATCACCTTCGATAACTCCACTTCACGCCTAGTCATCCCGAGAGGCTTCCGCTCCTCGACGCTAAAAGAAGTCATATGATATCTACAGTTTAGGATCGCTCTATCAGGTAGAGCGAGGTGCCTCGGGTGAGCTTCCCTAGGCCCGAAGACTGCTGCAATAACCTTAGTTCCACCAAACTCGACATAGGCGGAGCCATCACTTTTATCCAGAACTCCTATCTCCATCTTTATCGGCCTAAGCTCATCAAATCGCCTACCATCAACCCTTCTTCCGTTTTCATCGATCAGTCTTTCAGGCTTCTCCATAGCTCTATACCCTCCATAAAGCCCATACAGCTACTCCGAGGAAAGCCCGCCAGCCCAGTATATATAGTTGGCAGCAGTAGCATGAACCCCAGCTTATTCACCCCTTCTCCAAAAGCTCCTTTAGATACTTTTCAACCCTCTCCGTTAAGCCGGAAGTATGCGCCTCATTCTCCACCATTTCTATCGCCTTCATCGCAGCGAACTCGTGCTTCGGCGTGGGGCCGTTTATCACTATGAGCCCGTTTTTCCCGACTAGAATCTCGCAACCGGTCAATTTCTTTATCATGTTTATCATCGACCCCCGCCTACCTATCAGCCTATTGATCTTCGCCGGGTGGATATGGATTAGGAGACCGCTCTGAATCTTCCTAATTCGATCTCGTTTATCGATTATGATCCCGCCGAGGCCGCTTTCCCTAATCTTCACATATACCACGTCTCCGACCTTCAGATTCATATTCACTACCTCCTCCCTGTCCGGTATCCTTATCATCCCGGTGAGGTATCCTCCGAGATCAACCTCGAATCCATTCGGCTTTACATCCGATATTATCCCAATCACCCTATCGCCCGGCGAGGGCTTATAGGCGGACTTGAACGGTATTACAACAACCTTATTATTCTTAATCGATGCAAACCCTATCTGAGCAGCATAAACCTTCCCACCGATCGAGTAAGTACCCTCACCACTCCGCTTCCCATTATCCGAGAGTAACTGTCCAGGTAAAACAACCTCATGTTCTGAGAAGTATATCGGCATACCCGCCCCTCCAAGCCTACATCTTCTAGAATGTGAGATACATCGTCTTCTTTTAAGTTTGAACGCCTCGAACTCGAGGTATAAAAACATTCGCTAGCCGGCTCGAGAGCAGCTAAACGATTTCTCAGAGGAGGCGATCTCTAGGTTTCTAGCTTTCCAGCTGAACTACCTCCACCCGCCCGCTGGAGATCTTATTCAGCCTATCTATTAGATCGACGTGTAATCCTGTTGGGACCTCGACTATGCTAGTCCAGCTCCCATCCCTACCCCATTGCTCCTGAACGATCTTACCCATGCTCTTAACTACTCCATATGCCTTCGCCGCGATGTCTGCTGGCAATCTAATCTTGAACTTTAGGACTCCGGTCTTTAGAGGTAGGACCGTTCTAAGTTTCTCGATTATCTTAAGGGCCTGCTCCTTAGCGTCTTTGAATGGATCTATCTGGACGCCGACCTCCTCCATCGCTAGCTCTATTCTTTGTGGTGGATGGGGTAGATTTGTTCTGGGATCTATGGCGTTTTTCGAGATGAAGTCGATTATCTGCTTCTTCTTCTCCTCGATAAGCCTACGCCTCTGCTCGGCGGTTATATGGACTACCCCTTCTCGGAGGATTATCTCGGCGATCTTCATGAAGTCTGTTGTTCCAAAGGCTTTCTTCAGCCGTTCTTCTCCTGCTCGAATGCCCTTCCTAGCATCTCGGTAGACTTCCTCGTAGACGACGATCTTCGATATTGGGATCTTCTCGCCCATTCTATATTTTAGAGCGTTATCCGGGTCTACGAGGATCTCGAAGGTTTCGCCCCTTCGCTCAAGCCTCGCGATAGTATAACCTTTGGACAAGGATCTCTCCCAAAGTAGATGAGGGGAAATTGGGATTAAAATGCCTTTTCTAGCTGCCGCCAAGCCTCTTCTTGATCAAGGGGTCTAGCCGCTTCCTTAGCTCATCCTGGGGCATGAGAGCGAATTTCCTCGTCGAGGTCGGCACGGTTGCGAGCCTAATAGTCCAATGCTCGTCTATCTTCTCAGCCGACTCTACGAGGCATTTCATGGCTAGGTTTATGGCGTCTTCAAGGCTTAGGCTTCTCTTATATTCGGACTCTAGAATCTCTCTAACTTTTTCGGCGCCTCTTCCGATAGCCCAAGCATCATATTCGAGGACCATTCCGCTAGGCTCCGTATAGAATACCCTTACTCCGGTGTCATCAACTCCTCCAAATAGGAGGGCTACGCCGAACGGCCTAACCCCCGCGTGCTGGGTATACATCTGCATAACATCCCCGATGTATTTTGTTACCGCCTCGATCGTCGGAGGCTCCTCATAGGTTAGCCTCAGGATCTGAGCTCTAACCCTAGCGCTGTCGACGAGGACTCTCGCATCGGAGTTTAGGCCTGCTGCTACGGCGCCTATATGATCGTCTATCTGGAAGAGCTTCCATGAGTAATTGACGTTTTGCAGCTTTGTATGCATTCTCTCTTCTACTGCTAGGACGCAGCCCTCATCACATGCTACGGCCATGGCCGTAGAGCCTGATCTAACGGTTTCAAGAGCATATTCTACCTGATAGAGCCTGCCCTGCGGAGAGAATACGGTGATCGCACGATCATATGCTCCAGCGATTCCTAAAGCCATCCCTACTCCTCCAAGTAGAAGAGATGGGCTTAGGAACTTAATTAATGTTGATTTCTAGCACCGGTTCCCGGAAACCCTAATATAGGGTGGCGGCAAAGCTTAGACCGGCCTAAGCCATGGATCTTCTCCTAACGGCTATAGGCCTCGCCTTGATAAT
Source organism: uncultured Nitrososphaeria archaeon (assembly GCA_964396455.1). Taxonomy (GTDB): domain Archaea; phylum Thermoproteota; class Nitrososphaeria_A; order Caldarchaeales; family Wolframiiraptoraceae; genus Wolframiiraptor. The sequence goes on along the minus strand of CAYNFG010000005.1, from coordinate 12,188 downwards.
ACTTGGGATAATACTCGTAACGATCTCGCTCGCATCCGCCCGAGCGAGAATTAGGGGAGGAGGCTTGATTCTGATAGGACCGTTCCCCATAATATTCGGCGACCGATCGATGGCCTCAATCCTACTCGTAGTCGGGATGTTCTTAGTCTTCATCATGCTTTTCCTCGGGATCATCTTAGGCCTGGGAGGGGGCTTGACTTGAGAGAGCTGAGAATCTCTCCCGAGGCTTCCATATTCCTCCTCTTCCTAGGGATAATCCTAATCTTTCTAGGAGCATTCATAGCGTTTCTGGGGCTTATTCCAGTCGAGAGGGTTGAGAGCGGAGGACTAATAATCATAGGGCCGTTTCCGATAATTTTTCATGGAGAGCTTCATCCGTTGATGATTCTGCTGCTCCTATTACTGCCGTTCTTAATGATGCTATTCTTCATGCTTTATCTTCTAAGACGCGGAGGAACGGGGGAAGCCGAGGGAGCTTGATCTAGATTTTTCTTGAAGATTGCTTTAGGCTCTGATAAACGTAATGCTTTAATAGCCGTGTATAGGAGCGTTAGACGATCAGGCTTGCCATATTGTCGCGAATGCGGTTCGAGGATGATCTACGATCGAGATACGCGCTCCTACGTATGCTTAAACTGCGGCCTCACATATACCACCCAGGACCTACTGATAGAGTCTAGGAGGAGCTTTGGAGAAAAGGTTGAGGAGAATAAGAGGAGGAGAAAGTATGCCGAATACCTGGAGTGGTGGACTTCATCGAAGAAGTAGGGGGGATTCGGCTTGGAGCTGATACTCTATGTTGAGAGAGGTTCGGCGGATAAGCTTAGGGAGATTCTATTGAAGGATGACGTGGTTTCTAGAGCGAACGTCCTATTCAGAGAGGCGAAGAGCCTTGGGAAAGACGGATACTATGTAAGGGTTCTTGGAAGCGAGGAGCAGTGTAAGAAGGCGCTGGAGCTGGCTAAGGATCTCGCCGAAGAGGTGTCTGGAGAGGAGAGGGAGAAGGTCTTAAAGATGCTGGAAAGCGAAGATGAGGAGATGCTTTCAGGCTTCTCCGGAGTCTTCCAATAAGCCTTCTTAGCTTTAGCCTTAAGCTGGGCTGAAAGTCGCTGGAAGGGCAGCTGGAGAGGATGATCATGAATACGGTCTTCATAGTCGGGACGGCTGGATCGGGCAAATCGACCCTAACCTCAGCCTATAGCGATTGGCTGAGATCGCAGGACTGGTCAACTCTTCTCGTAAATCTCGATCCCGCAGCCCAGGTTCTCCCCTATGAGCCCGATGTAGATGTTAGGGAGTTCGTCGATTATGAGAGGATTATGGCTACTAGGAAGCTCGGCCCTAATGCCGCTTTAATCGCTTCCATTAGGGAGGTTGCCAGGCATGTTGAGGAGCTTAGGGAGGAGATCCGCTCATATAATCCAGACTACGTCCTAGTGGATACTCCCGGGCAGCTGGAGCTATTCGCGTTTAGGCGTGAGGGGCTGATCCTGGCTGAGAACATCGGGCTTAAGGATAGGAAGGCGATGATCTTCGTATTAGATCCCATGTTCTGCACGAATGTGAAGAACTTCGTCTCCACGATGTTCCTCTCCGCATCCGTCTATTTCTCCTTCGGGATACCCATGGTCCATGCGTTGAATAAGATAGACGCCGTCCCGAGAGAGGATGTCGAGAGGATAGAGGGCTGGGGCGAGTCGTTCGACTCGCTCATAATAGATCTCGAGAACATGATTAAGGGTAGGCTTATGATATTCTCGCGGGAGATAGCGGAAGCTCTCCAAGATATCATAGCCAGCATGCCGATCGTCCCGATCTCATCCATAACCATGGAAGGGTTATCCGAGCTTCACGCAGCCCTCACAAGATTCCTGCTAGAGGAGGATCTCGAGCTGAGGTGAGAGGATATGGCGCAGCAGGATTATGAGAAGCTGGAGAAGGAGCTTTTCGAGCTTAGGGAGAAGCTTAGGGGATTAAACCTCCAGATTAGGGAGGCCGAGGAGGAGGCTAGAAGATTCGCTGAGAAGCGCGATAAGCTGCATGAAGAGCTTAGACCATATATCGAGAAGCTGAGAAATATGAGGGAGGCTGATAAGGAGAAGAGGGAGGAGCTGAATAAGCTTAAAGAAGATCTATCTAAGAGGAGAGAGGCTCTTAGAGAGAGGAGGAAGGCTCTTAGAGAGCTGAGAGCTAGGCTGAGAAGGCTTAGGCTGATTAGAGAGGGGCCGGATGAGCTTAGGAAGAGGATCGAGGAGATAGATTGGCGTATCCAAACCCAGCCTCTTCCTAGGGAGGAGGAGAGGAGATTAAGCAATCTTCTGGAGGAGCTTCATGAAAAGCTAGCTCAGGCAAATGAGAGGATCGAGCTCGAGAAAGAGGTCGAGAGATATGAGGCGGAAATCGATGAGATTGTAAAGGAGATTGAGGAGCTGAGAGGAAGGATCGATGAATTGAGGAGAAAGCTTGGAGAATCCTTTGAGCAGAGGAAGGCTTTGAGGGAGAAGGTTCAGGAGCTTAGACAGAGGAGCGATGAATGGCATGCGAGATACGTTGAGGCGAGGCAGAGGCTTATGAAGCTCGAGGCCGAAAAGATCCTGATCACATCGAGGATTATAGAGATTCAAGAAAGGCTCGAGAAGTATAGGCAGGCGGAGGAGGAGCGGAGGCAGAGGATGATCAAGGAGAGGCTTAAGAGGGAGGCAAAGCTAAAACTCGTATCAGGTAAGAAGCTAACCTTCGAGGAGCTTAAAGCCTTGATAGAGGATGGAGAGCCGCTTGAGGAGCTTCTTAAAAAGAGCTAAGCAATCCTTATTTCATCCCTTGCAGAAAATTTATTGTGTAAGTAACTAATGGCTGAGAAGCAGAAGAAGCTGCTGATACTTGTGGTTGATAGGGATAATGATGTCGGGAGGAAGACTGGACTCTCTACCCCGATAGTAGGCTTTGAGGAGAACCTGAAGGCGGCTCAAGCTCTACTCCTAGCAGATCCGGAAGAGGCGGATGCAAACGCGATCTTCGGAGCTTTAAAGATCTATCGAGAGCTATCCGAAAAGCTCGGAGACCATATAGAGGTTGCAACCGTCGCCGGGGAGGAGAGCGAGGGGCTGGAAGCAGATATGAAGATTATGCGAGAACTAGACGAGGTTCTCAAGAAGTTTAAGGCTGATGGATGCATACTTGTAAGCGACGGCGTAACAGATCAATTCGTTACACCCATCCTCTCATCCCGGCTTCCGATAGTCTCGGTTAGAAGGGTGGTTGTAAGGCATAGCGAATCGGTTGAACAGACCTGGCTTATACTCGGAAGATACTTTAAGCTAATCTTTACCGAGCCGAGGTACTCGAGGATATTTTTGGGGATACCCGGCCTTCTAATGGCCATCATAGGCATACTCTATATCGTAAATGTAGCCTCGATACCCTTCGTCCTCTCAGCGATCGGCATATACTTCATCATGAGGGGATTCAACATAGATCAAAGAATAGCCTCAGGCTTTAGAAACCTCCTACGACTCTTTAGGATGCCGGCCTATACCCAGCTAAGAGCATATGCCACATTCACGACAGTCATACTCTTGTTAATGGGCTTCTACACAGGCTATATCTCAACCATCAAAGCGGTCGAGGAAGCATATCCAGAGGCTCCGGAGTTCTCGACCCACGTCCTCTGGTGGCTCGATAAGCTCCCATTCCTAGCAGGGGCGTATATAAGCAGCTCGATAGATCTGATCTCGATAGCGATCTTCGTAGCGGTCCTAGCGAACATGGTCTATTATCTCTTTACAAGAAACCCGAACTTCTGGCTGATGGTTAGAGGCTCAGTCCTACTCCTATGGCTATGGGCGCTACTTAAGCGAACAGGCATAATACTCCTCACGGGAGCATCCGGAGGATTCGAGAATCCTCAGATATTCCTACTAATCGTAACAGCGATCCTAGGAATGGTCGCCATGACGATCACGATTCTAGTTACTAGAATCCTCCGGAAAGCCTACTCCAGCTATTTCAGAAAGAAACCTAGACACTAAAGGTTATGGCTTGGAATAACCAAAACTTATCTGGAAGAGATGATCCAGAAGCTTCTAAAAGCCCTAGGAGTGTATAAGCTTTATGAAAAATGGCTGGGTAAGGTGATCGAGAAAGGCGAGATGCCAGCACATATAGCGATAATCATGGATGGGAATAGGAGGTGGGCTAGGAAGAGGGGGCTCGAACCATGGCTAGGCCATAGATTCGGCGCGAAAAAGCTTGAAGAAGTCATAAAATGGTGTCTCGAGCTAGGGATAAAAGTCGTTACGTTCTTCGCGCTTTCAACCGAGAATTTTAAGAGGGATGAAAGGGAGCTTGCCGAGCTATTCAAGCTATTCAAGGAGAAAGCCGAAGATTATCTGAAGAGTGATATACTCCATAAGAATCGGATTAGGGTTAAGGTTATTGGTAGGAGGGAGCTTCTACCCGACGATCTTAGGAAGGCGCTCGAAGAACTCGAAGAAGCGACAAAGAACTATGATAGACTATTCGTGAATCTCGCGATCGCTTATGGTGGTAGGGCGGAGATAACCGATGCCGCCAAAAAGCTTGCCATAGACGTTCTTTCAGGGAAGGTTAGGATAGAGAATATCGATGAAGATTTGATAAGCAGGTATCTCTATACAGCTGATCTACCAATACAGGAGCCTGATATGATTATCAGGACGTCGGGAGAGGAGAGGATAAGCAATTTCCTCCTATGGCAGTCGGCGTATAGCGAACTCATATTTCTAGACGTTTATTGGCCAGAGTTTAGGAAGATCGATTTAATGAGGGCTATACGAACCTATCAGAAGAGGCAGCGAAGGTTTGGAGCTTAGGGTAGGGTTAATTCGTATGATGCTGATGTTAGCTTCTCGACGCCATCTCGTAGGACCAATAACGTATCCTCTATTCTGATGCCGAACTTCTTCGGAAGATATACTCCAGGCTCTATCGTTATGACCATGCCTTCGGATAATATTTCATCGGCTTCCCGCTTTAGCCTCGGGGGTTCGTGAATTTCTATTCCGACGCCATGTCCAAGCCCGTGAAGGAAGTGTTCTCCATATCCGGCTGATGCAAGCCTCTCATATGCTTTTTCATATAGCTCCGCCGTCTTGACCCCGAGCTTAGCCATTTCCTCAGCCTCCTTCTTAGCCTCTACCACCGCCTCATATGCTCGGATCATCTCCTCCTCAGGCTTATCCCCAACATAGAATGATCTCGTCATATCAGAGCAATATCCTTCATAAACGACGCCTAGGTCTACGACCACTATATCGCCCGACTCGATAGTCCTATTCCCCGGAACTCCATGGGGCTTGGAGGAGTTCGGCCCCGAGGCTACGATTATATCGAAGGCAGGCTTCTCGCCGCCGAGCGTCATCATCTCCTTCAGGATCTCGGCTTTAACCTCGGCCTCCGTAACTCCCTCGCTGATGATCTCCGAGGCGAGCTCCATGCATCTCGAGGAGATCTCGCATGCTCTTCGAATCTTCTCAAGCTCATCCTCCTCCTTGATCATCCTAAGCTTCCAAAGCCTATCCGATATGGAGATAATCGATCCGCCAAGCCGCTCGGATAACCTGATATAATCCTCCGCGCTTAAGCTATCATATCCAAGCCTAGCCTTCACAGAATCTGGAAGACCGTCGAGAATCCGATCTATAACAGGCTGCTGATCAAGCTTAACAAGCTGAACATCCCCCGATAAGCTCTCCTCAGCAAGCTCGTAATACAAGGGAGAAACGTAGAGGAGCGGGAGGCCATCAAGCGGGATAAATAAAAGCCCCGAACCCCTATACCCGGTCAAGTAGAAGATGTTCGCATCAGACCTTATAATCGCTCCCGTTAAGCCGTCCTCACGAAGAACCTCTATAAGCTTCTTAACCCTACCCGCAGGAGGCATCTCCTAAACCTCTGCAAGTCTTCCGTAAATTAAAGGCTATTTAAGGCTAGATCCCTGGAAAGACGATCCCCGGGGAAAGAGAGGCGCGGAAAATGCTTATGAAGCCATCCTAAAACAGATTAGCCGTTGAAGATCTGCGGAATCGATGAGGCTGGTAGAGGCGCGGTAATAGGACCTATGGTCGTGGCCGGCGTTCTACTAGATAACTCTAGGGTTGAGGAGCTTATGCAGATCGGAGTTAGAGATTCTAAGGAGCTTACGCCCGGCATGCGGGCGGAGCTATCGAAGCTGATTAGGGAGATCGCAGACGATGTGAAGGTCGTTGTGGTCGAGGCGGCTGAAGTCGATAGATCTACTAAGAGGCGGGGCGCTCAGGGGCTAAATGAGCTTGAAGCCCGGATCTTCGCCGAGATCATTGACTCGCTTAAACCCGATGCAGCCTATATAGATCTACCATCAACCCGCTATGAAGAATTTAGAAAGACCATCGAAGATCTAGCATCCCATCGCTGCGCGCTCATCCTAGAGCATAAAGCCGATCAAAAATATCCGATAGTCTCGGCCGCATCAATAATCGCGAAATACGAAAGGGATAGGAGGATAGAGCTGTTGAAAGCCGAGCTCGGAGATTTTGGATCAGGATATCCCTCCGATCCGAAGACTAGAGGTTTCTTAGAGAGGATTCTTAGAGGGGAGGTCTCGCCGGGCAAGCATGTAAGATTTAGTTGGAAAACCTTATCGAAGATAGCTCAGAGAAGGTTGGACGAGTTTTCCATGGAGTAGCGGGAGTAGTGGAGAGGCGTGAAGATCTCTAGGAGAGGTCTTCTCCTGACGATAGGCATCCTAGCGATCCCAGCTGCATACTCGCATTACGAATGTCTTAGGATAGAGGTTACTAGGCTTAGGCTGGATATGGGTGCGAGGATAGCATTTCTTACGGACACTCATATACACTTCTACGATCCCGTCAAGGAGGAGATCATAAGATTGCTGGATAGAGAAGATCCGGATATAGTCCTTCATGGAGGGGATATACTGGACGAGCTGACCCCATCCCTAGACCCGGTTAAAAGATTCCTTTCCCAGATAGATGCTATCGAGAAATACGCCGTCCTAGGGAATCATGATCACTGGTCTGGCAGGATAGGCGAGCTAGCTAAAATCCTGAGGGAATGCGGCTTTAGATTATTGATCGACGAATGGGCGGAGAGTAGGGTTGGGAGGATATATGGCGTCGATTGGAGGGATAGCAGAAGATATAAGCCAGCCTCGGATGCAACCATACTCCTAGCACATGATCCGAACGTTGCCCTAGAAGCAGGCGGATCTAAGCTTATCCTAGCAGGCCATACCCACGGCGGCATCGTAATCCAAGGACTAACCCTCCTATCGAACTCGGCTTACGCTAGAGGACTACACGAGATCAACGGCTCAATCTTATACGTATCTAGGGGGCTCGGCCAAATGATCCCCCTAAGACCGACCTCGCCGCTAGAGCTGGTCATAATAGAGTAATTGAGTCCAGGGAGCGGAGAACATTCTTATCTAGATGCTGGGAGGATAGGCTTGAATGCCGGGCAGGAGAATATTTTATGCGCTTACAGGCCCGCCGGGCTGCGGCAAAACTACAGCTATCCTAAAGATCGCGAAGAAGCTGCTCGATGAGGGCGTTAGGGTGGAGGGGATGTATACCGAGGAGATTAGGGAGGGTGGGAGGAGGATAGGCTTCGCTGTTAAGAGGATTGGCGGCGGCGAAGGCATCCTAGCGCATACGAGGTTTACAGATGGGCCGAGGCTCGGGAAATACGTGGTGAATATTCGGGATTTAGAGGAGGTTGGGGTTTCAGCAATCTTAGACGGGTTGAGGAAAGGGGAGGTCGTCATAGTTGATGAGGTTGGGCCTATGGAGCTTTACAGTAGGAGGTTTAGGGAGGCTGTTGAAGAGCTTCTCGCATCCGATAAGCATTCCATACTCACGGTTCATTACCGCTCGCGTGATCCCTTGATCTCGAAGGTTAAGAGGCTGGCCGGCGAGAATCTGCTCATTCTGAATTCGGGTAATCGGGATAAGATTCCAATAATGGTTGTTGAGAGGATTCTTGAGGCGCTGGGCCGTCGATGAACAGGCTTAACCCGCTTAAAGAGGAATTGGGTTATGAGGTCGAGCTTCGGAGGGAGGGGAAGGCTTTATTCTACTCGCCTAAGATCCCGGATAGGAGGGATTTCGCTCCAACTGATCTTCCCGTATTCTTTAACCCGGTATCGAAGCCGAATAGAGATGCAACCATACTCCTTCTAGCATCTAGATTCGGAGAGAGCAGGATAAGGGTATGCGATGCTCTGGCCGGAACTGGTGTGAGGAGCATTAGGATAGCCTTAGAAACCGATGTCGCGGAAGAGATAACTGCAAACGATATATCTCCTAGAGCATGCAAGCTCATGAAGATAAACGTCAGATTGAACGGCGTTGAAAACATCGTGAAGGTAGAAAATCTTGATGCGAACGAGCTTCTCGCAAGACATGATCCCGGAAAGCCGAAATACGGCTATATCGATATAGATCCAGCCGGATCGCCAGCATCCTTCCTCGAAAACGCTTTTAGAGCATGCCGCCGGGGAGGAATCCTAAGCGCGACGGCAACCGATATGCCAGCCCTCGCCGGAGCAAAGCCCGAGTCGTGCATGAGGAAGTATGATGCAAAGCCTCTTAGAACGCCCTTCTCGAAGGAGATCGCCCTGAGAATATTAGCCGGCTTCATGGTGAGAACCGCCGCCAGACTCAACCTAGCCGCGAAGCCGATATACGCCTTCTCGAAAGACCATTACGTAAAAGTCTTCGTAGAAGTTGAGCGGGGAAAGAAGCCTGCTAACGAGCTTATGAGGAAGACTGGATGGATCTCCTACTGCCCGAGCTGCCTCAAGATATATGCGGTCGAGAGGTTCAGACAACCGATAACGATCTGCGAAGGCTGCGGAAATAGAATCGACTACGCCGGCCCAGCCTGGATAGGCCCCTTAAACGATGTAGATCTCGCATCCAAGATCTTCTCGAGGGCGATTAAGATGCAGGAGCTTTATCGCGAGACGATCAAGCTCGTAAATGCTTTAGCTAGAGAGGATCATAGCCTTCTAGGATACTTCCCGATAAACTATCTAGCGAGGATTCTTAAAAGCCCTCCGATCAAGCCCACCACCCTAATCGAGAAATTAAGGGAGCTCGGATATAGAGCCTCGATAACCCATGTAGATCCTAGCGGAGTCAAGACTGACGCCTCCCTCGAAGGGATAAGACTCGCTTTTGAAGAAGCTAAGCCCAATATCTAAAAACTCCTCAAGCAATCTTCTTCACGAAAGATGCCGACTCGTAGATGGATCGATGAGGCGAAGCGAGACTACTACAGGCGGAGGGCTAGAGAGGAGGGCTATCGCTCCAGGGCAGCTTACAAGCTTCTAGAAGCCCAGAAGAGGTTCCAGCTCCTCAAAAGAGGAGATATAGTCATAGAGCTTGGAGCATGGCCCGGCGGAATGAGCCAGGCGGCCGCCAGGATAGTCGGGCCAGAAGGATTGGTGATAGCTGTTGATAGAAGGGAGTTTGAGAGATTTGAAGAAGAGAACATCATCGCTCTTCAGCTGGACATCCTCGAAGACGATGTGGCTTCAGAGATTCTAAAGATCTTGGATGGGAAGCTGGCGGACGTGCTAATCTCAGATGCATCCCCAAGATTTACGGGGGTTAGAGACGTCGATATGATTCGACAATACGAGCTCTCCCTAAAATCCTATGAGATCTCGAGGAGAATCGTGAAGACTAATGGATCTATAATGCTTAAGGCGTTTGACTGCGAGGAGGTTCGAGAACTCGAGCAAACCATTCGGAGGGAGTATAGGTTTGTGAAGAGGTTTATCCCTAAGGCTAAGCGTAAGACAAGCTCAGAATTCTACTTCATAGGCTTGGGGAAAATTGTTTGAGAGTTAGCGTCGTCTTCTGGAAGGCTTTTCTCGATGACTTCTATATGATTCTAGGACCCATAGCTCTAGCTTTGGGCAGGATTGGGGGGATACTATCCCACCCTTACCGCATACGTGCTCGTTCTCGCATGAGATGCATGGCGCGCCCTTGATAGGCTCGATCGTAACCCTCCTGATCAGCGGGACAAGCCTTCTAGTCCATCTATCCTTTGCAAACTCCTTAACCCTCTTCACCATCCCCTTCTTCTCAAGCCTGATAGCTATCCTCGATCCCTCCCTACTCGTTACGCCGAGCTTATGCCAGAGCTCTGATTGGAGGAGCCCTCGATCCTGATACTTCAATAACAGCTTGATGGCCTTTTCCTCCAGCTTGCTAAGCTTTTGAGGCAAGAAAGCTCACTAAGCAGATTAATTGGCTAGCCGCCTTATATGTTAATCGCCGAGGCTAGCTGCTTAAGCTCCTTCAGCCTCCTCCTGATACTACTCAAGCTAACCCTTCCGCTCCTCGATACAACTCTCTGAGATACGGGATGCCCTAAAATCTTCGCGGCTAGGTATACGGAGGCGGCGGCTAAAGCTCTTAGACTCCTTCCCTGCGATAATCCTTGCCTGATAGCCGTAGAGCATAGCCTACCCGCATACTCCTCAACCCTAGCCGGAAGCCCGAGGCTTTTAACGAGCTTGGAGATGAATGAGGACGCCGAGAATCTAGGTCTAACGCCTAGGATCTGAGCCAGCCTCACGTAAAGCCTGAGAATCTTATTTTGATCAACCCCGCTATATTCTGCGAACTCCCTAACATCACGAGGTATCTCATGTATTCTAAGCGAGAGATAGAGTAACGCTGCAGAGAGACCCTCTATTGAGCGATTGAAATCCCTTAGATCCTCGCCAAGCTTTCTAAGAAGCATCCCAGCCGTCTCCGCAACAGATCTAGGTAAATTCATGCTAGAGCTTAGCCTATGAATCTCCGACAATACCTTGATCCTAAGCTCCTCATCCCCATCGCGTATCCTATGGTCCGTTGATAAGCCTAGATCGTGTAAAAGAGGCGTAATAGGCGCTCCGGCACGCTCCCTTCTAAGCCTATCCCCATACCCATATGCGCGCCACTCAGGGCCACGATGGATGGATTTCTCTAGGACTAGGCCGCATCTACAGCATACTAGCTCGCCGGAGAACTCGTCCAAAATTATCTGGGTAGATCCGCAGAGGGGGCAGCATCTCTTATCCATGATCCTTAGCCGCTGGAGAGAGCATAATCCCATGCTAAATATGATGACCAGATCAGACCTACCCAGATTCTTTAAGTCCTATTCTCAAGATCTCCTAGTATACCTCGAGGCTCTTTCCTCTTGGAGGATATAGAGCGGCGTACCTTCCTTATAGCTTGGCTTATCCCTCGGATCGATTTCTATAAAGAACTTGTTGATGGGGCCGAAGACGTTTAAGACTACGCCGATCTCTCTCATCCTCGAGTCGTATACTGTTTCGCCCAGCCTTGGGAGAGTCTCGCCCTCGACCACGAGCCTGCCCTCGACGACGCCCCAGACCCTTCCAAGCCGTTTCAATTTTCGGATTGGAGGATTCATGGCCTGGAAAGCTTATCGGCGCATGCGTTTTAAGACCTGCGCCAACGTCTTTATGACCTCGCCTTTTTTCATCGGTTTTCCGGGATCTATAATTACCTTCCCGGTTCTCTTCCACCAGTATGCTGGATGGCTGCCGGGTTCAAGCTCTACACGCCAGCCAAGGCTTCTAGCAGCTTTAGCGATCTGCTCGGCTGTCGGATTTCTTATCGCTAGGGATAACGGGACTCGCCTACACTCCGATCGGCTGATCGAGCTATCGAAGTATATCGGCCAGATTACGTAGCCACGCTTTTTTAGCAAGATCTCCTAGGCTCCCTCCCTGGGCTACTGCTTTATCAGGACCGCGTTTATTACGCCATCTTGACCCGGTCTGGAGGTTACCTTCGCCCTTCCAATCTCGGTCTCTATTATCGCGCCCTTAGTTATTACTCCACGCCTCTCTAGATCTCGGTTAGCGGGATTGGAGACCAATCTGAGGATCTTGACCTTTTGCGCTATCTTCTTCTCGGGGTCTAGGACGTTCGCGTAGATGTCTGAGACGAGAGCATATTTTACTCCGCCGCCCCTTGTCCTCTTCTCCCTAAGCTTTCTCTCGCCTATCATCGTTAGCACAGGCTCTCCGCCCCGCTCATACTTCCGCTTCTTCCTATATGGCCTCCGCCTTCCACCGGTCGGCTTCCGCTTATGAAGATCTCCATGCCACTGAA
>CAYNFG010000004.1:1717-46592 GCA_964396455.1 uncultured Nitrososphaeria archaeon | reverse complement strand
AATCGCTTCCGAACTTTATCCCCGGAGTTACGATAAATCCCCTCTCCCTAAGATCTCTATACACGAGGTATTTCTCCTTAAAGTTCTCATAGTATTCTTCAGCTCTCTCCATAAGCTCCTCCAGTCCCAGAACCTTCTCATCTTCATAGACTTCTAGGATTCCCTTCTCGACGAGGTAGACAGCCTCGATTATATCGAGAATTAGCGGCACGTCGAAGTCCGCTGTCTTAGGTTTCGAGATTCCGAGAGGCTTGCCATAGTATCCGAGTTTGTAAAGCTTTCGACCATCCTCTATATTCCAGACGATTATATTTCCCTGGACTAGCTCGGCTTTTATCGTCTCGGCGATAGGCTTTTCGGAGGTCATTTTCTAGAATGCTGCGACGGTTAATGCCCTTAATATATCCGTAACCCTCTCAGCATGATCCGATATATCTTCGATCATTCCAGCGATCTCTCTACATAGGAGGAGTTGGGCGATGTGGAGATTGCTTCTCAATAGGTCTAGGTCGAGGTTCCTATAGATCTCATCGGCTCTCTTCTCATTAGCCTCCGTCTCCTTAATCTTCTCACTTAGGCTCGATGAGTTAAGGGTGGTTGCTAGAAGAGCTTCTCTCATGGATCTAAGGGTTGAGAGAACAGCGTTTCCAAGATCTAGAAAGTTTTTACAGGTATTCTTATCAAGCTTCGCTTTCATCTTGCCGAGGTTTAATAACCTAAATGCCGCCCCCTCGGTTATATCGGCTATCCGATCTATCTCAGAGGTCAGCCTTATGAAGTTCTCCCTGGAGGTTAGAAGTGCTCCGACGTTCGAGATCTCCCTCTCTATGACCCGGTTCATCTCCTTTGCCCTCTCATCGTTCTTCAAGATCTTCTGATATAATTCTTCGAGAGCCTTGCTCTTCTCGCCGCCTAGGAATTGTTCTAGCATGTCTAGGAGTAGTCTATAGCCTTCCAGCACAACTCTTACCTGGTCTTGGATTAGGTTGAGTATGTTTATCCTAAAGTCTTCCTCTCTATCGCGGGGAAGGCTCATTCTCCATTCATGATAGATTTCGCTCGACCGCCTATAAAGTCTTTCCTAAATCTCATGGATAGCTTAGATGGCTTTTAAGGAAGTCCTTCACCCTGCTTAGATCGAGCCTAAGCTGATGAGCCGTATCTCTAAACCTCACGGTTACGGTATTGTCTTCGAGTGTTTGATGATCTATCGTTATGCATAATGGCACGCCGACCTCATCATACCTCACATATCTTCTACCTATGCTTCCAGAATCATCGTAGATCGCGTCGAAGTCCATCTTTAGCTCCTCGTATACCTCCCGGGCTTTCGACGTTAGAGGCTCCTTGGAGAGCAGCGGCAGTATCGCGACATCTATTGGTGCTAGATATGGTGGAAGCCTCAATACAGTCTTTCCATTAGTCGAGTCTAGAGAGTTCTCCAATATGCAGTAGATGCTTCTATCAACGCCCATAGATAGCTCAAAGACGTGGGGTAGGACCTTCTCATCTCCATCTAGGACCTCCATCTCCTTGCCGCTTGCCTCCTGATGTCCTCCGAGATCATGGTCTCCTCGATTATTGCATGCGACCAGCTCGATCCAGCCTAAGCTTGTCTCGACTTCTAGATCCCACGCCTCAACAGCGTAGAATGCTTTTTCATCTTCACCCAGCTGTCTAAGCCTAATCCTTTCCCTAGGTATCCCGGCCTTCTCATAAAACTGCTGGATGAGAGCAAGATAATATGCTATCAGCCTGCTCGAGATGAGACCCTGAGCCAACGCCTCTCTACACGATATCTCGATAGGTTCCTTCGCCTCGACTGGTTGAAGCCTAAGCCTATAATCCATAACCGCGTCGGCTTTCGGGAACTCGTTCGCCCTCCTAGGATTGAAGAATACCTCGATCTCTGCCTGATAGAACTCCCTCATCCTGAGCAAGCCCTGTCTAGGCGATATCTCGTTCCTAAAGCTTTTTCCGAACTGGGCTATTGCAAATGGAAGCTTCCTCCTCATAATCTTGTATATCCGCATGAAGTCTATGAAGATGTTTTGACAGGTCTCGGGTCTGAGGTATGCGTCTGCACCAGCGACTCCGACGCCAACTCTAAACATCATGTTGAAATGCGAGTATTCCGATAGCTCGGCTCCGCATCTAGAGCATTTTATGCCATGCTCCTCTACGATCCGCTTCATCTCGTTTAAGTCGAGCCTCTCGGGAACATGTATCCCCGTCTTCTCCTCTATGAGCTTATCAATTCTATAAATCGCCTTACAGCGGCTGCATCTAGCAATCGGATCTACGAAGCTTTCGAGATGGCCTGAAGCCTTGAAGACGCTCTTGGAGAGGATTTGCGCTCCATCGATCTCTATCATCTCATCCCTCTTTACAAGCTCTCTCCTCCAAAGCTCGATGAACTTCCTTCTTAAGGCTACGCCGAGCGGGCCATAATCCCAGAATCCTGCTGGCGCATCGCCGTAGATCTCGGAGGATGGCATGAAGAAGCCTTTCTCAAGCATCAGCCTGATGAGTTCGTCGAATTTCCTGCTACCAGCCTCCCTAGCCTCGGAAGTCATGACCCTCTCGCCCGCAAAATCCTAGATCTCCTAATCTAGCTACCTGTTATTATGGCTTTACAATTGGGGCATGTTCCATTAACGCTAACCCAGGTCTCGATACAGCCTCTATGAAAGACCGCATCGCAATTCGTGCATCTAACCCCATCGCCCTGAGTTATAGGCTCAAAGCATAGGCTGCAGATCCCCTCCTCAAGATCTTCGATCGGCGCGAGCCTCGCAGTCGTCCCCCTACTCGGAGCCTGAGCTTCTGGAGCTGGAGTGAGGGGCGTCTGAGGCGCGACCGCCGGCGCTGGAGCTGGGATAGCCTCCTCCCTAACAGGCGTGAGAAATGCTAACGCTCCTATACCTAGCTGAATCACCCCTGTAAAGGCTGCTGCAAAGAATCCTATATCCAATCGTGGATAGGAGACTAGACCTGGAAGCTTAAAGACATAGGAATAGACCGGGGAGAGAATTGAGAGAACTCCCCCGATAATTATCAAGGCTCCTAGAACGAGCTTCATGGGTTTAAGCCTCTTGATAAAATGGATTATCACGATGCTCGCCCCGGCGATCAGGCCTCCAGCTATCGAGAGTATCCTAGCCTCAGGTATAATCCAGCCCTCAATCGGAATCTCGGATCCATCGATAACCTGAATATACCAGCTTAGGAGAAGCGCAAGAATGTGTATCGCTCCTATCGCAGCCGCACTCGACCCAATCTTATACAAGCGTGAAATTACTTCCTCCCTACTTACAAGCAACCCTCCTTAACTCCCCCGAAAACTAGGAGACTCGGCACCTTATAAACGGCTCGTGAAGAATAAAATCGTAGCAGGCTTGTATCCCGGAGTTTTTGGAATGGCCATTATAAAGACAACTTTTTATAGCCGCATCCGGCTAATGAATCTGAAAGATGACGCCATTTACGGGAAAAAGGATCGAGGAGCTTGAGCTAAAGCTTGAGGAGAAGCTAAACAGCATAGAGCGCGGCTTCTCGAGCAAGATCGAGGAGCTTAACGAGAATCTAAGAAGAATCGAATCTAGGCTCGCCGAAACATTCTCCCTTCTTCAAGAAATCTCCTCGCAGCCCGATGTAATAAAGTCGAAATTCTCAGGCTTCCTCGAGAAGGCTGAGAAGGTTGTTGAAGAATTGGATCAGGTTAGGTTTTATGAGAACACGCTACTATCGATTCAAGACGGGTTGAAGGATATCGTGGATGCTCTTAGCAAGGAGCGGGAAACGGTGAAGCAGGAGGTTGAAAAGCTTTTGAAAGAGAAGAGTGAGCTAGCATTACTTCGGGAGGAGATTAGAAAGTGGCGTGATGAGCTTGATAGTAAGGAGAGGAATCTAACGTTAAGGGAGGCGGAGCTTAGGACTCTCGAGGAGAAGAAGGCTGATCTGGAAAGGAGGATATCGGCTCTCGAGGAGCATTATCTCAAAAGCTTGGATGAGGCTAGGAGCAAGCTTGAGGAGATGGTTAAGGGCATGCTGAGGGACTTCAAGCTTAGGGAGATAAGGCTGGAAAGGCTTATCCGGAGAGAGGCCGAGCTAAGAGAATCCCTCTCAAAGCTTAGAGAGAAAGAAGAGGAGGCAGAAGAGCTCGAGAGGAAGGTTCTCCAGCTAAGAAGCGAGCTAAATGCTTTAACCGAGCGTAAGAGGAGGCTCGAGGCCGAGGTTAAGAGTCTTGAGGAGAAGAGATCGAATCTAGAGAAGGTTATAGCCGATATGAGGCGTGCGGTTCTCAGCCCTTAGTTAAAAGTTCTTCAAGTCTCTGCACCCTCTCCATAAGCTCGTTAAACGCGTCTGTTAATGCTGAAAGCCTATCGTTCATCTCCTCTAGATCAAGCTCTATCCTCTTCTCCAGCTTTTTGATGGCCTGCTCTAAATCGTTTATTCTAGTCTCTAATCCTTCTAAACCCGGTGCTCCACGCTTCTCTATCCTGCTCAATTTCTCCTCGAGTTGTGATGTAGCATCATCTAAAAGTTTAATCGCCTTCAAGATTCCGAGAGCGAAATCGTATGTCGGAATCTTTCCCTTCGGAGTCTCTAGGTATCTCGGCCGAACAACCACGCTTTCTTCATCCTTCTTGCTCAAGCCGCTCACCCGCCTAATAGATCACTATACCTGCTCCGATAAAGGTCTTCGGCAGATCGGGCAGGTCTTCCTACTCTCGATCCATGGCTGGACGCATTTTAAATGCATGACGTTTCCGCAGTAGGGGCATTTAAAGATCTCCGACCCCTCGATTATCTCTGCAGAGCATACCGGGCATATTTGCTGCTCTTTCCTCTCAAATCTTAGATCCCATTCCCCCGCCTTCTCCTCCTCTCCTATTATGATTCTTCGCCGCAAGTCGTCTTCTCCTCCACGATCCTTATCTTAAGGGGTAGCGGCATAAATCTCCTACTCGTATTAACGTATATCACATCGCCATCGCTGATTCCAAGCTCAGCTATCTCCTGTTCATCCGTCAGCCTCCACACACCGTAAAGTATCTCCGGATCGGGTATGCTGAATCTTTCCGCGATCCTCTTCTTCAAATCTATGACCTTCTCGCCGGGTTTAACCGCGAATTCTATCGACTCCTGTCTTACATGGTCTCCGCATACGAAGCATTCCGGATTACGCTCCAGCTCTATTACTGTAAATCTTCCTGCAAGCCCATCATACATTAAGAGTCCTGAGATCAGTTCGCCGAGGTTGCCGCCGTGAAGGATCTTGATTATCTCGGTTGATGCCACTCCGGATATTAGTGCTGCTATGCTTTGGAGAGCCGGGATCTTCGGCCTAAGCTTCTCCCTGATATCCTTAACCATATTCCTGACCTTTTCCTCGAGCTTCATCAATACGTCCTCCTGCATATACTTCAGGTCGTAGATCGTTTTGATGTTATGCTTGAAGAGGGTCTCGGCCACCTTCTTACTTATCTTGACTCCGCTCTCCTCCAGATCCTTAACGAGATCCTCCGGCCTCCTCCTCCTTAACGTGCATTCCGCGAGCTGAACCTCTTTTGGTATAAGGTCCTCTCCATGGCACTCTAGACAAGCGGTCTCTCCGGGGATGACTATCTGGAGATTTGCATAGAATCCCTCCATGGCAACGTCTACCAGAGGTTTGTTAAGCTCTACCGCGAGCGAGTTTATCCATCTTCTCACAGGCCAATTATCGAGACATGATACGATGATATCGACATCATCGAATAGGGTTTCATCGAGCTTCCTCACATCCTCGAAATACGCATCCACCTTTATCCAGGGATTCATCTTCTTAAGCTTCTCCGCTGCCACCGGTGCCTTTGGTTTGCCTAGATCCTCGTCGGTGAATAGCATCTGTCTGCTCAGGTTTGAGAGCTCTATGACATCATTATCGACTAGGATTAGTCTCCCAACGCCCATGAGAGCAAGGTTTTTCGAGACCTCGCATCCGGTGGCTCCTACGCCGATTATGGCTATAGTCGCCTTAGCCAGCCTATCCTGATCCCATCCCTCAATCCTAAGCTGCCTATCATACCTTTCGAGAAGCTTTCTCGACTCTTCTCCCATTACCTGCCGAAAAGACTGAACCCCGGCGGCTTATTTGAATATTTTCTACTCCTGGAAAGCCAATTCCGGTCTAGCATATAGCTCGATGTATCTCCTAACCCTTGCCTCAAACATATCCGGCCTATACTTCATCTCCGCAGCCGCAAAAGTATTCAAAGGATCATCCGGATTCGGATTATTCAACAAATTCCTCAAAGCCTCCACGACTGAGAATAGGTGGAGCGAGGGACTCCAATCATTCTTGAAAATGGACTCGCAGATTCTAGCAGGAACCTCATCCGTGAAATTCGGATGCCAAATCCTAGTCCACCAGATTACATCAGGCGGAGTATATGGAAATGTTCTAGGGACTATTATCTCGACCTTGAAAAATCCTCCCTCGTAAAGTCCCTCGCCTATAATCACTCCCCTATAATGGGTTAATTGATTATTCACGATATCGAAGGTCGGCTCATTCTCCCGCATAAGCTTATACTCTAACGCAAGCCTCCTACTCCACAAAGGCTCTGGAAGCTCGGTCTTCAACTCCATCTCCATCTAGTCCCGAGGCTAGGTAATTAATCTTGAGCAAAATATTGTTAAAAAACGCGATACTATACAGGCTCTCTCCCTTATCCACCGACGGTCCTCGTTATCAGGATGAGCTTATCCCCATCCTGGGCCCCGATCGACTCTAGGGTCTCGGTATCCTTTAGTGCTCTCCCCCTATAGGTTAGCCTGGTGGTATCTGGGGGAAGCTTCTTCATGGCGCAAACCTTTGCTCTGATAGCCCCTATCGTGGTGTTCGGGGATACCTCAAGCTCTATAGGGCTACCGCCTCCGATTGCGGGGACAATCCTGATCTTCATCCCTTTTCGAACCCCCTATCCGAATTCTAGGAGCAAGACACCCTATATAAGGGTGTCGTAAGATCTCCTGCTTAAATATTCTCTGAAGAATATCCTCCGTAATGACGATTATGCCGCTGGCCAGGGAAACCAGGTATAGCTCGATCAAGCCGATACACTTGCCTAAATATTAAATTATCCTGCTTGGCTCTTCTCTATAAGACGATGACCATGAAGGTAAGGATTTATCCGCTCGCTCTTGGGAAGATAATAAAACACGCGCTGGATGATCTAAGTAATGAGGTTGCAGGGCTTCTCGTCGGAAAGTATCTAAAGCGTAATGATATTCTGGAGGTTTGGGATGCTATCACCGGAGGTCAGAAATCCACTCCCGGCTTCGTCTATCTCGAGGAAGAGGCTATAGCAGCCGCAGCCGAATGGGTCCTTAAGAATAGACCCGGGCTCTATATTGTCGGCTGGTATCACTCTCACCCGGGGTTCAGCATATTCCTATCCGCGATAGATATCGAAACCCAGAAACTGTATCAAAAAATGTTTCCGAAAGCAGTAGCCCTGGTAGTAGATCCGCTAAAATATGCGGAAACAAGAAAGCTTCAGGATCTCAAGTTCAGCGTATTTAGGATCGATAGGCGAGGCCGGGTTGTCAAGGTCGCGGTTACGATCGGCATCCAGAGGCAGAAGCTCCTCGAAAGCACTCTAAAGGGTATGGAGACGATAGACTTAAAATATATCGATGGAAGAAAGCCCGCCCCAGAACCACAGGTCTCTCCCCAAGTTCTCGGAAGTTATAAGATCGATAAGCTTACAGGCTCGATAAGCTCCCTCTTGAAAAAGTTCAAGGATAGGGTTGGTCAAAGCTGAGGGATGGAGGGTTGAGGTAAAAAGTTTTAAATAGGGAGCTACGAGGAGAATTGAAGAAATGCCAGATTCTAAAGGTTTTAGGTTCAAATCTCGGAGGCTGCTGACGAAGCCTACAGGCTCTAGGCAGGGGCCTAATCCTGAGATCTATCTTCAGGAGTTTCAGCCTGGTGATAGGGTCGCTATTAAGATTAACCCCTCGGTTCATAAGGGTGCTCCTCATAGGAGGTATCATGGTAAGATAGGAGAGGTTCTTGGCAGGCGTGGGAGAGCATATGTTGTTAGGGTTAGGCTTGGAGAGAAGCTTAAGACATTAACGA
Source organism: uncultured Nitrososphaeria archaeon (assembly GCA_964396455.1). Taxonomy (GTDB): domain Archaea; phylum Thermoproteota; class Nitrososphaeria_A; order Caldarchaeales; family Wolframiiraptoraceae; genus Wolframiiraptor. The sequence continues at coordinate 38,461 of CAYNFG010000004.1, read as the reverse complement.
TTCTCCCAGACCATCTGGTTAGATGGAGTGCGTGATAGCTTATGGTGAGAAAGATTATCTCCCGAACGCCATTATCTCTCCCGGAGGTCGAGCATATTCTAACAAGTAGCGATATTGAGCTAAGCTCCCTCCAGCAAAGGGTTTTAGACTATGTGCGGAAGCATTCAAAGCTTCCGGCAGATAAGGCTGAGGAATTGATTAAGGAGCTTATGGAGAAGTTTGAGCTTACGAGAGAGGAGGCGGTTCAGATAGCGGATATCTGTCCAGTTCATGTCGAGGAGCTTAGGGCGATCCTAAGCGGCTATAAGAGGCTCGTCCCATTCCTCCTATTCTCCGAGGAGAAGCTGCAAGCGATAATAGACTTGATCAAAAAATACCTGCAAACAGAGCAGAGGGAATAGCCGTAGATATATCTAGGCAGGGACGTGAGAGATATTGGTGCGGCAGAAAAAATACGAAGACTTTGCATATGTCCTCGACATCTTCCCAGCCTCACAACTCAGATCCCGCGCGCCCAACATAATCGTCCATAGAGATGAGTTTATAGTCCAGCTTATAGGCGAAGAATTCTTCACGCTACTCGAAGCAGCCGTCCCGAAAGACCATAAGCCGGTCATAGGAAGCAGAATCTATATCGGCAGAGACGTTCCAAGAAGCATACTCAGAATTCTGAGAAGAATAAACTATGATGATCTAACGGTGAACGCTCGAGCAAACCTCGAGAACGCCGTGAGAAAGATCGTCGAGGAGAATGAGAAGAAGTTCATCGAATTCTTCAATAAATCAACGCCGGTAACCCCAAGAATGCACGCCTTAGAACTGATTCCGGGGGTTGGGAAGAAGATAGCCATGAAGATAATCTCGGAACGGGAAGTAAAGCCCTTTGAAAGCTTTGAAGATCTAAAAAAGAGGATAGGTCTTCAGGATCCGATGAGAGCATTAGTGCAGAGGATTCTTGAAGAGCTAAGCAACCCGGAAGAGAAGTATAGGCTATTTGTGAGAGCTCCGATCTTTAAAACTTCTCAAGCATGAGAAGCCGCAGAAAGGCGCTCGGCCAGCACTTCCTCTCAAAGCCTGAGATTTTAGATAGAATGGTCGAGTATGCGGAGCTATCAAGCTCTGACATAGTATTGGAGATCGGAGCCGGTAAAGGAGAACTCACCAGAAGGCTTGCAGAAAGAGCTGGCCTTGTAATAGCCGTGGAATTGGATGATCGATTTCTAAGCTATTTGGAGCCGCTCCTGAAGGAGTATCCGAACATTAAGCTCCTCATAGGAGATGTGCTGAAACTCAAGCCTACAGGATTTAACAAGGTGGTTTCAAACCCGCCCTACAGCATATCTTCAAGATTGCTAGAATGGTTGATCTATTCCGGGCCGGAGCTCATGGTTCTCACCCTACAGCGAGAATTCGCCGTAAAGCTGATCGCGAAGCCAGGTTCTCCAAAATACCTCTACATCTCCGTAATCTCAAGCCTCCTCTACGATTCAAGGATTCTGGAGATAATTCCAAGGCGATTCTTCGATCCGCCGCCCAGGGTTGATTCGGCGCTAGTCTCCATGAGAAGACGGAGCGAAGACCTGATTCTAAAAGACTCTTGGAGAGAGATTCTGAAGAAGCTTTTCACTAGACGTAGGCAGAGGCTGAGGAGGGTTATAAGCGATCTACTAGAAGACGTGGGCTCCGATAGGCTGGGGCAGGTATTCTCCCTTCTGGATGAGCATATTCTATCGAGAAGGGTCTATGAACTAACTCCATCCGAGATTCTAGAGGTGGCTAAGATCTTGGAGCGGGCTATAGGAGGCATAAGCTAATTAGGTAGCATGTCCTGCTAAGGGGGGATGAAGGCGAAGAATTGGAGAGCTCTCGAAAGGCCTTATACCAGAGCAGACTATATCGCAGGCGCCCCCCAGCCTAGGATAGCGAAGTATAATATGGGGAAGTATTCCGACGACTACCAGTATGAGCTTCTCCTAGTAGCTAAGGAGGATATGCAGATAAGGGATGTTGCTCTAGAATCTGCTAGGGTTGCTTTGACGAAACGCCTCTCCTCCGCCCTCGGCAGCGAGGGCTTCTACGCCGAGCTTAAAGCGCATCCACATCACGTCCTAAGAGAGAATAAGCTGATCTTCGGAGCTCACGCCGATAGGCTTCAGGAGGGTATGCGGAGGGCGTTTGGCAAGCCTGTTGGAAGGGCTGCTCGCGTATCTAATGGATCTCCGGTCTTCCGAGTCCTAGTTAATGAGAATGGTGTTCAAGTTGCTAAGGAAGCTTTAGAGCTAGCCTCGAAGAAGCTTCCGAAGAGCTATCGCATAATAATAAGAAAGCTTGAGCCGAAGACCGCGGCTTGAGGAAGCTGAAAATCTTTTCGGATGGCTGTTCTAGAGGTAATCCGGGTCTAGCCGGGATAGGATACATCATACTTGATATGGATAATCGCATAATCGTTGAGAGGGCTAAGTTCATAGGCGTGAGAACGAATAATGAGGCCGAGTATATAGCGGCGATAGAGGCTCTGAAGGAGGCTCTCAGCCTAGATGCGGATGAGGTCGAACTTTACTCGGATAGCAAGCTCCTAGTCAAGCAACTAAGAGGAGAGTATAGAGTCCGCAACCCTAGGCTTAAACAGCTTCATAAGCTCCTCAGCACTATAGCATCAAGGTTCAGGCTGTTTAGGATTGAGCATATCCGAAGAATCGAAAACATGCATGCTGATAAGCTTGCTAAAGCCGCCGCCTCTCAAGGAGAAGAATAGAGCATATTCATCTTCTTTTCAGATCTAGGGTTGCTATATGCTCCAGTATCAGAAGCAGTATGGCGTCCGCCTTGCTCGGAGCCTGGACAGACTCGATCTCCGCCTCACTTATACCATAAAACTCTACCGCCTTCTCCAATCTCTCCTCAGCCCTTAACTCCTCATCGCTCATATCCGATCCACCTATAATCTGCGAAGCATAATCTGCGGTCTTTGACACGATTCTTTCATCATCGCCGATTATACAGAATCCGACCTCCCTGCTATCGGGCTTAACCCCAAGCCTCTTAATCGCCCTGTTTATCTGCGTATCGGCAGCAAGCCTTAGAAGAAACTCTATCTCAAACTTTTTAGAGATGTTCGTCCCAGCCTTGAATGCGAGGTAGGTCGCGACCGCTGCGGCGTGAATCTGCCTAACAGATACGACTGGGGTAGCATCAAAGATCTGGATAATTAGCCCGCTTGAGCTACTCCTCAACCGCTCCAACATCTGCATCGGATCTTCTAACAACGTAACCCTCGGATCTCTATTTACGCCAGCAGCGATCCACTTATCCCCTATGCTGATTATCTTCAAAGCCTATCCCCCATGTATAACAGGAATAATAACTATCTCACCATCCTCCTCCACATTAACCTCCTCGATAGCCCCTAGACAGGAAACATCCACGCCATTCACCAAAACCAAGAGATCTGGAGCAAGCTCATCTCCATCAAAAACCCTATCCCTAAGCCTCTCAGGAAGCATTCTTAATATCAATAAAAGGCTCTCGCCACGCCTAACATCGAACTCGAAAACATCCCTATCACTAACCTCCTTTAAAGGGCCTAAAATCTTAACCCTCACCCTAATCTTCTCCTGAACCCCCTCAGAGAGGTGCATGCTCCTCATCAGGCTCCGAGCAGGTCATCTTCATCATCGGGACATAAAAACCTACCTCATTCAAGTATTTAGCTTAATCCTTTTAGGATTCTTATACCGCCTGCTCAGCCTCCTCGGCTTCTTCAAGCTTCTTCCTTACCAGCCTCGTTATATATCCCGCTATCTGATTCCTAAGCTTTTTAGAGATCTGTCCTGTCAGGACTTCGCCGACCAATAGCTTATTAAGCTCGAAATCCGCGGATACCCTATCCGGAAACCTCTCCATGATCTCCTTTGCCAAGACCTTAACCTTCCGAGTTTTCACCCGTCCCATGTTCTCAGGCTTAAATCTAGGTAGGCTTCTTCGAGGATAAAAAGCTTGAGCGGAAGGTTTTAATGAAGCTTTAAATGGGGGCGGTAACGCTTTTTACCCACAATTTTTATATGCAAAATTCCCTCCAAAATTACTGCCGGAGGCTGAGATCATGCTGAGGGCTAAGAGCCATCTTAGGAAGAAGGTACATGTCAGCGGGAACGAATACTACTACATACACATTCCCTCGAAGCTTGCTCACGATAGCCAATTCCCATTTAATGAGGGGGATGAGCTATTGATCTCGGTTGACGTGAACTCCTCCAAGATGATAATCCAGAAGATTAATGATGGGGGTGGGAGGAGGTCGCATAAGAGGAAGAAGGTCTAGATTATTTTAACGGGATTTACTCCAACCATTCTAGAAATCCTTGAGCATATCTCCTCAACATCATCTTTGAGCCTGAATAAATGGCTCCGGCATCTACAATCCGAGCTTCCAAATCTAGGTATTTCTTCGAGGCAGTTCTTGGATAGGTAGTCTGCTATAATGCATTCGTATCTCTTCTCAAGCTTATAGGCGTAGGTAGCGATTATCCTAGCGTTCTTGTTTGAGGTTAGATAGTCTATGTGCCATTTGATCTTCTTCCCCTTAGACATATGTCTCATCACCCTCTTCTCAAGATTATTCTGGGCTGAGCCGACGTAGACGTATAACCCCTTGTCGAACGAGATGTATCCGAGGCTTCCGACTTTAATCCTCGTTCTTTTACTTAGCTTGAGGAAGAGTAGATAGACTCCCTTCACCAAGCTTTCCCCAATCCGCCGAGATTTATCTCTATCATCCTCCGGCTATGCTTATTATCGAGCTATTCGGATATCTATGCTGGAATGGTTACCGGCGCTCCTGCTAGACTATATGAGAGGCTTGGCGATGAGATCGTGATGTGTAGGGCTTGTCCTAGATATTGTAGGCTTAAGCCTGGGCAGACAGGATTCTGCGGGGTGAGGGGGAACGTCGACGGAACCTTATATCTCTATGTTTATGGCAAGATCATAGCCGCTCACGTCGATCCGATCGAGAAGAAGCCTGTAATGCACTTCTCCCCGGGCGCCAAAGTATTCTCTATTGCGACGACCGGATGTAATTGGGCTTGTCAATATTGTCAGAATTATGATATTAGCCAGAGGAGGAAGGTTGAGGGGGCGGATGCCTCGCCGGAGCTTGTGGTTAAGATGGCGAAGCAGTATAGAAGTGATGGAATAGCCTACACCTATAATGAGCCAACGATCTTCATGGAATACGCTCACGACATCGGAGTATTAGCGAGAAGAGAGGGAATGATAAACGTATTCGTGACGAATGGCTACTGGACGCCCGACTCCGTAAAAGAAGCAAAGGACTTCCTAGACGCGGCTACAGTCGATTTCAAAGGTAATGGAGATCCGAACTTCCTAAGGAAATTTGCAAGCGTCCCGGATCCCGAGCCGATCTACGAAACCCTCCTAGAGCTGAGGGATAAGACGAGGACACATATAGAGATAACCGATTTAGTCGTCCCCAGAATAGGCGATAACCTAGATCAGGCTAGAAGGCTGGTAAGATGGATATATGATAACCTCGGCCCAGACGTCCCAATCCATTTCCTAAGATTTCATCCCGATTACAAGCTATTGGATATCCCTCCAACCCCTGTTAAAACCCTTGAAAAGCATTACGAGGTCGCAAGGCAGGAGGGGATGAGATATGTTTATCTAGGCAACGTTCCAGGCCATCCATACGAGAATACGATATGCCCGGAATGCGGAGAAGTGGTGATAGAGAGATATGGCTTCGACATACTCTCATGGAGGCTCGATGAGAAGAATAGATGTAAATTCTGCGGATATCCTATCGCGATCTATGGAAAACCTCTCCCGGAGGCGGTTCGACGCAACCTCCTATTCTGAGAACTGTTTATCTTCCGGTGCTGGAAATCTAGTAGCCGGGCTGGAATGAGGCTTCTCGCCGGGATATGTGGAGGCTTTCCAAGGCCGCGGGAATTGAATGAAGCCTTTGATGCTCTTGAGCTCGGTAAGATTAGCCATGACGTTTTCAAGGGGATTGCGGAATGCTCTCTCCAAGAGATTATAAGATTGCAGGAGAATTCTGGTATGAGCATCTTAACGAGCGGGCTGCTTACATGGCATGACCCCCTAAGACCATTTGCGGTAGGATTTTCTGGGATCGAGCTTGGAGGGCTTTCGAGATTCTTCGACAGCAACATCTATTATCGCCGCCCGATTATCGTCGGCCGGATAACTTGGAGTAAGCCGATAACCATTAGGGAGGTTCAGGAATTGAGGCAGTATACCTCGAGGCTGATCAAGGCCATCGTCCCCGGACCATATACCTTCCTAAAACTTTCAGAGAGCCTTTTCTACGACTCGGATGACCTCTTAATCGATGATCTTATCAAGGCTTTGAAATCCGAGATCAGTATGCTCGGCGAAGTCGCTGATTTCGTCCAGATAGATGAGCCCTCGCTGGTCGATCCGGAGCTTAGCCGGGTCGATAGGCTTAGAGGGATAGATATCGTGAATGAGCTTTTAACTCGAGTGAATATCTCGGGAGAGAAGCTTATCGTCGCCACATACTTCAACCTCGACGCTGAGAAATACTCGCTACTACTCGATCTAAAGGCAGGTCTCCATCTCGATTTAACATCTAGAGCATATTCTGCTAGAGAAGCCTTGTCCGAATACGGATTCGATGGAAAGCTTCTAAGCTTGGGTGTTATAGATTCTAGAAGCGTATCTCCGATAGATCCGAGGGAAATAGTCTATAGGGTTAGCGAGTTGCTCGATAAGATATCTACGGATCTTCTAATCTTTTCCACGAGTTCTTGGCTCAATTTTATTCCGTATCCTGAAGCTGTCAGGAAACTTGATGCCTTGGGCAGGGTTTTGGCGGAGGCGGAGGTGAGATTTGGATAGGCTGCAACCTCTCCATGATTGTTCGTAGAAATCGATCATGGTCGTAGCCCATATCTTCCTCGGAGATGCTGAGATTCTCCTCGGCTCGGGAAAAGGATTTAAGACCATATAGACTAGCCTTATCTTGGTGATGATAGCCCGCATCGGCTGAGCTTATGATGATGGGATTGACCGGCTGATCCGCTTTTAGCCTTTATATTTATCCTCGATCGTTGATCCGATTGCCGGATATGGATGATTTACTTAGGTATGCCATCGATGAGGCTTTGAAGCTTGGCGCAGACTATGCCGAGGCTAGGTATCAGAAAGATCTTGAAGAGGTAATTCTTCTAAAGAACGGGGTTCCAGAGATTTCAGCTAGATCTATCGATGAGGGTATTGGGGTTAGGGTGCTTATCGATGGCGGGTTAGGATTCGCATCGACTAGCGAGCTTAAGCGCTCCTCGATAAGATCTATCGTTAGATCCGCGGTCTCGATTGCTAGGGCTTCTACCAAGCTCCTCAAGAATAAGATTAAGCTTGCGGAGGGGAGGCTGGCTCAAGCCAAGGTGGAGGTTAAGCCTAGGATAAGATTTGATGCCGTGGATCTGGATGCGAAGATAGAGTTCTTGAAGGATATAGATGGGAGCGTGGTCGAGGCTGGGACGAGGAAGGGCGTCAAAGCGACCTCGAGGTTCTTCGAGCTTAAGAGGTGGGATATGGAGAAGCGTCTATTGACAAGCGATGGAGCGGATGTCTATCTAAAGATTCCGAGAGTGATGTTCGAGTACTTTATAACGCTAAGCTCTCCTGGAGCAGGCTCCATCCAGAGGTTCGAGCATCTGGGAGAGTCTAGGGGTTGGGAGGCCGTCGAGTCTTGGAGACTAGTCGAGAAGATTCCGGAGGAGGTCTCCTCGATATCGAGAGTCTTGTTGGAAGGCGTCTCGCCGCCGAAAGATCCTGTCGATCTTATTCTCGGCCCGGAGCTTGTCGGCATAATCTGCCATGAATCCGCTGGTCATCCTTCTGAGGCGGATAGGGTTTTGGGGAGGGAGGCTGCGCAAGGCGGCGAGAGCTATATTAGGCCGGAGCTTCTCGGGGCTAGGATAGGATCGGAGAAGGTTACGATAGTTGATGATCCGACGATCCCCAGATCCTTCGGCTATCAGCCCTATGACGATGAGGGCGTCGAGGGGAGGGAGAGGAGGCTAATAGACTCCGGAGTGATCAAGGAGCTTCTACATAATCGGGAGACGGCGGCAATCTTCGGCGTGGAAAGTAATGGCGCTGCTAGGGCCGCTGGATACGATTATGAGCCGATCATAAGGATGTCGAATACGTATATGAAGCCGGGCGACTACTCCTTCCAAGAGTTGGTCGAGGATATTAGGGAGGGCGTCTATGTGAAAAGCTATCAAGAGTGGAATATAGATGACCAGCGCTGGAATCAGAGATATGTAGGCGTTGAGGCGTATAGGATAGTCGATGGAGAGCTTCGAGAACCCGTGAGGAATCCCGTGATAGAGCTTACCACGAAAAGCCTCTACTCAGCGATAGATGCCGTTGGAAAGGATATAGAGTTCTTCGCAGGCTACTGCGGTAAGGGAGATCCCATGCAGGGGATACCGGTCTGGTTCGGCGGACCACATATACGGGTTAGGGGCGTTAGGCTCGGCGTCCGCCCAGCAGAATAATCCACTAGGTCTCCAGCATGAATTCCTCGAGAGATGCCTGCTCCTGCTCCTCAGCCTCGAATATCGATTTTATATTCTCGAGGGCTAGGGAGACCCTCTCCTTGAGATAGGGGTCTCTGAGCTTCTTGAGCAGAACCTTATCGACGAGCTCGACGTATTTCTCGACTGCTCCCCTAAAGACCGTCTGCGTGATCTCTCCGCCGCAGTTTATGCACCTTCCTGTTAATGGTATCCTCCTATATCTTGTGCCGCATTTCTTGCATCTGAATTTCTGGAGGAAGAATGCTCTCATATTTCCTAGGATATCTGAGAGGAGGTGGGTTTCGACCATCTTCTCCGCGACGTAGCTCTCATCTACTGCGGCTATCTTCTCGGCTAGCTCGAGCTGGCCTAGGATCTTCTCCAGCATGCTTCCATACCTCTTATAGGAGGACTCGACCGGGTGGGCTACGAGATCTTTCTGCGGATGGGTGAATCCTATCCTGAGGGGTTTGCCGTCTTTAAGCAGGCTTCCTATAGTCGGGATTATGTCGGCCAGCTCCGAGATATGCTTCTCCTTCTCGGCCGCCTCATAGAACTCTAACGGTATCCTGTCTAGGGTGTCGAGGTTATGAGCCTGCTCATCCACCTCCTTCGGATCTACGATCACAGTTAGTAGTAGGGGTGAGTCCATTTTGCCTCCAACCCTCCCCGGTAGGTATAGTCTTGAGAAGTTTATGAGCGGATCTAGGAGGAGCATTATGCTATCCTCATCTCCATCGCAGTCTCTCCTCTTAGCTGCGTGGAATACTGGATGGGCGAAGCATACGAGCGAGTCCGTGAATCCTATTATCCTGCCTACTACCCCGGCGTAGGTGTGAGGCGATAAAGCGAGGATAAGCTCTCCTATCAAATCGTCTATAGTCTTGAGCCTATAGAATGGCTGCATCCCAGCTAGCTTAACCAATAGCTCGTCTATGAACTTGGAGACTTTTAGAAGATGTTCGGCAGCCCTCCTCGAGATCACGACATCCTGAAGTTTGAGCTCCAGAATCTGGTCTGGAGAGAATAGCTCCCTTCCGAATATATCGTGGGTATATCCGAGCTTCCTAAGCTTTTCAACGGATACCCCTATCTGCCTCGGCGTGAAATGGGTGAGGGGCGCATTCGTCGCGTCGAAGCGTATCGTCCCATCCTTGTATATGTATAGATCATGCTTCGCCCTCAATATCCCCTTCTCTAAAAGCTCTGGGACTTTTGGAATGCTATTCAATCCCTTTACCCCCTTGAGCTTTGCGGGAGCTTGCTCGGAGAGCTTCTTCAAGGCTTTGAAGAACTCCTCCTCGATATCTAGAGCATGCTTTTTAGAGTAGCTTATGTTGCCGCCGCATCTCGGACAAGTCTTCCCCTCCTCCGAGTATTCTACCTCGTATCCGCATCTTCCGCATACCCCGATCAGTTTCGTCGGCTCACCGCACTCTGGGCAAACATCCTTCCACGTCGCTTTACCGCATTTCGGGCATCTTCTATCGGCTAGCTCCACTATTATCCTCTTCCTACTCTTTGCCGCCGCGATAATGTCTCTCGCGCTCCCCCCGGCATCGCCTATCGGGAATAAGACGTTTACCGGAGGGCTCATCTCCCTTTGAGCAGCCTTCTCAGGTCTACCCATCCTCGCCCCGATAAACGAGCCGCCCTTATCCCTCTGCGGTATCCCTGATAGCTTCTCGACTGCCGAGAAGACATTCATCCTTTCATCGATTCTCTCATTGTTGAACGGTCTCAGGCATGCTATCAAGGTCTTAAGCCAGTAGATTGGTAAGATTATCTCGCTTCCGGCTGTCCTATGCTCTATCAAAAGTAGCGTGAGAATATTCTTTACTTCAGGATCGTATGGGAGGGATGCCCCGGATGACGATATCCTCGACGCCCTAAGGCCGTTTCTGATCCAAGATCTAAGCTTCTCGAGATCCTGAATCGATACGTTACCCCAAAAGGGCAGGTATTCTGGATGGAGTGGGAGTTTTAAGATGATGCTTAATCTGATAGCCTCTCCTATTGACGGCTTTCTTCGAAGAGGATCTTCCAGAATGCGTCTAACGGATTCTTCAAGCTCTCGAGGTAGGCTCGCCTCTTCAAGCTTTTTCCTAAGCTCTTCAGCCCACCATTCCTCGCAGTAGCCCGGCTTCTTGATTTCAACGTTGTTCTCTATGAGGTCTCCTATGGAGATTAGTATATCCCCTAGGAATAATACCTTCGATATCCTGCCCTCAACTCGCTTGTAATCTTCTTCGGATCTAAGCTTGACGACGCTTCCATCATCGAGCATGACGATCGGAGGCTCTATCGAGTCTACGGGCGATACTATGCCCCCCTTCCCGGGGTAATCTAGCTTTAGCTGGGTTCCGGTCGTGATATATCCGTTCAGCAGCTTTAAGGTTAATGGATGTAAGCCTACGGCCTGCATTCCGGTCGAGAAAGATCTTCCATACCTTATTCGAAGCCCGCCGAATCTGCTTGTCGTGGATATGAACGGTCTTCCGCCGACGAGCTCTTCGAGATAGCTTTGCTCATCGCTGTTGGAGAGGTTTTTCATGCGTTCGGCGACCTCTCTTATCCACTCCCACCCCTCGAGCTTGAGGGCTTCAACGAGCTTCAGAACCTTCTTAGCTCTTCCAGCTATTCCATCATTAACGACTCTTAAAGCCCCGCCCCTAAGATAATTCGTCTCGACGCGCGGCAGGTCTCTGAAGGATGAGACCGGGATTTTATCGGTCGCTATCCCGGTAACCTCGACCGGAAGCCTTCTCAGGATGAATTCGAGGAGGTCTTCGGGGACGTTATACTGAAATCTTGAAACCTTCCTCTGATAGATTCTAAGCTCTTCTATGAATCTTAAAACCTCCTCATCCGTCGGCTTATATCTATCGAGGCCGAGAAGCCTCCGGACATGATCTGCTAACAGTATTATTGAGGCGAGCTCGGTTCCTCCGGCGGATCTAATAGGGCCGGCGAAGTATATGGCCAGATACCTGCTTCCATCCGGGTTCTGCTTTATCTTGGCATCGACTATGCCCTCGGTCGGCGCCGCCGTGATGCATGGCGGAGTTAAGACCGCGAGACAGGTTCTCACAACCTGAAGGATAAGCTTCTCATCATCCATCCTCCCCCTAAGCTCTCGAACGAGCTCCTCGGCGAGTTTAAAGGCGAGCTCCTCCTGAGAGATCTTTCCAAAGTATCTTCTAATCTTCTCGGCAACGCCCCTTGGACCGACCAGAAGCTCAACCCTCTCAGCAAGGTCTCTCGCTAGAAGGATCTCCACCTCGGGTGTTGGAGATCCTATCCTCCTTCTAGCCTCGACCGCAACCTCATACGCTTCTCTAAACTTCTCCTCGATAAGCTTTGCATAATCCTCTTCCATTATCGTCCTAGAGGATTTTAGCTGGACCGGTATTTAGATGGCTTCGCCTAGCTAGAAGCCGGTCATACTCCAGTATATGGAAGGCTGCTATCCCTGCGATCTATACCTCTGAAGCCATTCCTCAACGACATCGTATCCAAAGATCTTCTTTAGAGCCTCTCTACCCTCCGGCGTAATTCTCTCCGGACTCCAAGGTGGATCCCAGACTATCTTAACCTTAACATTCTTCACCTCCGAAAGCCTCTCCCTTACAGCCTCCTCAACCCTATACCCTATCAATCCCGCAAGCGGGCATCCAACAGCCGTTAAGGTCATCCGTATCTCAACATTCCCCTCATCATCTATCTCGATACCGTAGATTAGGCCAAGATCATAGACGTTTACCGGAATCTCCGGATCATAGACCGTTCTAAGCACCTCGATTATCCTATCCCTAAGCTCCTTCTCCGAAGTCATTTTCTCAGAGGTTTAGAAGTCCTCGTATATAAGCGTCTCAGGCTGGCAACTTAAAATTATATCCAGCCTTCTCCCGTATTGGGGGTAATGGGGGCTAGGAGGCGTAGGATCGAGGAGGAGATTTTTGAGAGGCTCTCGATCAAGCTCGTCGATGGGCTGGCGGCTTATAAGGTGAAGCCTCTATTCATAACCGTTTCAGCTTTTATCGCAGCCCTTATCTCGGCATTCTTCTACTATATCGCTGCCCTAAACCGTTTCTACTATTTTCTGGCTGCATTATTCCTCGGAATCTCAGGATTTCTAGATGCTATAGACGGCGCTGTGGCTAGGAGGCTTGGGATGGTAAGCGAGATTGGAGCATTCCTCGACTCGGTTCTGGATAAGCTTAGCGAATGCGCGGTCTATATCGCGATAATCGTATCTGGGGCTGTTAGCAGCTTTTGGGGCTCGCTGGCTCTTGCCGCATCGATCATGGTAAGCTATGTTAGGCATAGGGCTGAGCCTCTCAAAATCAACCTAAAGGGCGTAGGATTTATGGAGAGAGCCGAGCGTATAATATTCCTAATCGCTGCCTCGATCCTAACGCCCTTCGTAGAGACGGCTCTAGAGATAACGATAATCCTGATAGCCGTATTCGCGTTGATAACCGTTGTATGGCGAATGATCTATGCGATCCAAAGCTTTAGAAAATAGGTCTAGTCATATGCCTTCTTGAATATTATCGAGCCGTTCTTGAACTCTAGCTCATAAACCTCATTTACCTCAAGCTTGACGCCAAGCATCTCATACTCTTCCTCGGTCAGGAATAGCGTCATCTTAGGCTTCATAAGAGATCCCATGGTAAAGCCCATAGACTGGAGATACCTCGTTAAGTCTTGGATCATCGACTGGATCATTATAGACTCTTGGGGAACTCCGGCGAGCTTTACCGCAGGCTGTATCCTCGTCTCCTCAACAAGCTCTATCATCTTACCATATCTTCCGGTCTCCGGATCTTTGATGCTCGATACCCTATGAACCCTTACTAACACCATCCTTCCACGTGCCTAGACGGATTCCTCCAGATCCTCTATATATTTGCTATACTCGTCGGCCTCCATAAAATCTTCGAAATTCTTCTCTTCGGTAAGCTCTATCTTCGCTATCCATCCTGCCTCATATGGCTCCTCATTTATCAACTCCGGGGTATCGGCTAGCTTCGTATTGATCTCAACGACTTTTCCGGTAACCGGCGAATGGATCTCGACAGACGCCTTTATCGATTCTACTACTGCTAAAACCTCTCCCTCCTCGACCGTCTGACCTATGCTAGGAAGCTCTATATGCACGATATCCCTAAGCTTCCTCTGACCATAATCCGTAATCCCTATCACGACCGTATTATCTTCAGACTTTATCCAGAGGTGATCCCTCGTATAGTAATACCCAGAAGGAATATTATACTCTGCCGCCAATCCTAACCCCGCCTTTAGGCAGAATCATTCCATTCTATAAATCTTTGCATCTTATTCCTTAATTAGATCGGCGATGGATTTGTATTCGCCCTTCTTATAGTAGAGTATCCTCGTCTTAAGCTTGACAGGCATCCCAAGATAATCGAAGAGGCTCATTAGCATCTCGCCGCTTATCCTTCTAGTAAGCTCTCCTCCAAGAATCTTCTTAGCGAGAATCATTATTATCCTTCTCGCTTGTTCAGGATATTGCTCTAAAGCTGCTTCAAGAACCTCATCTCCACGATTAATGAGATTCTGCTTAACGATTCTTAATGCTTCATCGAAGGTTAGCTCCTCCCTCCTCGTCTGGGCGGCCTTTCCTGCTTTAAGGGCTGTAAGCCTCATAAGCTTCTTCAGCTTTAATGCTCTAAGCTCGAGATCCTCCTCCATAATCCTCCACAATATTTCTCCAGCGCCTAGATTTTAACATGATTCCATGCGATCTATGGCCAAGCTGCCATCCTGAGAAGACCGCGACATTAATCGATGGCGGATAACCCTAATTAGATTTTTATGAGAAATAGAGAGGCTTTATAGTGTTGTCAAGCCGAGAGACGCAGCCGATACGTAGTAAAGCATTCTTAAGAAGTGTGAAGAATGTTCGACGCGGAGTGATCACGAGGTCAAGGATAATAGCGGTGATCTCGGAGAAGGCTTGCACCCTTTCACAGATTTCCGAGGAGCTTGGTCTAAGCAAATCATCTATTCGAAGGCATTTGAATAGGATGCTTCTTGAGGGTATCGTGGAAAAGGTTAGGTATAAGGGTCGGATCTTGTGGAAGCTTGGGGAGGCTGGCCAGCTCGATCTCGATGAGGCGTTAAGCTGATCTCCCGAAGCTTTATGCTAGGAACTTATTCATTATTATCGTGAGCGCTATCAGTAATCCGGCGATTATCAAAATTACCTCAGGTCTAACCTTTATCCCCTTGGTCTCTTCTTCAAAGAACCTTAGTAGACCGGCGGCTGAGGCAGGCATCGGCGCCTCCCTTCTCCTCCTTCGCGCAGCCATCTTCGAACACCTCCTCGAATAGGCTTTAACCTCGCCATATATTAGGCATTCGGCATCATAGGATCCTAGCATCAAACCCCATTCTCTTGAGATGCTTCGAGAATTCTTTTACAAATCCATGAACGAGGTATATCTTCTTTGCGCAGCTTTCTTGGATATAGCTTACTAGGCCTGGGAAGTCTGCATGACCGCTTAATGGGAATGCTTTATCATAGCCGTTTATCCGGTAGCGTAGCGCCCAGCCTGTCGCCACGCTCCATCTAATCCTATGCTTCGAGGGGGGATTACTCCTCCTGCTTGAGACGTATACGCATTCCCCTCCTCGGAAGGCTTCTAGCCCCTCTGGAGAGTTTATGGGAAGATAGTCTAGCTTTAAGCCATGTTCGGAGAGCTTCTCATTTATCCTCGATATCGTCCAGCTCGTGATCACGGGAACATCTAGGTAAGCGTTTATCATCCCGATTATCTCCTGAGCTTTCCCAAGAGCATAAACCTTGAAGGCTGGTATCTCCCCGGACTTAATGACCTCGATTATCCATCTAACTATCCTCGCATATATCTCCTCCCTCCTCGGAAATACGTATCTTGGCGAGCCGTAGGTTGCCTCAATAACCAATATGTCTGCTTCTATAGGCTTCGCCCCTCTTAAAATCAGGCTATCGTAGGTGTTTATATCGCCCGTATAAACCAGTCTAACGCCATCTTCCTCGATTATAAACTGGCTTGATCCCACTACATGCCCCGAAGGCTGGCTGGAGATCTCGATATCTCCCAGCTTTAGCCGCTCCCCATAGCCTAGAGTCTTCTCCAAGATTCTATTTCTGAAAAGCTTTAGTATGCTCGCCGTCTCCGGGGTTGCGATAACTCTTGAAGAATTATTCGGTAGATGATCCCAGTGAGCATGGGTAATTAGGCTGAAACCATAGCCTTCTGAGCCAGAGTCGAGCCAGAAGACCGAGTCTCCCGCTTTTACGAAGAGCCCCCTATCCCTCCCGATCTTCATCGAGCCTCTTCCTGCCCTAGAAGGTATTCGGTCATGAAACTAAAATCTTTCAGGCTTGCTTGCGGCGTTATAGTTTATAAGCTTGGCTTCTTTCTCCAAATGAGAATTGGGAGGAAAAAGCGCTACCTCGCAGATCTCATCCCTCTATCGACTACTTTGGGGGATTCCGATAAGGGGGCGGCTTCTAAGCTTAGCGATAGCTGCTTACCTGGCAGCGTCCTTAACTTTAGCCTTCTTGATAGGCTTTAGCCCATACTCGATCCTAATCCCAGTAGGCTTCCTACTAAGCATACTCGTTAATAGGCTGTCTGAATGGGGGCTTGGCGACCTAGGATTAATAAACTTCAGGAGGATGAATCAGCTATCAATAATAAACGCAGCATTCATAATCCTTGGATCGATACTCTCCCTAACCCCGATAGGGGTTATGGGATTTACGATCCTCGCATCTATAGGAGCCTTCCTACGAGTTACGGTATATCTCACCCTTTCAGGAAAGAGGATTCTAAGAGCGACACCATTATTGCTCGCAAGCATGCTTCTGGAAGCCGCGCCGCTCTACATACTCCAGCAGGCTTCCTACGGCTCAGCTTTAGCGAAAAGCTATCTCATCGGCGGATGTCTAGCGGCGGCGATGATTTTCATCCTAAAGAGGTTCATCGACATCAGAAGGCTTCCAGCGCTCGACTATGTCTCTGGAATCCTAGCATATCTCCTAGATGATAGGCGGGACTGGATCAGCGAGATAGCGGAGAATCTTGACGACGAATCCGACGTCCAGCTGGATGTATTAGTCTTCAGGGAGAGGAATGGAAACCCCGAGGCAGCAATAATAATACCAACATTCCATCCAGGGCCCTTCAAGGACTTTGGTAGCAGCGGCCTGCAGTATAGGATATACGACGAGCTTAGTAGGCTCGGGGTCGAAACGATCTTCTTTAAAGGTCTATCTAATCATGAGAATAATCTGATTTCAGAGGATGATTGCCAGCTTATAATAAGGGAGCTTAAAAGACTATTTGCGGATAACTCGAGTAACCTCTCCTATTATTCGCATGTTGGAGATCCCGCTAGGCTTAGAGATGGTAGGGTAAAGGGGCTTGTATTACGGCTTGGCGAGGCGAAGCTCGTCTTCCTAACAACCCATCCAGATGGAATGGAGGATATACCTAGATCTATCGCGAGAGATCTAGCGGATGAGTCGATAATAGCTGTGGATTGCCATAACAGCTTTTCTAGGCTCGTTAAAGATCTTGATGAGGATAGTCTTGAAAGCGCTTCCAGAATCTTGAAGAAGGCGGAGATGCTGGATCCTGATAGGAGCTCTCCTCTAATCCTCGGCTATGCTAGGTCTATGCTCGAAGGTTACTCGAGGGTTGATGGAATCGGCGACCTCGGAATATCGGCCATAACTATAATGCTTGAAAGCTCTCCGATAGCGATTATAAGCTTGGATGGGAACAACTGCCTTCCTGAGGTCAGACAGCTTATAATCGAGAAGGTTAAATCGCTTGGATTCGGGGTAGTTGAGGTCCTTACGACCGATACGCATATAGTGAATGGGCTGAGATTCGGCGGAATGGGATATCACCCCTTGGGCGAGGTCATCCCGGCAGAGGAGCTTGCCGAAAAAGCCGTCGAGGCCGTTAGACGCGCGATGGAGTCCGCCAAGCCTATGGAGGTGGCCTGGGCCAGGCTAAGGTTTATGGGGGTGAAAGTTATGGCTCCGAGCTTTTTGGGGGAGGCTGCGAAAAAGACTCGTATGGGTCTTCTAACATTCTTCTCCACGCTCCTCCTCACAGCCATCCTAGCCGCCGCAATCTAGGCTTCTTAGAAAAACATAACTACTCCGTTTTGACTTATCTTAGCTGGCGGATGAGAAGACCCTTGGTTATAGTTGGGAGAAAGGATGCGATGAGATATGTTACAGCCTGCATCACCCTATTCAATCGTGGGGAGAGGGAGATAGTCCTGAGGGCTAGGGGTAGAAACATCGAGAACTGCATCCGAACAATCATGCTGTTAAAGCAAGGATTCTACTCCAGTCTCAAGATCAAGGAGATAAACCTCGAAAGCGATGAACTCCAAAAAGACGATGGGAAAGTCAGATACGTTGGGGTCTTAAAAGCTGTGATAACCTTATAACCTCTCAAAAGACCCTTTCTAGGAGAAGGTTTTGAAGAGCGGGAAGGATATACCCAGAATATTGAAGCCATCGACTAGCGGTAAAGCTGGAGAACTCATCTCTAGGGATGTCGATCTTATGGCTAGATCCTATAAGCGGCTCTTCCCGATGGTCGTAAAACGCGTTGATGGCTCGATCGTAGAGGATGTTAATGGTAATCTGTATATCGATTTTACGGCAGGCTTCGGACTCCTGCCGATCGGCGGAAGCCATCCAGAAGTTGTGAAAGCAGTTAGGGAGCAGCTGGATAAAGCTTCTTCATATAGCTTGGTTGCGGCGTATTCCGAGGAGGCGGTTGAGCTTGCCGAAGAGCTATCTAAAATAGTTCCGATAAGAGGCGATGTTAGACTCATCTTCTGTAATAGCGTGGATGAGGCTGTTGATGCCGGAATAAGGTCTGCCAAATGGCATTCTGGCAAAAGCACGGTGGCAAGCTTCTTCGGAGAATATCACGGGGTCGTGGGATACTCGCTAATGGCATCGACGGATGTCCGCGAGAGGAGGATCTCGACGAGAATACTAGACATGGTATATTTCATGGATCATGGCTGCGAGGACTGCCTCCTCGAATTAACGCCTGATAAATGTAATGTCAAGTGCTTAGAGATATTTCGCAGTTTCATCGACTCCATAGCTCCGGGCGATCTCGCGGCGATAATCTTTAACCCGGTACGCGTGAGCAGGTTTCTATCCTTTCCATCGGAGAGCTATGTAAATCGGCTGCTAAGCCTCTCAAAGGATCTTGGAAGCCTCCTACTCGTTAATGAATCCATCACAGCGCCCGCTAGAACTGGTAGATGGTTCATCCTCGACTACTGGAATGCTAAAGCCGACATCGTATGCTTGGGAGCACAGCTCTCGGCGGGTATTCCGCTGGGGGTTCTCATAGCTAGAGAGGATCTGATGGACTTGGAGCCTGGAATGTATGAATCTCTCACGGGTGGATGCCAGCTCTCGATAGCTTCAGCCTTAGCTACTTTGAGGGTGATCCGGGAGGAGGGGCTTGTCGAGAGGAGCGAGAGGCTTGGCAGAAGAATTCTTGGAAGGCTTAAAGATCTAATCGCGGATATGGATGTTTCTTGGAGGGTTGGGGGGCTTGGCATGCTTATCGGAATGGGGATCGTAGGCGAGACCGAGGCTAGATCCAAGCTCATCGCTCAAAAGATCGTCGATGAGCTTTTTAGGGTAGGTGTATTGGTTAGGCGGATCGACTCGCTCCTCCTACTAACCCCGCCATTAAATATTGAGGAAGAGATCCTCGAGAAGGGGCTAAGCATCCTCGAGGAGAAGCTTAGAGAATTTATCCGACTATCTCAAGCTTCCTAAGCCTAATACCCTCCTTATGGATCGTATATCCGCATTCATTACAGATCAGCTTAAGAGTCTGCTTCTGGGTCGTCTTAGCCTTCTTCCGCTGGATCGGATACTTTTGACCACCATAACCGTGAAGCTCACGCTCGTGATGCCTCGCACCCTTCGCGAGAGCCCTATCCTTACCCTTCTTATATAGAGTAACCTTGTGTGGGGTATATTTCCGGCATCTAGGACAATACGTGTTTATGGTTGCTGGAATCTTCAATTCGACTCTCGCTTATCTCTATCCCGTATTTAAGCCTTCCTTAAGATGCCGTAGAAGGGAGCTGAACCTAGATAAAGAGTTAAATCGAGAACATTTCTTAGGAGCTAGGAGGCGGCATGGAGCTCGACTGGGAGAAGCTTATACCAAAGCCTCGATCAAAGTTCCTCCTAGTCCAGTGTAATGAATGCGGTCATAGGCAGGTCGTATTCGATCATGCGAAGATCGAGGTTAAGTGCCAGGTCTGCGGAGCGACCCTAGCGATACCAAAGGGTGGGAAGGCGAAGATTCTTGGAAGAGTCTTGGAAGGCTTAACCTAGAGCCCGATCTCCTATTCTAATTTAAATTCAGCGATATCTAGAAGATATTCCGGGATGTCCGAGTTCGTTGAGGTAGAGGCTCCGAAGCCGGGAGATCTGGTGATCGGGCTTGTTAAGAGGATAGAGAGATATGGTGCTTACCTAGACTTGCTCGAGTATCCGGGCTGGGAGGGTCTTGTCCATATCTCGGAGATATCGCTTAAATGGATTAGGAATATTCGGGATTATCTAAGGGAGAATCAGCGTGAAGTCTTCAAGGTCTTGAGAGTTGATACTCGCGCAAAGCAGGCGGATGTATCCCTTCGAAGGGTTTCTCAGAAAGAGCGGGAGTGGAAGATTCTCGAATGGAAGCGGAAGCAGAAGCTCGTTAGGATTCTAAACCTTCTTGCTGAGAGAACTGGCAGGTCTAGGGAGGAGCTTAGGAAGCTTATAGTGGAGCCGGCTATGAGGAGGGGGCTAAGCCTATATGATGTCTTCCTAGATGCGGTTGAGGAGGAGAGGCTTCCCTCCTGGCTAAAGCTTGACAAAACTCTTGCAAAACAGCTTCTAGAGCTGATAAAGCAGGAGATAAGGCTTAAACAGGCGGTCGTTCGAGGAACCCTAATAATGATGGTTCCACGGGGGGATGGAGTCGAATATATACGAAAAGCCGTTACACAAGGCTTGAAACAGGCTGGGAAAGGCGAGAGGATATCCATAACCTCGATAGGTCCGCCTAAATACCTCATCAGGGTTGAGGCCGAGGATCAGGAGAAGGGTAGGGAGCTTATTAGAAGGGTTGCGGAAGCATGTCTCTCGGTTATAAGAGAGGCTGGTGGAAGAGGAGAACTCCAGCTAAAGTGATCTAGGATGCCAGGCCTCCTTAATAAATGCACTAGATGCGGTAGATATACGCTTAGAAGGGATTCATGCCCGGTATGTGGAAGCCCGGTAAGATCCGCGCATCCGCCGGCAATCTCTCTCAAGCATAGATATCTGGATCTTATAGTTGAGGCTAGGAAGAAGGAGAAGGATTCTGAGGGAATTGGCAAAGGACTTAAATCTACGTAGGCTGGATGGTTGGACGATGCCCGAATCAGGGGATAGGTCGCAGGAGGTAAAGCTTATCCTAACCGAGGAGGGGCGCTTAGCAAGCTTAGAGGGTGGTAGGGTTATAGATGCTACTCCCTCGGCTGGTGTAGCGCCCTCGATAGCGATGAATTATCTTATCGAGAATCTGAAGCCTATCAAGCTTGGAGAGCTTAGATCGAGATACTTCCCGCATGTCAGCCTCGTCTCCAACGGGGTTGCCTCCCAGCCAAGGATAGAGCTTTATCTCCACCAAACTCCCAAGATCAAATTAATCCTAGTTTCACGAAATTTCGTAGTCGAGGATAATGAGGCGTGTTACGAGATCGCGAGAACCCTATACCGGTTTCTGGTTGAGAGGGGAGCGTTAAGCTATTACCTTCTATCTGGGATGAGGCTGACGGGCGAGCGTGGAGTCTATATCGCGTCCTCAGATCCTAATGATGCCGAGATCTTCCTCAAGTCCGGTGCGAAGCTTTTAAGAAGGCTTGACGAGATTCCGGCCGATAAGCTCTCAGCCTATCTCATGTACTTCTACTCTAGGATGACTGGAAAGGCTTGGCTGCTGATCGCCGAGGTTATGCCGTATTTCCCAGACCCTGCTGCGGCGAGGGACTTGCTCCGAGTATTATCAAGGGCTTTGGAATTCGAGATAGATCTCGAGAAGCTTGAGGAGGAGATCGAGAAGCAGGAAGCCTTAATGGATGAGTTTAGAAAGGATTATGAGAGGATGCTTCAGGAGAGGATTAGGGGGGATAGGCGGCCGCTCTATATCGGCTAGTCGACGAGCTCATAGATATAGACGTATGCTATGCTGGTATACGGTCGGTCGGATTCATAGACTAGCCTAAAGTGTTTAAGCTGGGCCGGCTGGTATACGTAGCTCGTCTGCATCCCTATCCTTGTAGGCTTGAAGGGGATAAGCTTTCCAAGCGTGGTCTCCTCCCAGAATTTCTCGGTCGGGTTTCCCCGCTCATCGATATATTCGCTCTCGTTCAGCTTATGGCCTTCCTGCACGGCTATCCTAAGCATCCAGATCCACTTACCCTCATCGCCATAGCCTAGAAGCTGGCCGCCCTGACCATAAGGCCAATGGGTTACGAAGATTAGGACGTGGGTCGCTCCAAGGCTCTTGAAGATCCTATATGCCGTCTCCTCGTCGGACATGAATGCATAGCCTACCTCCCCTATCTGCGTCGAGTTTAGGGTAGCGTTATCCACTATGCTCGTCTTATTACCTAGGATCGTTACCCAGTATCCATAATCCCACCAGCATGCGACGATCGCGTCATCGGGCAGATTCTCCCTCATCCATGAGAGGGCCTTAAGCCATGCAGGTATCTCAGATCTAGCTCCTATCGATGAGGATACTACGGTTGGAGGATTATAGGCCGCATCTATTCCCGAGAGCGTATACCTGATTCCGTATGCTGTGGGGGTCATAGCGAAGATGAATAGCATTACTAGCAGGGCTGGGGTGAGGAGATAGTATTCTATTCCGACGCTCCGAATCCTAGTCTTGGTCGGAAGGGGCTTGATGCTTCTAGCGAACCCCCTCACAAGCTCTGAGAGTCCGAATCCCGCTAGGATCGCGACCGCCGGAGCTGCAAGCGTTGATAATCTAACCATAGTCGATGAGAAGTATATTGTGAAGATCGCGAATGCCGCCAAAACTATATCCTCATCCCTCTTCCTCGTAAGAGCATAATAGAGTCCGAGAACTAGCAGTATTATCTGGAAGCTTAGATCTCTAAACATTATGCTCCAGGTGGAGAGCTGATTCTCAGCTACCGAGATTATTATCGGAAGCCTATATCTAAGCCAGGGGAGCGCGACGCTTAGGAATTTCAATCCAGGTAATCCTATACTCCCGAGAACGCTTGTAATGGCTATCCCTACAACCCCTGCCGCGAATACGTAGTATGGCAGTCTTCTAAAACGCTCCCCTCTAGGTAGTAGGTTTGGAACTTCGAAGGATAGTAGTATTATGAATGCCGCGAATCCTACTAGGATCGTTGCTTCTCTAAGATATCCGATCCCAAGCTTTGGAACCATTATGGCTATCAGCGTATAGGTTGAGAAGGTTGTCGAGAATGCTACTAGGAGCTGCCTCCTATATCTTCCAATTAATGCGAGGATAACCGTGATTATCGGGATGAATGCTAGAGGGAACTTCGCAGCCCCCCAGCTCGCCGCCATGTATCCTATCGATAGCCCTGAGAGAAGGGAGTATGCCATGACTCCGCGCGGGGACCTCTCTTCCTGTATAGCCTTTACATATGACCATATGCCGATAAGCATTAACGGTATCCCGATGCACTCGTCATCAAACCATCCGAATAAGCTCCTCTCGATATGGCCCGTGCTTATCGCGAGAAGGAATGCAGAAAGTAATCCGGCAGGCTTCCCGCCGAGCTCTCTTCCGAGAAGATATGCGAATAGGATCGCTATTAGAGACATTATTGGCGGAATCATCGCCGCCAGCTCGAGGGCATTCACCTCTATACCGATTCCATGTAGTAGATGATAGATGAAGGCGGCCATGAAGGGCAATCCGGGAAAAGCTGTCTTACCAACATTCCTCCCGTATGGATACCAGGAGGTAGGGTCATGCCAGCTGAAAAAGTCTATGAACCCCCTCCAACCCCGCTCGACGATATAGTTCATCTCCTTATACTGCATCCAGGGGTCGAACTCCATCAGATAGACTCCCCATCTCGATGGAAGAATTCTGATCAGAAATCCGAGGAGGAGTATTGAGACAAGCAGGAGAGCTTCAACAAGCCCGATCCTGTCTTGAAAGAGCCTTCGAATGCTTGTCAAAAGCCTTCCGCCCATCGGCTTACTCATCGAACTTTTGCCTCACACGACCATATTTTAATCTATGCATTTTCCGGGGAAGAAAGGCTATCGGCTAAGCCTTTAGCTCATAACCCTCCCCAGAACAATAGACATACCCCCTTACTCTCCTTATGAAGGACTTGCAGAGAAAGCATTGGGGAAAGGGAACCTGCTCGCCCTTAACCGGGCATTCAACATACTCTCTTCGATTTAATAGTCTTCCGCCAAGCGCTCCCTTAAGGGCTTCAGAAATCTCTTTCGGAATTCGTAAGGGCTTCTCAGCCTTCTGAACCTTAATGATATGCTTCGGCTCCCTCACCATAAATTTTCAAACCTTTCTCCTCCTGCATCCTTTTAATAGTTACCCGATTTAGCTAGATAACCTTTTTAGCATAGCATCCTAGTTGCCTTAGAATGATGAGCTCTCCAACAGATCTCCAGAAACATTTTCCGATAATCCTCGATGAGAAAACCGGAGCCCTCCTCTGGAAGGATCCTAGATCCCTGAAGCTGGAATACTTAATTCCGGTTTCTAGGCTTAAGAAATTCCTCGAGGGATTGAGCAAGGGCGAGCTATATGGGACGCGTTGTTCTAAATGCGGATCGAGGTATTTTCCTCCGAGGCTCGAATGCTCTAGATGCGGGTCTGGGGAGGTTGAGTGGATTCGGGTGGCTGAGAAGGGTAGGCTGCTGGCATACACCATCGTGAATGTTAAGCCTGAAAGCTATCAGAAATTCGGAGATTATATTGTTGGGATTGCCGAGATGGAGGATGGATTTAGGGTTCTCGCATGGATAAAATCCGATGAGCCGAATAAGCTTCGGCGTGGAATGCCGGTGAAATTGATTTTCTCGAAGAGGGAGGATGGATTAACCAGCTATTATCTAGCTCCCTTAGAATAGGCCTTCAACCCCTTCTAGAGCTTGAGACTATGGAGAGGACATCCCTATCTTTTATCTTATAGCTTGCTGGTAATCTTAATCCCGTCCTAGCATCGATGGCGTATAAGAGCCCCTTAGCGAGATCGCTATGAATTTCTCTTGCTAAATCCTCGACCGTGGCCCCGTCCGGCATTAGATACGCGTCCGGGAGGACGTTCCCTTTATGGTCTGAGAGTTTCTGAACGTCGTAAACTGGGTAGACGGTGTTCATTTTCAGGAGCTTGAATACAGCTACGTTTAAGGCGAACTGGACGCCTGTCCTCATGTATTCGTCGAGTATCTTATGTCTAATTATGTCTAAAGCCCATTTCTGTCTATCGGTTAGAGCTGACTCGTTTATTATCTCAAACTTCTCCTCGCCTGGAACATATTTTATCAGTCCTTTCTGCTCCGCTCTTCTAAGTATCAGCTCGGCCTCAGCACTACATGGAATTACGATCTTATCCACAAGCTGGTCTCTAAGCCTCTTGAAGTTCTCTGGAGCGGTATCCAAATCCATTTTATTCGCAACTATTATCGTCGGCTTCGAGATCTCCCTTAAGGCGGTGGCGAATTTCCTATCATCCGACGGGGTCCAGTTTTCGAAATCTTTTCTTTCGAGACCTGTTACCTCTAACGCCTTCCTAATATCCTGAGCTGAAACCTTTATCCCCTTAAAGACTTCCTCCATTGCCTCGGGCAGATCAAGCCCTTTTCTCAACCCCCTGATTATCCTATCCTCGGATCGGTCTAACAGCTTTATGAACCACATTATCAGCTCCTCCTCTATATCGTAGTAGTCTGCAAGCGGGTCTCCGGTTCCCGGCTCGGTCAATCTACCTTCCTCATCGACGCTTCCGCTAGCATCAACTACGTGGAGTAGGGCGTCGGATTGCGACGCCACCGAGAGGAATTGATTCCCAAGACCCTTACCAGCCCAAGCTCCCTTAATCAATCCTGGCAAGTCTATAAGCTCGATGGGTATATGCCGCCATCCATCAATACACTTCGAGTTCCTAGGATTATCCTTGACGCCGAACTCCTTGCAAACGCATAGGGTAACGACGTGGGCTATTCCATAGTTCGGCTCCTTGGTCGTAAAGGGGTAGGTGGAGACCTCGGCAGCTCCAAGAGTGGCTGCGTTAAAGAAGGTGGTCTTCCCGGTATTGGTCTTGCCTATAAGCCCTATCCGAACCTCCACCAAGCTAAGAGGCTCACCTCAAAATCTATCTTCTACCGGCTTGTAGAAAACCTTATCTGAGGAAAAGGGGATAAAAAGAGGACGCTATTAAAGGGGTAGAACTGTTCTGCCGAGCTGGCTATTAATCAGGATCGCCGCTGAAGCATAAAGCGCTGATAATCCGCAGAATATTCCTTCTATGCCGGCGATTCTAATAATTATCGGCGAGCCGGTTGCCGCGACGATGAAGTTTCCGGCCGCCAGCAGGAAGAAGAGTATCGTTAAGGTAATGAATACTAGCGGTATGGCGAATCTCGAGACCTTAAACGAGCCGACGGTCATATATAGGGTGAAGAGACCCCAGAGCAGCATCGTATAGCCCAGCTCAACCGGCGTGATCTTAAGGATGTTCAGCGCATCCAATACTATCGCTAGGGATAATGCTATCCAGAATGCGCCATAGGATGTAAAGGCGGTTAGTCCGAAGATATCGCCTCTCCTTCCTTCGATAAGCCCTGCTGTAAACTGCACCGCTCCACCATAGAAGAAGCCTAGGCAGAAGGTGATCGTAGGTATGGCGAATAATCCGGCATTATGGATATTCAGGAGAACTGTCGTAAGGCCGAAGCCGGCGAGACCTAATGCTGCCGGCGAGGCCCACTCGCTTTTCTCAGACATGTTGATGGATCTTTCCAGACTTCTTATAAATCTTAAACCCGGGGCTAGATAAATCCTAAAATGAGCAGTCCGATAACCAAGGCTAGGTTAAGCGCTAGCAAGATCATGATCTTAAGCTGGGATCCAGTCGATCCCTTCTCCAACTCCACATGAAGTAATTCTTTCCATAATGGTTTAACGGTTTCTATTCTAGAATTCCTCGATCGATATCTGGAGGATCTTCTAGTAATTCTAGAATCTTATCAGCTTGGCTCGAGAAGCTATGCTACTCTTTAGAATCCTCTTCAGCAGCTTCTTCAGGCTTCATCTCAAGCAGAGATTTTAGAAGTTCCTTCTGATCTATCTCGACTTTCGTCCTCCAGCCTATTACGAGCATGTCTTCCTCCGTTTTCTCGA
The DNA here is from genome assembly GCA_964396455.1 of uncultured Nitrososphaeria archaeon. Lineage (GTDB taxonomy): Archaea > Thermoproteota > Nitrososphaeria_A > Caldarchaeales > Wolframiiraptoraceae > Wolframiiraptor. The sequence continues at coordinate 11,355 of CAYNFG010000004.1, read as the reverse complement.
TGTATCCTCTTCTGATGGCTCTTTCTAGATGGGCTTCAGCCCTCCATCTCGGCAGCTTTGTTTGGAGTATTTCGAGCACCTCTTTAGCGGGCGCCTTTCCTCCTCTACTTGCAAGTATCGAGAGGGTTACGGCGAGCACGGCGACCTCATCTATACTCCATCCGGCTGTTACTAGATCTGATAGGGTTAGCGGATGGGCGAAGGTTACATAGAATCGGGCTTTATCGAGGTCTTCGCCCTCCTCGAAGACCGTCTTCACCTCCAAGCCTATCCTCTTGAGATAAGAGTTTAGGGCGTCTATGATCTTCATGTAATTCTTCCCCAGCCTATGCTTCAGTTCCCATCCCTTCACGCCCGGTTTTCGATGGCTTTTGAATAGGAGCATGGCCGCTGCGGTCATGAGCTTTCTGGAGAACGTATCCTCGTTGCTCACTTATCCTCACCTCTCATAACTATGACTAGGGAGACCGGCTGTTTTCTTTCAGCCTTCTCCCTTCTGGGGATGAGCTTTATCTCGCCCTTGAGCGGATTCCGCTTTACATCGACATATCCTTCGGTTATGAGGAAGCTTAGTAGATATGCTCGCTCAAAGTTTTTCTCGAACCCGCCCCTATTTATGAAGCTCCAGTAATCTACTTCTCCTCCTGCCTCGTATTCTCTGAGAAGCTCCTCGTGCAGGCTTTTAACCTTCTGGGATAATTCTTCTTCGGATTCTAGGCTCGTCTTAAGAAATTCGACATCCTTCTGGGAGACCTTCCAGCCCCATGATCTCTCCTCTCCTCTCGGAGGTAGGCTTAGGAAATGTTCCGCCCCCTGCCTCAGCCTCTGTAGGGTGATATGCTCGAGAGAGATTATAGGTCTCCATGCTTTGAGAAATGCTCTCACGATCGATTTCTTGTCTAGGGCGAGTAGCCTCGTCTCGATCATCTGAGCATCTACGAAGAGCGCCTGAGCCTTCTCCCTAAGCCATCTATGCTGGAGAGCTATCAGGGTTGTGATCTTATACATGGTCTCGGCATCGAGAACATAATAATCTAGGTCGAGGTTCTCCTCAAGCATCCTCCTAAGCTTTGAGAGGATATCTCGAACGTTGATCGTGAAGGGGTTCAGCCCACGCTTCTCGATATTCTCACATATCTGAATAATCTTCTCAAGCTCCTCTCTCGAAACCCTAAACCTCTTCTCGATCATAGGGTTTAGCCTCCGGATCCTATCCCGCTTTCCCGATCACGGATTTTCCGCCTATATTCTGGACTATGATTATGTTCATCTCCTCGGTAACCGGTATCTTTCCAGGCGTTATTATGATATATTGGGTTCTCTCCTCCCCCCCAGCTACGCTTAGGAGGAGTTCTATCATGCGTTCTCTATTTAGCGGATCGAGGTGGACGTCGAACTCATCGACCGCCCTGAACGGTGATTTAACATATTTCTGCAAGGCTAGTAGGAAGGCTAGCGTCCCGACTATCCTCTCTCCCCCGCTATGCGTCTGGGCGTCGAGCAGCACGGGATCTGCCCCCCTAAAGCCTACGTGGAGCTCTATACTGGCTTTCTCAGGATTCTCCAGATTTCTAAGGACTATCCTGCCCTTGCCGCCGACATGGGAGAGGATCGCGTTAAACTGAGGCTCAACCTCATTTACGAGATTTCTGAGGAATTTCCTCCAAACCTCCTTCCTATACTCGACCTCCTCCAAGGCTCTTTTGAGATTCTCCTCCACCTCCATGGACTTCTGCTCGGTTTCCCGATATCTAGAGTCGGCTATTAGATACATATCCTCAGCCTCCTCTAAGACCTCTCCTAGGGATGCGATCTTAAGCGAGATCGATTTCAGCTCTTCGAGGACTTCGGCAGGCTTTCTACTAGTCTTAATTCTCTCGCCGAGAGCAGATGCGTTCCTAGTCTTTTCTGCAAGCTCTTTTTCAAGCCTCCTAAGCTCGTAGCCGAGCCTCTTTTGCTCAGACTTGTTTAGCTGAAGCTTATACTTCGAGACCTCGGCCGCGCCCTTCTCCTCCAATAGGATATCCAGATCTTTTTCGAAGCCTTCTAGGTTTACGAGTTCTCCTCGCTTGATGGCTTCTATCAGGTCTATTAGACTCTTCTTGATTCTATCGACCTCTGCTTCATGATATTCTATCTCTCCGAGGAGCTTTCTCTCCTCAAGCATTAGGGCTTCGATCTTTTCTCTAATCCTGTTTATTGACGCCTCTGCTTCGGCTACTATAGCCCAAGCATATTCTAACTCGAGCCTCCGCTTTTCCTCTTCCAGCCTCTTCTTCATTAGAAGCTTCTCATATTGCTCCTTCCAGTAGTCTACTGCTGCCTTCGCCTCCTCTAATGCTCTTTTCAGGCTTTTCTCCTGCGTTTGGATATCTTTTAATTTTGCCTCGGCCTCGATTATCCTCTGCCTGAACTGGGATGCTCCGACGGCGTCCTCGACCATTCTAAGCTTCTCGACGTTATTTCTTGCAGCGAATTCCTCTATCATATTCTGATGCATTATTATCAGCATATTGTTCGGGTTTATGCCAAGCCTCTTGAGGAGGTGCTCGACCTCGGCCTTCGTCTTAAGCCTATTATTAACGTAATGCCAGTACTCGCCGCTTCTTTTCAAGTATCTTGTAATAACTAGTTGATCCGAGTTCAGCCATGGTATAGGTCTCTTCCCATCCACTTCCCTATTATCGAAGACCACCGTTACTCTAGCAGCCTTCTCCCCCCTCCTGATTAGATCGCTAAGCCTCTCAGCTCTATCTGTATAGGTTTGGCCTAGGGCGACGGCTATCCCGAGGAGTATGGAGGATTTTCCAGCGCCATTAGGCCCAGTTATCAAGTTCATTCCAGGCTTAAGCGGGATTCTAGAATACTCGTGGCTCATGAAATTCTCGAGGATAACCTCTCGAATATAGGTGCCAGTAGGCTTCGCGGATTCTTTCAGCGAGCTTGCAGCCCTCTCCTTCGAAGTCATCTCCTCCCTGCCGGGTAAGGCTCCTCAAATTATTAAGGAATATTCTCTAGCATGCTCCACGGCATAGCTCGTGGAAATACCGTGAGATTTTTAGGTCTTGCAGCCGGCTCGGGAGGCTTCTGCGATCAGATAAAAAGGTTATTTAGGATGTATGGAGACATACCTAGATGGCAGACGATAGGCTGCGGACGGTGGCGCCAAAGTGGTGGAGATCGAGATAAGGACGACGCTTGAAAAGTTTAGAAGGTTTGTAATCCTGAACACCTGCTACTCATTCATTCCAAAAGGCTATCTGAAAGATCCAACCATCTTCCCGGAGAGAGATATCAATCCTGGTAGGATCTATGTTGAGGCTCTTTCCAAGCTTGATTTAGGAGAGATTCGGGATATCCGATTTGTTAAGGCGTATGAGGTTCTCGGAGTAATCTATAATTCTAAGAGCGGGAATACGAGCCTGATCTGGAGGCAGGTTAAGGGGACTCTCGGAAAGGTCTCGGGCAAAGCCTCGCCGAACTCCATAGTCAATCTAATCGAGGCGGGCGCTCTACCGAGATCCTATGTAAAGCAGGTTCTAAAGGAGCTTGAGGAGAAGAATAAGCAGTTAGGATCTGAGGAGTCTTAGCTTCGCCAAGCATTTTTCGCATGGCATATAGGATTTGTAGTCCGTATCTAGGATCGAGTTGCTGAACCTCATCACGCACCTCTCATTCTTGCAGTGCGATAGCCCGTGAAGATGGCCGATCTCATGAACCGCCTCCTTCAAGGCTCTTTCGATGAAGAGTTCTCGATCTGCTGGTTGGCCATAGAATTCTGGATGAAGCCTATGGGTTGAGATTATCGCCACCCTCCTCCACGCTAGGCCGAATACGAAGTTAAGTCCTGCGGCGTATAAATCCCTATCCGTTACTAATAGCACGTATTCATCAGCTTCTGGAATATGTTGATAGTATTGGACTATCCTCCAAGCATCATATTGCCTTCTGATGGGGTTTAGAAATCTTTCATCGATCAGGCTTTCGGCAAGCTCCAATTCTACCTCCTCCCCATAAATCTCTCTTAGAACATCCGCAATCCTTCTTAGGACCTCCTCATCTTTAAGCTCTGAGAGTATTCTTATCCTCACGTCTTTCTCGGCCTCCTCTTCAGCCTATGCCCACATCTTGGGCATGGCTCTCCTGGAGCGGCCTCCCCGCTCCATTTGCAGACGCTACAATAGGTCTCCCAGCTTATCATCCTCTTTATCCCATCATGAAGTATCGGCTGTATTCCTATCCCGAGCTTGGATGCTAGATTCTGGATCGAGTAGTCTGAGGTTACGAGGCATGGCTCGAAGCCTTCTCGGGAAAGCTGGAGCGCGAGCGCTAGAATGCTTAGATCTGCCTCGGATAATTCTAGCTCGCCCATCCTCCTTGCAAGCTCCATAACCTCCTTAAGGTATTCTGGCTTAGGATCGATTATCTTTATCATCTCTCCCTCCTTGCTAGCTAAAGCCCTATACCTCGCTCCACCGTATTTAGCCTCCTCCAAAACCTTACTTGACGTGACCGCCAGCTCGCCCGAAGCCTCCGTAAAGCCTAGGATGAATGCTGCTGAGTCCAGAACCTTCACCTTCCTAGCCAAGCTTCTTCCTAACCCTCCTCACAAACCCCCTATCCTCTCCAAGCCTGATAAAGGATGCGGAGCATCTCGACTGCTCAACCTCTATCATCACCCTCTTCTCATCGATCTTCCTCAAGGCATATCCATCGAGTAGGATGGCGATCCCATAATCGGCCGAGACTTCTATCGCTAGTTTATGTCTAAGAGATAAAACCATGGGTCTAAGATTCGAGATCGGGCAGACCGGAGTCAGGATAGCGGCTTCAAGCTCATCATCGACTATCGGTCCTCCGGCTGAGAACGCGTAGGCTGTAGACCCGGTCGGGGTCGAGATTATTAGGGCGTCTGCAAGCCCCTCGACGAGCTCCAGACCATCCCTAAAGATCCTGAAGCTAAGCGTCTTACCCATAATCTGCGATCCTATATACGCTTCATTAAGGAAGTTGCCGAGCATCTCCGATCCAGCCTTTATCGAGATCATCATAATTCGCTCGACCATATACTCGCCTGATAAAATCTTCTCGAGAGCATGGTTGAGATTCTTTGCCTCGATCTCCGCCAAGAATCCACCTCGACCAAAATTAACCCCTAGGATCGGTATATCGGCATCCGGCATAGCTCCAATAGTCTTAAGTATCGTTCCATCGCCGCCCAAGGCTATCGCCAGGCTAATCTCCTCCGGAAGCCTTCCGCCCACGATCTCGCTCGCACCATATATCTGCACGCCAACCCCACAGCTCTCGAGAACTCTTTTTACATGCTGGGCTGCCTCATAGGCGTCCCGCCTCTTCTCCGTATATACGACGGCGAACGTCCTGGCCATCCCTACCGCCCTCTAGAGAGCGTTTCTAGAATTTATTTAATGTTCGATTCCGGCTCGAGCCCGATCGATCTGACTGGAGAAATAATATTCATAACTAGGGGGCTTCTTCGTCGTGTAGGAATGATCGATAGAGCTGAGATTCTCAGGATCTTGGAGGGCTATTCTCCCGAGAAGCTTAGGATAGGCGTTCTTGGAAGCCACTCAGCCTTAGAGGTTTGTAGGGGTGCTAAGGATGAGGGTTTCGAGACGGTGGTCGTATGCCAGAGGGGTAGGGAGAAGACCTATGCAAAGTATTTTAGGCGTAGGAGGAAGCTCGGCCGAGACGTAGGAATAGTTGACGAGGTAATAGTTTTGGAGCGTTTCCGAGAGATCTTGAGAAACGATATCCAGGATAAGCTTAGATCCGAGAACGTGATCTTTATCCCCCATCGATCTCTATGCGTTTACGTAGGCTACGAGGGGTTGGAGAACGAGTTTAGGGTCCCCATGTTCGGTAATAGATTCCTCCTGAAGGTCGAGGAGAGGGATGTTGAGAGAAACCAGTATTATCTTTTGGAGAAGGCTGGGATACCCTATCCTAAAACGATCCATGATCCAAGCGAGATCGATAGTCTAGTCTTGGTTAAAGCACCAGAGGCTGCGAGAGGGTTTGAGCGAGCATTCTTCCTAGCATCTTCTCCGAAAGAGTTCGAGGAGAAGGCTGAGGAGCTTATCCGAAAGGGTCTGATAACTAGAGAGGGGCTTGAGAAAGCGGTTATAGAGGAGTTTATCGTCGGAACACCATTCAATTTCAACTTCTTCTACTCCCCGCTCGATGACGAGATCGAGCTATTGGGGGTCGATACCCGCAGACAGACGAACCTCGAGGGAATTCTCAGAATACCGGCGCCCCAGCAGATGGAGGTCTTAAGATATATCGAGCCTAGGACGATCGAATGCGGCCATATAGCATGCACCGTAAGAGAATCGCTTCTCGAACGGGCATTCGAGCTCGCGGAGAGATTCGTGAAAGTTGCTAGAGAAGAGTATCCGCCCGGAGTAATAGGGCCATTCGCCCTGCAGAGCATGATAGTCCCAGGTCCGCCGCATGAAGATATAGTCGTATATGATGTTAGCGTGAGGGTCCCGGGGTCGCCTGGAACAAAATTCACCCCCTATTCTGAGAATCTTTGGGGCTTTTCGATGAGCGTCGGCCGGAGGATAGCCTTGGAGATTAAGGAGGCGGTGAAGCAGGATAGGCTGGAGGATCTAGTAACATGATTCCGAGAGAATCCATTCTAGAAGCCTTATCGAGGTATGATGAATCGGATATTAGGATAGCGACTATATGCTCCCACTCCTCCCTACAGATATTCCACGGAGCGAGGCTCGAAGGCTTCGGGACTATCGGGATATCTCTTAGGAGGAATAAGCCATATTATGAGAGTTTTCCGAAGGCGAGCCCGGAGATCACCCTAGAGGTTGAGAGCTATCAAGATATTTTGAAGAGGGATTTTCAGGAGAGGCTGATCTCGGAGAACGCTTTGATAATCCCGCATGGATCCTTCGTGGAGTATGTCGGCGGGAAGAATATCCTGGAATATTTCCGGGTTCCGATGTTCGGTAATCGATTAACTCTTTACTGGGAGGGCGATAGAAGCCGGCAGAGGAGGTGGCTTGAGGAGGCTGGCGTGAAAACTCCCAGACAGTATCGGCATCCATCCGAGATAGATCGCCTCGTCATAGTCAAGCTTCATGGAGCTAAGGGCGGGGCAGGATACTTCAAAGCATCCAGCCCAAAAGAATTTAACGAAAAGCTTAAGGAGCTAAGATCCAAAGGGTTAATCGACCCCGAAGCCGAGGTAGCCATAGAAGAGTTCATTCCAGGAGTAAGATACTATCCACACCTATTCATATCCCCTCTCGGAGATCCGAATCTGCCAGAGCTTTCATACGGGCGGATGGAGCTTCTAGGAATTGATCGAAGGCTCGAGGTCATTGACGAGATCTATAGAGGGCTGCCGGAGATAATAGAAGACTACCTAGACTACACCGTTACCGGAAATATCCCGGTTGTTATACGAGAGAAGTTTATAGTGGATATCCTCGGGATCGCGGCTAGGGTGGCATCCGCCTCTAGAAGGCTCTTTAACCCAGGTTTGATAGGGCCGTTCTGCCTTGAGATGGTCTATCATCCCAAGAAGGGGTTTACCGTTTTTGAGGTCTCGGCCAGGATAGTTGCTGGGACAAACCTCTATCCGATGGGGTCGCCCTACTCCACCTACTACTATGATGAGCCTATGTCGATGGGTAGGAGGATTGCAAGAGAGGTGAAGAATGCTCTAAAGCTCGGGAGATTAAAGGATCTGATCTACTAGGATCTCGGCTAGCGGATCTTCTCGATAAAATATTCATGGATTCTCGTATCGTCGGAGAGCTCTGGATGGAATGTTAATCCGATTAGGTTATCCTGCTCGACCCCGACAACCTCATCCCTATAATAGGCTAGCGGCCTCGCCCTCCCATAGATCTTCGAGATCCTAGGCGCTCTGATAAACACTCCTTGGAAGGGTTTTTCGCTGAAGACGAGTTTTATCGGTGCCTCAAAGGAGTCGACTTGCCTACCATAAGCGTTTCTAATAACTTCGATATCGAGTAGCTTTAGAAATCTCTGGCCGGGGATTGCGCCTAAAACCTTCTTAGCGAGAAGTATTAAGCCTGCGCATGTCCCCATGATCGGCAGCCCCTCCTCTCCCAGCCTCCTCACCTCCTCGAATAACCCATTCCTCTCCATAAGCTTCGATATGGTCGTGCTCTCTCCACCCGGTATTATTAGGGCGGCTATATCCCTGAGATCCTCTCTACGCCTAATCCAGCTAGCCTCTCCTCTAACCCCGAGCCTATCCAAAGCCTTTCTAACCGATGCTATATGCTCGGTTATCGCTCCCTGGACTCCGATAACCCCTATCCTCATAGACCTCTTTCTTCCATTCTAACCATGAGCTTCTCTATCTCTAATCCGCGCATCGGCTCTCCAAGATCCTTACTTATCTCGGCTAGGACATCCGGCTCATCGTAGTGATTGACCGCCTCGACTATCGCTCTAGCCATCTTCTCCGGATTAGAGCTCTTGAATATCCCGCTTCCAACGAAGACGCCATCCATGCCCATATGCATCATTAATGCGGCGTCTGCCGGCGTCGCAACCCCTCCAGCCGCAAAATTGACCACCGGAAGCCTTTGGATCTTCCTAATCTCCAAGAGAATCTTATAGACCCCCTCAACGATCTCCTCGAAAGTATATTCCTCATAGATCGGCTCGTCTCTAAGAACCTCTCTGGGGAGTCCGAGCTTCTCCCTAACCTCCATGCTCAATCTTAGATACGGCTTTGAGAACTCTTCTGCCACGTGATAGATCTGCTCGTCAGTTAGATGCTTTAGGAGCTTTATGCTATGATTTACGAGCCTAACATGCTTAACAGCCTCAACGATATTCCCTGTTCCAGCTTCGCCCTTAGTCCTTATCATGGCGGCGCCCTCCCAGATCCTCCTAACAGCCTCGCCTAGATCCCTCGCTCCGCAGACGAAGGGCACCTTAAACTTCCTCTTATCAATATGGAAGTATGTATCGGCTGGCGTGAGAACCTCGCTCTCATCAATCATATCTACTCCAAGCGCTTCTAGGGCTAGTGCTTCGGCGTAGTGGCCTATCCTAGCCTTCGCCATAACCGGTATCGTAACAGCATCCATAATCTCCTGGATCTTCTTGGGATCAGCCATCCTCGCAACCCCCCCAGCCTTCCTAATATCCGCCGGAACCCTCTCCAAGGCCATGACCGCGACGGCTCCAGCCTCCTCCGCTATAATCGCCTGCTCTGCCGTCGTAACATCCATGATAACCCCGCCCTTAACCATCTTAGCAAATCCACGCTTCAGCCTATCAGTCCCCTTCTGCTCGATAACCTGGAGAAACCCCATTCCCTCTCTCCAAGGATCACCCCAAAAGCCAGGGTATAAAGCTTTCATAAATAAGGATGGAACATCATAAAAATGCTGGAGTCATGGCATGCGCTTAGCAGCACTCTTCAGCGGCGGAAAAGACTCGACCTACGCAATCCATCTAGCAGAAAAGCTGGGATACGAGGTAAGCATACTCCTAACAGTAGAGCCTGCATCCGACGAATCCTACTACTTCCATTACCCAAATATCTGGGTCACGAGGCTTCAAGCCGAGGCCATGGAGAAAAACCTCCTCACGGCGCCGGCGGG
>CAYNFG010000004.1:0-1617 GCA_964396455.1 uncultured Nitrososphaeria archaeon | reverse complement strand
TCACGAGGCTTCAAGCCGAGGCCATGGAGAAAAACCTCCTCACGGCGCCGGCGGGAGCCTCCAAGGACGAGGAGCTACAAGCCCTAATCACCCTAATAGACCAAGTCTCCGGCGAGATCGATGGAATATTATCGGGAGTCGTTAAAAGCGGCCTCCAATACCGGCTCTTTAAGAAAATCTGCGAGGAGAGAGGACTAAAACTCGTAACACCCCTCTGGAATCAGGATCCATTTAAGCTCCTTAGGCAGATGATCGGCGAAGGATTCAAGATAATGATCGTCGGGGTTGCGGCCGAAGGCCTTGGAAAGGAGCTGCTCGGAAAGACTCTAGACGACAAGCTTATGGAATTCCTCGAAGAGCGGTCGAAGAGATATGGTATAAGCCCTGTAGGAGAGGGAGGCGAGTTCGAGACGCTCGTATTAGATGCACCTATCTTCAAGAAGAGGATAGAGGTCCTCGACTACGAGATCCACTGGAGCGGATATGACGGCTTCATAAAAATTAAGGACGCGAAGCTTGTCAAGAAATAGCCTCGAACCCTATCGGATGAATCTAGGATCATGGATAGAGGGTGGAAAGGAGGGAGGAATAAACAAACAGGGCTGCTGGGAATGATCGTGGCTTAAGCCGATTTCACGTTGACTATCATGTATCTTCCCATAATCTTCCAGTATTCGACGGTTGCTCCAGGCTCGAGCTTCTCGCGAAGCTTTTCGTCTTGGGGTAATGGCATCTCGATTATCTCATAGGTCTCGTTATCCATCACGCTTACCGTATCTCCGACCGAGACTATCTGACCATTCTTCTTCTCGATTATCGGAACCTCCACCTTGCTATCGGCGGGCCCGACCATAGTCCGCTTTACGTTATCGAAGATTCCTATCGCGACGAGCCTAACCTTCGCCGCTCCATGCTTTCCAGGCTTGCTCTTCTCAAGCTCCACGATCCTACAAGGCTCTCCATCGATCACGATATTATGGCCGACCTTTAGAGATCCTAGCTCGGCAGGCTTGCTCATACTCTCTCTTGTTTAAGCTTTCCGAGAGATATAAGAACGTTCCCTCTCATTTTCTCGCGGTAATGTTATTAAAATCCCCGCCTCCTATTGCTTGATCGTGAGAGCCTCTTGAAATCGGTAATAAGCCTCAGATTCTCAGATTTAAATGGTGTTTTAAAGGAGGTTCTGATCTCGGAACGGGAGTTTGAGAAAGCCTCCTCGAGAGGCGTCTGGTTTGATGGCTCTTCTATCGAGGGTTTTGCTAGAAGGTTTGAAAGCGATATGATGCTCATGCCCGATACGTCAACAAGCTATGTGATTAATGGTGTAAAGACCTATTTCTGCGACGTTTATAGGTCTGGAAAGCCCTTCGAAGGGGATCCGAGAACGATCTTAAAAAAGCTAATGAAAGAGATCGAGGAAAAGGAGGGTTTCACCTTAATCGCCGCTGGAGAGCTTGAGTTTTACGTGCTGAGAGGCCGCGAGCCGATCGATGGTGGAAGCTACTTCGACGTATCTCCCAGGGATAAGGCGAACCTCATCAAGATCGCCATCGCGGATAAGCTCTCAGAAGCTGGGATAGAGTGGAGCAGCGGCCATCACGAGGTTGGGCCGGGGCA
>CAYNFG010000003.1:0-58962 GCA_964396455.1 uncultured Nitrososphaeria archaeon | reverse complement strand
CTGCGGAAAGTTATCGTTTGCATATTTTCGGTAATAGTGACAGTAAGTGTGATAGCATATCTCAATATGTTACCGAAACCCGTTTTCGAAGAACCATACTGGATTAGCATTATCGCATTGCTATTCCTGTATTGGATAATTTTCATTAACTGGTATTCCAAATCTAGGAAGAAAGAAGCAGGTTCATTAAAGCTGGGCTGATGTAGGAGAATTACCGTTCTTGGTTTAAGACTTTGAAATCTACGCAAGATAGTAGATGTTCCAGCGAAGTCTAGTAAAAGCGTCTTATCGGGCAAAATAGGGCGAAGTCTTTGGTGGTGCGGGGGGTGGGATTTGAACCCACGAACCCCTACGGGACAGGGTCCTAAGCCCTGCGCCTTTGACCAGGCTTGGCTACCCCCGCTTCTATCAAGTTCTCTGAAAATCAGCCCTCGCTTAAACTTTTTCGCCTATCATGTTAAGATATTTAGATGGGTTTGGCTGAGGATTTAATGCGGCTAGAGGCGATGAGGAATGAACGTCGCGGCTGAGACTTTTTGTCGATGAGCGAACCTCCTCTCGGCTGAGCCGGCTAAGGTTTCTTGAGAAGCGTTATAGCCTCTATATGTGGCGTTTGGGGGAATTGGTCTATTAATGCTAGCTGCTCGATCCGGTATCCTAGCTGCTTTATGTCTCTCGCCAAGGTTTTTGGGTTGCATGAGATGTAGAGAAGCTTCTTCGGGCTGGCTTTTCTAAGCCTTTTGACGAGCTTATAGCTTAGCCCCGAGCTCGGCGGATCGACTATGATGTAGTCGTATTTTAGGGAGACCCGCTCCGCTCTCTCGTTTATCAGCTCGACGTTTTTCACCTTGTTAAGTCTTAGATTTCTTCTTGCGATCTCTACGGCGTTTGGATCGGCTTCGACCGCAGTTATCCTCGCATGCCCTTTTAACGCTATGGGTATCGTAAATGTTCCGGATCCTGAGAAGAGTTCTAAGACTTCTTCTCCTCCTCTAAGCCCTAGGAAGCTTAGCGAGACCTCTATCATCTTTCTAAGAACGTATGGGTTTGGCTGGAAGAAGACGTTTGGATGTAGTAGGTATGCGAATTCGCCTATCCTTTCGAGTATCGTCTCTGATCCCTTTACGATTCTTAGTTCTTCTGCTCTCGCGTCGTCTCTAACTCCTTTATTGATGCCGAGGACTAGGCTTTTGAAGGATATCTTATTCGCCTCGAGCGCTTCCGCCAGCTCTGGGAGCTTTAGCCTCTCGTCTTCGTATGCTACTATGAATATCATCCGCTCGCCGGTGAATTTCCCCTCTATTATCGTTAGGAATCTGACCTGACCAGCTTTCTCGGCCCTATTCCATCCGGATATCCCGTGCCTTCTAAGATGTTCTTTAACTACGCTTCGTATGGCGTCGGACTCCGGGGATTGTAGAAGGCATTCCTCGAGGTCTACTGTCTCGCTCCAGCTCCCCCGCTTGTTGAGGCCGATTATAGGGCCTTCTCCTACTACGAAGTCCATCCTATTCCTATAGTAGTATTGTTTTGGCGAGGGGTGGATCTCATCAGCCTTAGCCTCGAGGATTCTTTCGGCTGCCGACGCTTTTTCTTCGAGCTGTTCCTCATAGGGTTTATCGAGGTAGGTGCATCCTCCGCAGATCTTGAAATGCTTACATATCTTCAGGCTCATAGCTGCTTTATCGCTTCTCTAAGCTCTTCGGCCGCCTTCTCCGGTAACATCGTATTCACGTATACTCCTAAGCCTATTTCGGCCACCATAGGCATCAGGATTCTCGGAACTATCTCTATATGCCAGTGGAAGTCTTCCACATCCTTCGGCTTGGTATGGATTACGAGGTTGAAGGATGGCTCTTCCAAAAGCTTCTTGAATGCTTTGAAGATTGTTGAAAGCATGCTCGAAAGCTCTAGCAGCTCCGAGTCTCCTAGGTCGGCGAACCTCCTCAGATGATTCTTCGGGAATATCATGACCTCATACGGCTCTCTACTGGCCCAAGGGCATATCGCCGAGAAGCTTCTCGTGGATAGTATCGCTCTTGGGCCTGCCAGCTCCTCATCCACATATCTGCATAGTAGGCAGCCTTCGCCTCTAAGCTTCTCAGCCTCCCTCTTCAGGAGCGGCGGGGTAATTGAGGATGCGAAGATATGGCTATGGGGATGTCTAAGCGATCCGCCAGCGTATGGTCCCTGGTTTTTCCCATAGCATGCATAGGTTATGTTTTGATCTCTTTCAAGCTCTCTAAGCCGCTCCCTAATCGTTAATAGTATTAGCTGGAGCTGGTCTAGGGTTAGCTTCCATGGATCTCCATCATGGATTGGCGTATCTATCATAACCTCATGATAGCCTGGCGTATTCCTCGACCCGCCATCCAGCCTGAATACATCCTTTTTCGAGAAGACCGGGTATAGGTTTGGGATGCATTTTACGAGCCAATTTTTCTTCCGCTCATCCTCATCCTCTTTCTCGAATTTTACGCCTATACCCGTCTTCACTAGGACTAGGCTTGCTGGCGCGAGAACCTCTTCTCTACCCGGGCAGAATGGGCAGCTGCTAGGATCATCGATTAGCTTTGGAGTATATTCTCCTAGTTCGTGAGGTCTTTTAGCTCTCTCCGGGGCGTAGGATATTAGCCTGCCCGTAAGCGGATCTATTCTAAGTTCTGGCATGTTTTCACGTTTTTGAGATGCCTCGGCAAAGATTTAAGCCCTCCACCATGCGTATATCAGCTTAGAGGCGGGAGCATATCCTTCGCGATAATGGTTCTTGGGGTTGCAGGCGTGGGCAAGACGAGCTTTGGCAAGCGTTTAGCCGAGGCTCTCGATCTAGCGTTTATAGACGTCCCGGAGCTGGTTAGGGATAGGAGGCTTTACACGGCATATGATCCGGAAGCCCAGGCTTATATCGTGGATATGAGGAGGGTCTCGATCGCCGTCGGGAGCATATTGAAGGAGTGTGGAGGGGTCGTGGCATCGATCTACGCATTTAAGCCTCGCGGGGTTGAGGTGAGAGCCGCGATAGTCTTGAGGATGAAGCCTACGAAGCTGATCCAAACACTCATGGAGAGAAGGTATCCGAGAAAGAAGATTCAGGAGAACGTCTCCGCGGAGCTTGTCGATCAGCCCTTAATCGAGGCCATTCAGAAATTTGGGAAAAGAAGGGTGATCCAGCTAGATGCTACCGATAGAGACCTTAATGCTCTCGCCAAAGCCGTGGCCGAGAAGCTGAGAGAAAGAAAGCTGAAATCCCTAGATGAGAGGATCGATTGGATAGCTGAGCTCGAGGAGTCCGGCGAGATCGAGAGGCTCTTAGAATTTCTTGAAGCGGATTAACTTGCGCCGGGGATTCTTCCACGCGATAAACATATTTTAATCAGCCTTCGATGCTTTCTAGACGAGAATTGCCTACGACTTGGAGCATCCTCGGAATACTGGGCTTTTGACTATCATCATGGTTAGGGGTGATTCTCTATGCGTAATCTAAAGCTCGATAGAAAGGACTCTGTAACTCTCTACAGGTTTAAGAAGCTGATTAAGGAGCTTGAGTCGAAGGAGGGTAGGGGGACCGAGCTTATCTCGCTCTACATCCCACCGAATAAGCCTATCTCCGATATCATAGGCTATCTTAGGCAGGAGTATTCCACGGCTGCTAACATAAAGTCCAAGAGCACTAGAAAGAATGTTCAGGATGCTATCGAGAGCGCAATTCAGAGGCTTAAGCTCTTCGACAGAGCTGGGCCAACAGGGCTTGTAATCTTCAGCGGAGCAATACCTCAGAATGGCGGAGCTGGAAGCGAGAAGATCGAGGTCTATCACGTAATCCCGCCCGAGCCGATAAACCTCCTCCTCTACCGCTGCGATAGCAAATTCTACCTAGAGCCATTAAAGGAGCTATTAAAGGAGAAGGACGTCTACGGAGTCTTAGTCATAGATAATGAGGAGGCAGCCGTAGCCGTCATAAGGGGTAGGAGGATAGTCGAGCTGAAGACCTTCACCTCGGGCGTCCCCGGAAAGCATCACGCTGGAGGCCAGTCCGCTAGAAGATTCGAGAGACTGCGAGAGATGAATCTGAACGAGTATTATAAGAGGGTTGCAGCCCATGCAAACGAAATATTCCTCAAGTATCCCGAGATCAAGGGGGTTATAGTCGCTGGCCCGGGGCCGACTAAGGAGGTTTTCGTCGAGAAAGACTACCTCCATTATACGCTTAGGGATAAGATCCACATAGTCGATACATCGTATTCGGGCGAGGAGGGTGTTAGGGAGGCGATTAGGAAGGCTGAAAACTTCCTGAAAGAGCTTAGGATGGTTGAGGAGCAGAGGCTTATCAGGAGGTTAATGAATGAGATTACCAAGGAGAATTCGCGAGCAGTTTACGGCGAGAAGGAGGTTTTGAGAGCGCTTAGAAGCGGGATGCTCGAAACCCTACTCCTATCAGAGGATCTTGAGAAATACCGGATTAGGATTAGGTGTAGCAATTGTGGAGCCGAAAGCGAGTATACCATGGATGAGGAGGAGAAGGTCTCGAAGCTTCCAGAGATTCTGGCAAAGCCATGCGAGAAATGCGGTCAGAAGGCTCTTCAGGTTGAGGAGGAGAAGCTTCTCGTAGACTTCTTTATCGAGGAGGCGGAGAAGGTGGGGACTAGGGTTGAGCTAATATCGTCGGAGCATGAGGAGGGCGCGATGCTGAAGAACGCCTTTGATGGGGTTGCGGGCTTCCTCAAAGGCTATGGCGGCTAGGCTAGACGCGGTAGAGTTAGGCTTGCGATATCATACTGCATATCGGCTATGCTGAGAAGAGCATCTCTGATTTTAAGCTGGCCGCCCTTCAGCTTAGGCGGGGTCAGAAGCTTAGTTAATCTCTCCAGATTCTTCTTTATCTGCGGGGCGGCTTCAAGCCTCCTATTCAAGAACGCATCCATCGAAAGCTTATGATTCTCAAGCAGGATCCTCGAGGCTTCCACGATATCGAGGTCTCTTCCAGAAAACTCTTTTCTAAATTCTGTGAGGCCGGCTATCTCGAATGCCTTATCCGCTATATTCTCTAGGAAGTATGCTGCAAGCCTATAGTCTAGGATCTCGACGTTCGAGAGCTTTAGGAGGGCTGCTAGCGCAGGGTTTGCGAGGCTCTTCCTAAGAACTCTCACCATGTAGAAGTATAGCCTATCCATATCGTCCTCGGTCTTCTCCAGCAATCCCGGAAGCTCCAATTCTCCTCCGCAGATAGACTTTAACGAATAGCGGAGCATATCGTCTGAGAGCTTCCACATTCTCCTGATTACTTCTAGAGGCTTAAGATCCATCGGATTAATTATCATCCTCAGGCTTATCGAGGAGGAGGCCGATTCTATTATCTCTAGCCCCATCAGCTTCTCCTTCAGAAAGAATAGCTCCCTCTCGATAGGCTCCTTCACCCCTGGAGGGAACGTTATGTGTATCGAGTCGTAGCCCATTAGATATGCCGCAACTATCTTGTCTACGAGCGATCCTATATCTGATTCGAGCTTAAGCTTAACCTCGCTCGTCTCCTCGACTTCCGTCGGTGAGATTATGAGGGAGCTTCCCGCTATCTCGACTACCACATAATCTCCATCTTCAAGCTTTACAGCCTCAACCCAGCTTTTCGGGAGGCTTATAACAAGAGATCCGCCGCTCTTCATAACGCTTCTCAAGAGCCTGTTCTGCTGCCTTCCGATCCCCATACTGATCAGTATTGATATTGATTTCCAAGATCTAATACTTATCTTGAGCCAGCCTTGCGAAAAAGCTAGATGAAGGGGTATAGGAAGCCGAGGTCGCTAGAGGTCGTAGCAACGGCGATGTGTGCAGCCCTCTATGCGGCGGCATCCTATCTAACAGCATATATTCCATCTCCGCTCGGCTTTGGGCAATTTAGGCCGGCTGTAGTGATTCCGGCATTCTTCGCGGTAGTTTTCGGATCGATGCCTGCTGGTCTGGGAGCGGCTATAGGCACGCTTATATGCGATTCTATCAAGCATGGAGGTCTTTACATGGGTAGCCTAATAGCAGCGGTTCCCGGAAACTTCATAGGTTTCTATATCTTCGGGGCTATATGCAGGAAGTTTAGCTGGAGGAGATTCATCCTAGCAACCTTCATAACGCTAACCCTCGCGAATTTCATCGTCGCATTCCTCTACATCTACGTCTATAAGTTCCTCTATCTTGGAGCTTTCGAGATAAGCTTCTCCAATCTGATGATCCTAACCTTAGCCTTGACAGTCTGGTGGTTCGCGACGATGCTACCCTTCGTCCTGACGATAACCCCCCTCCTCATACGGGCTACGGCGAGAGTCTTCCCAGCACTCGTCCCCGAGAGCGTAAGAGATAGTAGCCTGGGACGCGAGTTCCCAAGGCTCGGCTTCGCCCTCCTAATGATCATTCCGGGAATCATATTCCTGATACTTGGATTATTGACGAGCTTCACATGGTTTGGAGCCTTCCTGACAAGTATTAACAAGCTTCCATCGGCAGACCCGATCAAGATTATCTTCTATGGCTGCGGCCTCGGCTTAATGGCCATCGGGGCTTACGCCCTAACCAGACGCTAACCCTCCAGCCTTATATTCTGCTACGAGCCGCTCATACTCTTCTAGGAACACGTTTTCTCCTCCAGCCGGTATTAGAGCCGATGCGGCGAATCTATGACCATCGCCGGACCCCCCAGCCCTCTCCGCAGCTCTCATCGTAAGGTCTGAGATCGCCGGCATCTCATCCTTCTCGATAAGCCTCTGGAGGGGTTTGGGTGCTCGAACCGAGACCTTCACCCATTCTCCCTTAAGCCTGCCTAAACCCGGGATCTCAGGCTCGAAGTTCATGAACCCTATTAGATACTTCTTCTGGTCTATGCCTCTTCTATAGCTGAGCATGGAGGTAAGGGTTCCTATAGTCTTGGAGCCGAGGCCCTTGAAGAGGTCGCCGAGATGATACCACTGGATATATTTTTCATGTCTTAGCCCGCCCTTCGAGATTATTGCGAATGCCTGGGCGAATTTCCTCCTCCTAAGCTTTTCAAAACGTTCTGCAAGCTCCTCTGGAATCCTTCTCTCCTTTAAGCTTTCCACAGCCTGCTGGGGGCCACGAGCATAGTATCCGGCGCTTCCGATAGCCGTTAGGGTTGAGGAGAGCTTATTCCAAGGCTTTCCAAAAGGCTTTATCAGGTATCTCTCAGACCCTCCAGCCCTCGAGATCTGGACGTCTCCTCTCTCGACCGCGTCGTTTAGAGGTATTCTATTAAGCTCCTTTAGATTTCCGGGAATTTCAGCAGATCCTATTACCGCCATCCATGCGGCGTCCCTTAGGTCTACGAGCTCTCTCATTAAGAGGTAGGTTGCGGTTGAGCCGCTTACATCAGATTCACCGCTATATCCATAGAGCTCGGGATTTAGATGCAATAGCTTTTCATGATCTACTGATGCCGGGTCATGATGATCCACTATTATCGCGAGACCGGGTTTTTCATCTAGTTTCCTAGCGATCAGATCTGCTCTACCAGATCCTATATCGAGGTAGAGGTATAGCTTATCGCTGAGGGAGTGTATTAGATCGACTATCTCGGGGGAGAGCTTCTCGATGCAGACCAGCCTATGGCTTACACCGATTCTATCTAAGGCTAGGGATGCGATCGCCCCCGCGCAGAGTCCATCGGCATCATCATGAAAAATCACGATAGCATCTTTGGATGAGGATTTCAGGATGGTCGCCGCCTCCCTTAAAGCCTTCCAATAATCCCTATCGCCCATCCCGAATATACTGTTCGGGCAGATGATTATAAGATCGATTTCCTCCTTCGAGGAGCTTATATAAGAGCCGATGACTCTCTTCTGGCTGATGAGCAGCCGTCCAAGCCTTAGGGATTCCATTATAGAGGTTGCGAAGCTTATGATGATTAGCGCTAGGACCGCTCCCAAGACGCGAGGTCTAGACGATGTCGAGATAGTGCTGGTGTCCGATAGGGAGGAGCTTGAGAGGATTGCTAGGAAGATGGAGGAACTCTCATCAACTCTAGAATTGAAGTTCTTTAGCAGGGATGCGGATAACGTTCGGAGATCGGATGCTGTAGTTCTTATCGGTGTAAAGGCTTCCAAACCTAAAGACTTGGACTGCGGCGGATGCGGATATAGTGGATGCCAGGAATTTAAGAATGCTAGAAGGATTCGGGGGAAGGGATATTCCGGACCGAGCTGCGTCCTCCAGCTAATAGATCTAGGAATAGCCGTCGGCTCAGCCGTTAAGACGGCCTCGATTCTCAACGTCGATAATAGAATCATGTTCTCGGTGGGGGTCGCAGCCCTCGAACTGGGAATTCTGAAAAACTCTGATATAGCCCTCGGAATACCGCTCTCAGCCTATGGAAAGAATATCTACTTTGATAGGAAGCCGAAGACCTAGCCTAGAAGAACTCCATTAAAGTGGATTCTCCGGTCTCAAGGATTTTATCGGCCTTTATTCCGACAGCTTCAAGTATCCTACCGCATGCCGGGACCACCTGCTTCTCGATATAATAGCTCCAATCGACTTCATCCCTAGAGATCTTGAAATATGGCCTAGCCCTCGAGTAGAGTGGGCCGGATCCCTTAGCGATTATATAGCCAACCTTATCCCCGGGCTGGATTCTCCAACCCTCTTTAACCAGCTCTCTCGCGACAATTATATGGGGCTGGGTCGCCGAATACTCGCTTAGCGGCCGCGTTATCTGCCTCCAGATTATAAGCTTCTTTAGATCCACTTCTCCACGCTTAAGCATTCGGACATAATCCTTGGCCTTTCTCAGGGCTTCGCCGGGATCGCCCGTCCTTAGGAGCGCTTCTATCGTTGCTTTTTGAGCTTCTCTAGCTATCCAGCTCCAATCACCTCTAACAGCCTCAAGCCCGACTATCTCTATCCTATCATCCTCGGTTATCCCCGCATACCTCTTCTTCGCCTCGGTGAAGATCACCCTCCTGAACACCTTCTCGAGCTTAGCCTCTAGGCCGAGATCCTTCTCTATCCATTCGACGAGCTTCTCCAGCCTACCTTCATAATTCTTTAAAAAGACCGAGTCGGTATCCGAGTAGACGACCTTCATCCCGAGATCCTCAGCCTTTCTTATTGTAGAGCTTATGACCTCCCTACCCCATGCTGTAGTCGCCTCTGCAACCTCTCTACTATACCATCTCGCTCCAGTCCAGCCCGTATAGCCGTAGATAGCGTTAGCGATTATCTTAACTACCCTCTGCCTAGCATCGAGGATCCTGGCCTCGACGCTATCCGGGGGAAGCCTCTTAAGAAGATCTTGGATCTTCCTACGCTCCTCCAGCAAAGTTTTTAGGGCTTTAGGCAGGAAGCCCTCAGGCTCCGCTCTAAACCTATAGCCGTTCGGCGCAACATACTCTCCATCAGGGCTTAGCGTATCGAAGGAAATGTTATACTTGATCATGAGGCTTGGATACATGGATCTAAAGTCTAGGACAGCTACATCTTCATGCAATCCCTTAATCGGCTCCTTCACCAGGCCACCTGGATAGCTTACATGGATGACCTCGGTTCGCCTAGGAATGAGCTCGCCGGATCTGATGGCCAGGCTCATCAGATAGTTTTCCACCCTAAATCCAGCCGACGCCGTTAGGACATAGTCGGCCGGCATATAGGTGAGGGCGCTTAGGTTAAAGACGAAATCCCTAAGAGCTTCAAAGGCTTTTAGAATAGCTCTAGCCCTCTGCATCGAATACCTCTTAACCGACTCCTTATCCCTAGCCCATCTCTCCGCAAGCTCGTATTCTTCCACCGTATCCAGCTCAACTTTAAGGCCGAGATAGTCGACGAACTCCTCAAGATTCTCGATCGTTAGCTCTGGGATCTCTCGAGCCATCTCCTCGAGATCTATATTCAATCGCCCACGAATCGAGACATGGCCATGAATGCTCGTCCTAGGCTCGGCTCCAAGCCTACCCAAGCTAGGCTTAATCCCAAGCTTCCTAGCTCTCTCCAGGAGATAGCCCCACTGGATTCTATTCAAGCCGAAGCCTACTAGGATATCCGGATCCCTTTCCTTGATAACCGATATGAGGGATTGTAGGATATCTCGTTCATCGCCCTCTAGCTGTAGCTCGAACCCATCATCGAAGCTGATCGAGATAAGCCTAATCGGATCACGGTCAGGTCTAGCAGAACCCTTCTCAGCAAAGAATACGAAATCTAGAGCAGCGATCCGTAGCCTAGGCGGGGGAGCGTCAGCAGCCTCTCTAGCCTCCCCTCCCTCTAGGATACGCACCCCATCCTCTTCTCCAGCGGGCTTCCCCTCAACCTCAAGCCAGGAGCATGGTCTAAGACCCTTCTCCAGCAGATACTTAGCCGAGGAGCGTATATCGGCTTCATAAACCTCTACATTACTGATCCTCTTCACAAGCTTGCTAGCATACTCCTCAAGATCATCACATTCAGCATAAACTCTTAAAGCCTCAACCAACCTCCCCCTAAACCTTCTAGAACATCTCTCAAATCGGATATTCTCCAGCTTTAAGAGACTCGCAGCCCGCTCGACATCGCCTACGAGATAAAAATTTTGGATATAATGCGATCTATGAATCCAGGTCGAGCCATCCTCAGCCTTCAGCCATAGATCAATCTTGCTTCCAGGCTCAGCCGCGATATCAAGTAGCCAAAGCCTCATCCAAGAAGATAATACGTAATGGCAGGTTAAGTCTTCTTCGGTCGCCCTATAGAATAGAAGAGAGGTTGGATAGAGCTTCGGCTAGGATGATGGCTCGCCGAAGGCTCTCGCAGCTTAAGCCTTCGTCTTAACCTCTATCTTTACATTCTCAGCCTCTTTAACGATATCCTCTGGAACATTGACGACCTTAGCATGCCTTAGCGACTTCTTCTTCCTCGGCGAATTCCTTAGAAGAATGCCGCAGTATGGGCATCTAACGCTATCCGTGAGATAGTAGATCCTACATCTGGAACAGTATTTGTAGCCGTTCGCATAGCTCCTTCTTAAGGACATCTGAGGCTTCTTATCTAGGAATAGCATCCCGCTCCCTCACCTCCCACTCTTGCGCGGTGTTGGTGCTAAATAAACCTTATTTCGAAGTTTATACGTAATGTAAGTAGAGAAGATGGAGCCAAAGACCTTAGACAGGGTTTTCAGGAGAATCCAGATAGTTGGGAAGGCGAGCTACTCGATCTCCCTGCCTAAGCAGTGGGTTCTTAGTAGGGGGCTTAAGCCTGGAGACTTTATAGAGATTAGCGAGGCTCTCGATGGAAGCTTGAGGCTTAGCCCTCCTGAGGCTAGGTTTAGGCAGCATTCCTGCAGGATAAATGCCGATCTCTGTAAAGATGAGAAGAGGCTTCAAAAACTTGTTGTAGCCGGGTATAGGGTTGGGTATGACGTAATCTATATCTCCTCCTCGGAAAAATCCATCCCAGAAATCTCTAAGGGTCTCGAAGATGTGGTAAATGCTTTACCGGGCTTGGAGATAAGCCATGAAAAGGATTCAAAGCTCGTAATCAGGAATGTCCTAGACTATGCGCGCTTCTCGGTAGATGATCTGGTGAAGAGATGCTATCTTCAGGCTTCCGAGATCTTCAATAACATTCTGCACTTCCTAGAGACTGGGAGATACGATCTCATACCATATATCGAGAGCCTCGGGGATAGGCTTCATGAACTCTCCCAGCTTCATACGAGGCTTATGATAACCTATCTTAAGAGGAGGGAGATAGGAAGATCTCTAAGGTTCAGGAATCCGACCCACGTTTACTCATCCATAGTCATAGTGATGATCATTAGATGGCTGGTGGAGTATCTCATACATTTAACGAGGCTTATCTCGAGGTTTAGGAAGAAGATTTGGAGTGACTCGCGGGTATATAGTGTCGTGAGAAGCGTCCTCCTAGAGTTATCGAGCCTGCTCGATAAATCGTTTAATTCGTATCTCTCGCTGGAGTTCGATCAAGCGAATAAGGTTTTGAGCATATCAGGCGATCTGCTCGCAGGAGGTTTTAGGGAGGTGTTTATGAAAGCCGCGTCGAAAGATAGGTTATTTGCAGAGTTCCTAGCACAATTTGAGATAATATGCCTGAACATTCGATCGCTTATGCGTGAAATAGCTCAGCTATCCCTAGACCTATTCATGGAGTCTAAAAGCCCTGTATGCGAGATAGAGGAGTAATCATGGGGGTCTTCTGGAGTCTTGGAGTTCGGTGATGTGCCTGATGAAGGGGTTCAGCCTGCGCTCGACCCCGATCGTGGAGGATGGTCCATGGCCGGGATAGATGACGAAGTCGTCTGGGAGCTTTAGAACCTTATTCTTTAGGGATGAGAGGAGGCTTTCGAGGCTGCCTCCGGGCAGGTCCGTCCTTCCGATCGAGCCTGCGAAAAGCGTGTCGCCCGTGAAGATTATATCCCTGAAGAGGAAGCAGACGCTGCCGGGAGTATGGCCGGGCGTATGAATAACCTTGCCATAGTATCTTCCGACCTTAATCGATTGTCCGTCTATAAGCCATTCATCCGGCTTGGGTGGAGGCGGAACATCTCTCCCCAAGAAGTATCTTGCATCGTGGGGGACGAGTGGTAGAATTTCCCTATCCGCTGGATGGAGGTAGAGCTTGCAATCAAGATCGGCCTTCAAATCTCTAACAGCTAGAAGATGGTCGAAATGCCCATGAGTTAGATATATCGCTTCAACATCGACGCCGAGCCGGTTTACAAGCTCCATGATCCGCTCAGCCTCATCGCCTGGATCTATTAGAATACCCTCGCGGGACTCGCTATCGAAGACGAGATAGACGTTTGTGAAAAGCTTGCCAACGCTAATAGATCGGATCTCGAGCATCGGGGGTTAGCGGCTGGATTAGTTTAAAAACTTGCTCCCGGAAGATGACGCTAACTACATGAAGAATTCTAGGCTTGTTACTCCAGTTATCTTGTTAAAGTCTATTCCGAGTGCATCGAGGACTTGCTCGAAGGTCGAGGTTAGATATTCGATGTATTTATCCACATCTATCTGATCCTTTCTCGCGAATTGTAGTGGCTCGACGCCGTCGCTATCTCTCGTCCTTACATAAGCTATTATATCTCCTGGGACAACCGTTATCCCACGATTGATCAATTTTCTCGCAGCCTTTACGTGAGGTGGAGTCGTCTTCACATATCTATCTACGCTTTTTGAGAGCATTACCTTAAAGGATAGGTCTTCTAGATTATATTCGCCTCTTTTGAGGGCTTGGTATCTCGCCCTTAGGATCTCCTCTATTTTCCTCTTAGCCTCCTCGAAGTCTTTCTCGGTCTCGACCTCGCGCAGAATGTTTAACATCTCCTCAAATGCGTCTTTGATGAATTTTGGAATATGGGCTTTCTTCCCAGTTAATCCCTTTACGTCCACTACTCCTTTATCGGTTACGCCTAGATAGTTTTTCTTTCTCTGGGAGAATACCACGTATCTGTATCGCTTATCCAATTCTAGGTCTAATCTCAATTCTTTCCTCGCCCACTTGACAAGCTCTTCTATCACTTTTTCATCCTTAGTCTTTATGAATAGGCTATCGGTATCTCCGTAGAGGACTTGGACTCCTAGTTCTCTCGCCTTTTCTACGGTTTTCCTAAAAGCGTATCTTGCTATTGCTGCGGTGCTCTCGGCTACTGGCGGGCAGTAGAGCGGGAATTCCTCGAAGCCGAATACTCCATAGGCCGCATTTAGGAATACTTTCAAAGCTCTCTGGACTACCCCATACCATCTCCTCTGGATTTCTGGTAAGCTTTGGTCTGAGCTTTTCGGCTTATACCATCTCACCCTTATGTCTCTAAGGCATCCTATTATCTCGCTCTGAATCCCCCTCCTCTTCTTGCAGATCCAGTGGGTTGTCTCGGGAACGATATTGTCTCTGCATTCTGGGTGGGGGCATCTCGCCGTCTCATAGCTTAGATTCCACTCCTTTAATACGGATGGGTATAGGGATGAGAAGTCTAGGACTGTAACGTTGAAGTGTATGCCGGGCACAGGCTCTACTACGATCGCCCCCCTATACTTTTTGCCCTCGATCACCGCTTTTGTCGAGATCACTCCCTTCTCCTCTAGGAGCTCGTCGTGTCTTGGGATTAGGCAGCCCCTCCTCCTATGCTCGTAATAGAGGAGGCTTTTTATCCAGCCTGATACCCCGTGCCTGCATACATCCTCGATCGGCATCCGGCTTATCCTCGATAAAACTACCAACAGCTTTAAGACGAGATCATCATCCGTCGTTAATAGCTCATGGACTAGTAATGCGTCTTGGAAGCAGTATCTCGCAAGCTCTTCTCCGGATAGCTCTCCGATAGGCTTCTCGATCGCCACCTTCCCCTTCCCGAGTATTGCTTGGGCGATGGCTTCGAGAGTATGCTCCCTATACTTGTTATCGAATGCATAGACTTGAATGCTCTTGTTCATGAAGAATTTATAGAGGTCTATGTGGATGCCGTGCTTAAGCGACGCCCCCTCCCTTCCAAGGCTTATCGGAATATCGTCTTTAGGGATCTTCAGAACCTCGGCCCTATGCCTAAGATAGGGCATGTCGAAATCATCTCCATTAAATGTCGCTACTACGGGATATTCCCTGATCACATCGAATGCATCTCTCAGCATCTGGACCTCATCATCATAGACTTTTATCTCGAATTCCGCGGATTTCTTTATCTCGCCGAGGTTCTGGGTTTTAAGCAGATATACTTCCCTCCGCCCATCGCTTCCAACGAACGCTACCGCCACAACCTTATCCCTGGCCTTGCTAGGCGATGGGACCCGAGTCGCTATCGGCGATAATACCTCGATATCCAGGGATAGATGCTTGAACTTCGGCTGATCTGCCTCTAGGAGGCTAAGCCAGTCTATTAGGAGCTTCTGCTCCTCGGATGTGAGATCCTTGAAGTACTCTTGAATTATCTTCTTTATCTTTTCCTGGCTTGGAGCTGCTTCGATGAGCTTTCCATCCATTAGATGATAGGGCATCGTTGGGGTGAGCCTCATATCGTAGAGGTAGCAGAGGTGGTAGGGTATATCGGCCTCCCAAGCCTTAACCTTCTCCCTTATCGAGCTACTGCTCCCGCCCACGGCTAGAGGATCGCTTGCAATTATCTTCGTAACCTCGATCTCCCGATCTCTTAGTAGATCGTATTTCCTTTCACGCGTTAAGGCTATGACCCCTGGAAGTTTAAGCTCCTCGATCTTCTCAGGCGGATCCTTTACGTAGCAGTATGGCTTATGGCCCGTCTCATCGTATAGTAGCTTAACCTTCTGGCTCTGGGGATCTAAGAGCTTTAGATAGGCTTTTCCAGCCTTCCCATCATACCCGCATCCGAGCAGGTAGAAGACTTCCTGATGAGCGTGATCGTCAAGCCTCGTCTGCGACATCTCCAAACAATTTATAATAACGGGGCTAATATAGGGTTTTGGAGCCCAAGTATAAGGAATATAATTCTTTGGGGAAGGCTGCGGATGAAGGCTGAAGAAGTTGCTGAAGCCTTAACGATATCATATCTCTCGGCTAAAAAGCATCTCGAGGAGAAGATCTCTCTTAAATCGGCGCTTTACATGGTTTCGAGAAGCCGTAAGCCGGGTTTGAGAGCTTTGAGGCTTGCGAGGAAGATCCTCTATAACTACTCTATCGACTCCTATTGGGCGAACGAGCTTCTTGAGAAGATGGGCTTAGAGGGGATTGATGAGAAGATAATCCTCGGACTAATCCTGGTATCGATTAAGAGCGGGATCGATCTCGGCGATCCAGAACCCCTTATAAGAGCTTTGAGAAGAAGCATGAGAAAGCTTTGGCCACAATCGATCGAGCCCTGGATAGGTCTCATCAAGTCATTCAAGCATTTCAAAGAGCTTTTCCCAACCCCTCCAAGCTATCAGCCATGGTTCATTAGATTACTATATCGCGTGCTTGGACGTGAGGAGGCTTGGAAGCTTATCAGATTTCAGGATGAGAATAAGCCTAGAACCTATGTTGTGTTAAATACTCTACTTTCTTCAGCCGAGAGGATTTTAGAGGATGCCGATAAGGTTGGGGTAAAGCTTGTTAAGGATGGACGGCTTCCAGGCATCTATATCCTAGAGAGAGCCGAGGATACTAGAAGCCTGACGGCTCTTATAAGGGCTGGATACCTCCTAGTCCAGGATTTCTCAAGCTATTATACGGTGTATGTTGCTGATCCAAAGCCTGGTCAAATAGTCTTGGATGTATGCGCTGCCCCGGGTTCCAAGACTATTCTCATGGGAATTTTGATGAGGAATAAGGGGCTTATAGTCTCGATCGATTCCTCCGTTAAGAGACTTTATACTCATTTGAGGAGGATTAGGAGAGCTGGTTTAAGGATTGTGGAGGACGTGGTTGCTGATGCGACGATCCAGCATCCCTTAAGAATTCAGGCGGATTTAGCGATCTTAGATCCTCCATGCAGTTCTACTGGATTATTCTGGAGGGAGCCGATGTATAAGCAGATGATTAAGCCTAGGCATGTGAAGATGTTTGCGAAGCTCCAGGCGAAGATGCTAGAGAGTATAGCGAGTCAAGTAAAGCCTGGCGGATACGTAATCTACTCGACCTGCAGCCTCACGCTCGAAGAGAATGAACTATTGATCGAGGATTTTCTTAAGAAGCATCCGGACTACGAGCTGAGCGAGGTCGATCCTGAGCTTGGATCGCCTGCCCTGAGGGGATTAGAGTATGCTAGGAGGCTTTACCCCCATAGGGATTACTGTAACGGATTCTTCCTAGCGAAGCTTAGGAGGAGGTGGTAGTTGCTGAGGCGAGGAGAGCATAATAAACTGCGTAGATTCCATTCGCAGCCGCCACACCATTATCGAATAAAGGATTAACCTCAACCAGATCAATCCCTTTAAGCATGAGGTTCTCCGCTATAGCCTCAACCAATTGGAAGAAGTGGATCGGCGTTAAACCTCCCGGCTCAGGATTACTAACCCCAGGAGCATACCCGGGATCGAGGACATCGATATCAAGGCTGATATAACCCTTCCTCGAACCCGATAAAAGCGTCCGAATCTTCTTCATAGATCCATAGAAGTCTAAGAACACCTCCCGGCTCGTAATCACCTCAACACCATTACCTCTAGCGTAGTCCAGCTCTTCATCCAAGTATGCTCGCGCTCCGATCACTATCAGCCTCTCAAATTTCTTCCTCTCTATAAGCCTTCTAAGCCAGGTTGTATGATTAAGCTTCGTATCCATAAACTCGTCTCTCATATCTAGATGGGCATCAAAAACTACGAGAACATCCAGGTCTTCGACAGCCTGGGCGGAGGCGAAGGTTAGCGTATGCTCTCCACCCAAGATCACGGGTATCTTACCCTCCTCACATATCCTCCCAGCAGACTCGCTAACCCGCTTTAGCATAAGCTCTAAGCTATTCGTCGGAGGAAGATCGCCTAAATCGCATAAGCTTATCAAACCCTCCCTCGGAAGCTCCAAGTATTCCGATAAGAGCCTAAGATATAATGGAGCAAATCGGGAACCCGGCCTATAGCTCGCGGTATTATCAAAGGGCACACCGAAGGATACGTATACCGCTTCGTCGAAGCTTTTATCAGATCCTATAAATGATGGACCCTTATAGAAGTAGAACTTGATCCAATCTCTACTCATGCACTTCTGCATGATGGAGTAACTAATATAAGATTCCCCATCTTCAACGAGATTGGATTTCAGAATGAAGACTAGCCATAAGATTATGTTGATACTTCTCATAGGCTTGATCTCCAGGCTTTTACCGGCAGCATTCTACGCCCATCCATGGGATATGTATATCTGGCTTAAGTCTGGAGAGCTCGGATTACACGACCTAAACATATACAAGTTCAATAATCCGGTGGATTATCCTTGGGGATTCTATGCTTATCCCCCGGGATGGTTATACTGGCTTGTAGCCGTCGCGTTTATTGGAGGCAGCTTAAGCTTTAGGATCTTCATGATTAAGCTTCCTATCATTCTGGCGGATCTAGCATCCGCCATAGTTCTCTATAGAATCTCTCGGAGGCTGGGGTTTGATGAGAGTAGAGCTATGATTATAATGCTCATCTGGCTTTTCAACCCCATAACATACTTCATCTCATCCTTCTGGGGAATGTTCGATTCCATAGCCGTATTCTTCCAGCTTCTCGCGATATACTACCTGCTGGAGGATAGGCGTATCCTCTCCGGAGTTATGATAGGATTTGGAGCGGCGATCAAAATCCTCCCGGCACTACTCATTATCCCGATAATGGTCTATTTCTGGAAGAGGGGGGAAAGCCTGCGTAAAATGTTTGAGGTGATTCTGCCGGCGGCCGCCACGTTCCTGGTGTTATCAACGCCCTTCCTCTCGACGCCCATAGAATATCTGCAAGCCATCCTACAGCATACGAAAAGCGTTGGCGGATTTACCTATTGGATGGCTCTCTCTACCCTCGTAAATCTCTCGAATTTCTGGTTCATCCCTCTGATAGCGTTCGGAGCTATCGCGGTTCTCGTGAGTAGGAGGGTAAGCTCGGATAAGCATGGCTTGATATGGTCTATGACGCTTATGATGGCCGCCTTTCTAGCGACCTCCCCGAAGGTGAATATTCAGCATACAATCTTCCTAATACCCCTAGTCCTCATCTCGAGAGAGCTTTGGACCTTGAGAAATACCAAGAGGAATCTCGGATTACTCCTCCTATCAGCCCTGGTCTGGATTATATGCTCATGGTTCATCCTCGCCGGGTATAGCCCCAATTATATTGGGAGACTATACGTCTCGGAGAGCTATGAAGCCGGGCTACCATACGTCCTTATGGCAGTTGCCGGAATCTTCGGCGGAACCAGGTTTGTAGCCTTGGTAATGGATTATCTAAATCTGCAGAAATACGATACAGCGTATATCAGCAAGTGGAATCTAACGGTGTATGCTCTAGTGTTTATGATAGGTATAGCGGCGGTATTCCCATCGCCCTCAGGAGTAATCCTCCCAAACCATCCGATTAGGATAGCGATCCCGGAAAGCCCAGACTCATCATTTATCCCCAGATCGGAGGAGAGCGTGACCCAATTCCTAAAACATTATAACATCACTCATGTGGTTTTAGCATTCTCCCCGGATTTCGTAAACACGTATAAGGGGTTCGAGCCTAGTAGGGATGTAACGAGGTATTTTAGATTTAGAGCGGAGCCGGGCAAATGGTCTCAATCGGATGTGAAATGGCTCATCAGCAGATTAAAGTCTAGGGGTGTGAAGGTTCTTCTCGGAGTATATCTGAAGGCTGAAGGAACGATCTATAGATATGGAGTCCAAGGATATTCCATAGAATGGCTTGCGAATAACCCCCAGCTAATCGGCTATAGGAAAGTCCTACTCTTCAACTCCACGATGGAAACGGATTCCGGCAAGATGCTTTACGGAGAATACTTCTCCAAGAAGATCGAGGAGGTTTTAGAGGACTTCGACTTCGATGGAGTATATCTTATGAGCTGGGATGATTGGAAGATAAAAGGCGATAAGCTTAAGCATATAATGCCGCTCCTAGAAAGCCTCCGCAAGGATGTCGATAAGCCGATATTCATCGAGGGACCTGATACTCTAAGTAACGGGATTATCTTAGAGCTTCTTAGGGAGGCGGACTTCGTGGTGCTTAAAACGGCGCCGCTCGTAAAGCAGCTTTATTATGCTGCTAACGATAATGCCTCCCTCCTAAACTATTACGATTATCTCATCAACGTTCTCGAGAAGGTTCCGGAGGATGATAGATCGAGGCTACTATTTACTGCCTATACGTTTAGCTTTGTTGATGGCTGGCTGAATCCGGCTATAGAGCTTCAGCTCGAGATTAGAAGGCTTGGCGAGATAGGGTTTAGGAGCGGATACGCCATCTACTATGCCGATAGATACGTCCCATACAAGATTACAGTCAAGTCTGGGTAATCTTTTTAGCCTTCATAAGCTTCTAGGTTCTAGACCTTGGGGGAAGATCTCTGGATTAAAGCGAATAGGCTTGAGAGGGATGGGAGATTTGAGGAGGCTTTAAAGCTATACTTGGAGGAGTATGAGAGGAGCCGGGATCTGCTAATTCAGGCGATTAGCCTATTATCCGCTGCTAGATGTGCGATCAAGATGGAGAGGATGGAGTATGCTATGGAGCTTTTCGAGGAGGCTGGGAGGAGATATGAGGAGTATGCGGAGTCGAGTAAAGATACGGCTCCTAATCTTGCTAAATGGGCTTATGGGATAGCTTCGAGATGCTATCAGCTCGCAGGAGATCTAAAATCCGCTCTTAACATGCTTAGGAAAACGGAAGAATGATCATTCCTCCGGGATCCTCCTCCACTTAGCCACCTGCGGATATATCCTTCCATCTCTCGAGAATCTTCCGGAGCCTAGATATAGGTCGCCGCATCTGGCCACAACATACCTGGCCTCAGACTTCTCTCGAAAACGCTCTATCGGAGCAGCCTTCATCCATTTCTCCGCCTCTTCCTCAGATAGCTCGATAACGTTCTTCTTGATTGCTCCGTCTAGAAGCTGGCTACCCTCAATCGATAATACGATATCCGATTTTATCAGCTTGGCGATGTAAAGCCCTACCTGCTGAACCTTTCTAAGCCTAGTAGCGACCTCAAGCGTCTCCGAGGTCGTCGCCCTAATCCTACCCTGACCAGCCCTAATCAAGACATAGCCTTCAAAAGCGTTCTCGACGCCATATTGGACTCTAAGCCTCTCCCGAAGATACTTCAGCTCGCTTGAAGATAGAAGCCTCAAGAAACTTCATCCCTCCTTAAGGATCTTCGCGATATAGAAGCCTTCAGCCCAATTATCATAAGGCATGATCCGTAGAGTCTTTCTAAGATCCTCATTAAACCTCATATTCTCGGTCTCGGTATAGCCCGGCCTATATCGTAAGCCCGGCAATCCCGCATCGATGATCTTAGCATCCTCCCGGGATTCTAGCAGCCAATTAACGACGGCCTCGTTCTCCTCGATGGTTAGCGTGCATGTAGAATATACGAGGACTCCACCAGGCTTAAGGCACTCAAATCCTGCTAGGATAAGCTGTTTTTGAAGATCGCTCAGTCTTTCGACGAGCTTAATGGACCATGACTTCGCTATACCCCAATCCTTACTAATTATCCCGAGGGAGCTGCATGGAGCATCAACTATAACCTTATCGAAGAACTCTCTAGCAAATCTTGGATATCTCCTACCATCGGCGAGGGTTATGATGCAGTTTAGGACCCCGAATCTCTGGAGGTTTGATGAGAGGGCTTTAATCCTGTCGAAGCTAATATCGTTAGCCACGATCACGCCCCTACCATCGAGAAGCTGAGCGATCTGAGTGCTTTTACTCCCCGGAGCAGCGCAAAGATCTAGAACAACCTCACCCGGCCTTGGATCCAAAACCTCCACGGGAGCCATCGAGACCGGCCCCTGCAAGTAGATCAACCCCAGCATATGCTCCAACGTCTTCCCAAGATCCGAGCCGCCCGCTAGAACATATCCATGCCTCGCCCAAGGAATCTTCTCGAATTCGTAACCCTTCCTTTTAAGCCTAGCTAAAACCTGCTCCTCAGAGGACTTTAGCGTGTTTATCCTGAAGCCCTCGGGCAAAGGCTTTTCATAAGCCTCCAAGAGTAGATCCAGCTCTAGGTCTGGAAGCCGATTAAGATAATCCCTAAGATCGTCGCTCATTATTATCCTGCTCATCCGAGGATTACCCCGAACATCCAGCTTGAAAAGTTATCGAGCATTTGGAAATTTTTTATAGCCTTTTTGATAGGATAATGGTATGCCAAACTTCTGGGTCTTCATAGTAAAGGATCACGTCCATATGGGTAGGATTATTCCAGCTAGAGAGGTCTTGGCGAATCGTGTAAGGAATAAGTTCTGGTCTCTAAACGCGAGGACCCCGAACCTGAGAAGGCTGGAGAAAGGTGATAACGTCCTCTTCTATATCATCGAGTCCAAGGTGAAGGGCTTCATGGGAAGAGGGGTGCTGGCAGGCCAAGCCCACCCAATAAGCGATGAGCAGAGATTCCACGTCGTCGGAGAACCCTCAATAGCCTTCGACTACTCCGTAGATTTTGAAGAAGCCGAGATGTGGGATAGAATCGTAACCCTAGACCTCGTAAAGGATAAAATGCCGCTACTAATCGGGAGAAAAAATCCAGCAGTAGTCTTCAGAGGAGCGATAAGAAGAATTAGCGAGAAGGATTATGAAGTCGTCCTCCAAATGAGGGAAAAGGTATAGAAGTGCGCCGGCGGGTGGATTCGAACCACCGACCCCCGGGTTTCTGCTTTGTTTAACAGCCCGGCGCTCTACCAGACTGAGCTACGCCGGCCTACTGAATGCTGGTTTATGGTCTCTATTTAATTTTTTATCCGGTTGGATGTTTGCCGTGTTTTCTTGCGGGTTGCCGGTTTATATTTGGTTTTTGTTGAGCGTTTTAGTTAGGGTGGAGGCTTTGCTGGGTCATAGGGTTTTGGAGGAGCTTAAGGGGATTGTTGGGGATGATTGGGTTGTGGTTGGGGATGTTTCCAGCTATCTTTATGATGAGACTCCGCCCGCGGTTAGACCTGATGCTTCTCGGGATGTCGTCGTTGTGAAGCCTGGATGCGTTGAAGAGGTTTCTAGGGTTATGGCTTTTGCTAATCGTGAGAAGATTCCCGTTTTTCCTAGGGGTGGTGGGACGGGGCTTGTGGGAGGCTGCATACCGACGGCCAGCGGGATCATACTCTCCTTGGAGCGGTTGAATAGGATAAGGGTTGATTCCGAGAATTTGATCGCTGAGGTGGAGGCTGGAGCGACTCTTAGGGACTTGATCGAGGCGGTGGAGAAGGCTGGATTATTCTTTCCTCCCCACCCCGGGGATGAGGGTGCTCAGATAGGGGGATTGATCGCTTGTAATGCTGGCGGAGCTAGAGCCGTGAAAACCGGCGTGATGAGGAATTACGTGAGAGGCGTGGAGGTGGTTCTTCCGACGGGCGAGGTTCTAAGGCTCGGCGGCGGGAGATTGAAGGATAATGTAGGCTATGACCTGATGAATCTCATAATCGGAAGCGAGGGGACGCTAGGAATAATTACCAAGGCTTGGATAAGGCTTTACCCGCAGATGAGATACTCTGCAACGATCCTAATACCATTCGACTCTCGCGAAGACGCGTTTAAGCTCGTCCCGCTAATCCTTAGGGAGGGCGTGATCCCGATAGCGATAGAGTTCTTCGGAAGAGATCTAGCGGAGAAGACCGCAGAGTATCTCGGGCTTAGCTGGCCATCCACCTCCGGGAGATACCAGCTCATGCTCATCCTAGCAGAGCAGAGCGAGGAAGCCCTACTAGACTCCTGCGAGAAGCTTCTAAAACTATGCGAGGAGAAATTTTCGGCCGAGCCGCTGCTCGCAGAAACCCGCGAAGAACAGGGGAAGATTCTGAAGATTAGGAGCGAGATGTATAACGTTCTTAAGAATGATTCCATAGACACCCTCGACGTAGCCGTTCCGCCAGCAAGCATGGTAAGGATAATCGGGAAAGTCGAAGAAATAGAGAAGAAGTATGGGATACATCTACCGATCGTCGCACATGCGGGCGATGGAAACCTCCACATACAGATAATGAGGGTTGAGGGATGGAGCATGGAGGACTATGAGCGTATCCAAGACGAGATCTACGATGAGGTGGTTAGGCTCGGAGGAGCGATAACGGGCGAGCATGGAATAGGCTACGTTAAAAGGAAACATCTAGAAAGATATCTAGACCCGAGAATCCTCAAACTCATGAAGGCGATCAAGAAACTCTTCGACCCGAATAATATTCTTAATCCTGGCAAGGTTCTCCCGTGAGGCCGCTGGGACATGAACCTCCTATTCATAGTCTATACGACTGGAAGATGTAATCTGAGATGCAGGTATTGTGGAGGGAGCTTCGATCCAAGACTCGTCCCCTGGAATGTTAACTATCCGCTTAAGCTCCTCGAGGAGGTTTTCAGAGAAGGGGACTCGATAGCATTCTATGGAGGAGAACCCTTGCTCAACCAGAAGTTTATAGCGGATGTTATGGAGAGGTTTTCGGCAAGGCATTATATCTTGCAGACGAACGGCCTACTACTCGATAAAGTGGATAAGAGGATCTTGGATGAGCTTGACACGATCCTAGTATCCATCGATGGTGTAAAAGATTTGACAAATAGGAATAGGGGCGTGGGCGTGTATGAAAGGGTTTTGGAGGCGGTTAGAAGGATAAGGGCTGGGGGATATGATGGCGATATCGTCGCGAGGATGACGATTACAAACGACTCGGATATCTATCGGGATGTAAAGCATCTAATAGGGCTGGGTTTATTCGATCATGTTCATTGGCAGCTAAGCATGATCTGGGTGGATAGAAGTTCTTGGAGGAATCTTTGGAGCTGGATCGATGAATCTTATAAGCCTGGTCTGAGAAAGCTCTTTCGAGACTGGTTATCCAATTTGAGGAGTGGTAGGCTTTTGGGGATAGCGCCATTCCAAGGAATCTTGAGGAGGATTTTGGAGGGTGGTGGGGTGAAGCCTCCATGTGGCTCCGGCGAGAATTCATTTACGATCCTGACCGATGGTAGGGTGATTTCATGCCCGATAGCCGTTGAGGAGGATTGGGCTAGGATAGGATTGCTTGGAGAGATTCGGAGAAGCGATCTAGAGGGCAGGAGGAATATATTGGATGAGCCATGCAGATCCTGTAGCCTAGTTGATATCTGTGGATCCCGCTGCCTCTATACGCATTATGAGAGACTTTGGGGAGATGAAGGTGTCAGGGCGATATGCGATTGCTCGAGATACATCATCAACCTGATTCGGAGGGGATTGGGCGAGCTGGAGGATGCTATCGGCAAAAGCCCATACACTCTGAAGGATCTACTTTATCCAAGCTTCAATAACACTATCGAGATAATGCCCTAAATAGATCAGGATGAGCTGAGCTCATCACGGGTCAGTTACTGCAGCCATCATCATCTGATATTAGGAGCGGGGCAGCCTTTTGAAAAACCTCTCCACGCCGGCTAGGGGGCAGGCTTGGTTGAGGTTTATACCCTGGCAAGTAGTGTTTCTATTTGGATGAGCTCGGAGGTTGTTCAGGAGCTCATCCAGGTTTCTAGGAAGAGGAAGTGTGCTGGCTGTGGGAGGGATATTGTTAAGGGCGAGTATGCGCTTGTGGAGAAGAGGAAGGCGTATTGCCTGGAGTGTGCATCTAGGAGAGTTACGGATCCATCTTTAAAGGAGCGTATAGATCTCCTGCTGAGGGAGAAGATAGACTCCTATATCGCTTAGGAAGGCTTCGAGGTTAGCTGGCTTTAGCCTCGGAGGGCTTCTCGATTGCAGGCTTAACCTGGAAGATTTTTCCTAGGGGTAGTCCTGTTGCTAGGAGGCTTAGTATATACCAGCCTATGTAGGTGAGCTTATTCCCGGCTGAGATGAAGGGTATTATCATATCGCTTGGCAGGAAGCCGACCGCCTCGAGGTTGCCGTATAGGGGCGTGAGGATCGCCATGAATACGAAGTAGAATAAGCCTATGCTCGCAAGGAGGATCATGAAGTTCTTCTTCCCTATCTCTGCATCGATCTTCTGATAGTATTCTTGTTTCTTCTTAAGCCTTT
This sequence comes from uncultured Nitrososphaeria archaeon, assembly GCA_964396455.1. GTDB lineage: Archaea > Thermoproteota > Nitrososphaeria_A > Caldarchaeales > Wolframiiraptoraceae > Wolframiiraptor. The sequence continues at coordinate 33,339 of CAYNFG010000003.1, read as the reverse complement.
GGAGAGCCTTCTTATCCCCCTTCCTCTGGGCTTCGAGTAGCGCTTTCTTGAATTTCTGGGATTCCATCATTTTCGCCATATCCTCCGGCGTCATGAGCTTTCTTCTGAGGAAGTTCGTCGCGAAGCTTACGATGATCGCTATTAGGAATATTTCTAGCATCGGATGGAACATCTTACTCCTCACCCAGCATCCTTCCGAGGAGCGGATACATCTCGAGCATCCGCTCTCTTACGAGAAGCTCATAGTATTGGTAAAGTATTCCGGTCATCAGGAGTATTCCTATGCCTCCTCCATAGACGTTGAAGTAGTCTCCGAAGACCGCTATGAGAGCGACTATTATCGCTCCGAGGACCGTTAGGACGCGGATATACTTCTGGAGCATTCTCGCTATTATCGTTGGAGCCCTCCTGAATCCCGGAATCTGCATGCCAGCCTTAATTAATTGATCCGCTACGTGATGCGGGGATAATCCTCCAACCTCCACCCAGAACTTCGCGAAGAGAATGCAGAGACCGATCATTAGGAGGGCGTAGATTAAAGCTCTAACGGGGTCTGATACCGCTCCAGCGATGCTCCCCGGAGAGGTGATATAGTATGCTAGGCCGCCTAAGGGAACCGGGCCATACTGGGTTGCGTTAAAGGTTCCTATCCAGTTTAGGAGCGGGTTTTGATTCATCGGGTTGAATCGGCTCCAAAGCATGGTCGAGAAGAAGTATATGTTCGTGAAGATTACTGAGGCGAAGATCACCGGTATGTTTGAGACATAGAGGAACTTTATCGGATATCTTGCGGTATACCCGGATACCCTCGCATGCTGGATCGGAACCTCTATTCGGAGAGCCTCCAAGTATATTATCAGGATTAGGAGGGCTATCGTTGCTGCTAAACCTATGAGATCTGGAAACTGTCCTCTATAGAGTAGGTCTCCGAAGCTTCCGCCCTGGAATGCTGCTTGGATCAGCGCAAGTATTATTCCTTGATAGTATCCATCTGGGAGGATTATTGGGGAGAAGAGGTTTGTGAATATTGCTTCGGCTACTCCGGCGGCGATGAATAGGCTTACCCCGCTTCCGAGACCCCAGCCCTTCTGAATAAGCTCGTCCATGAAGACTATGAGCAGGGTCGCTACGACTAGCTGAAGAAATACTATCAGCTGGGTTGATGGCTCGAGCCTACCAAGCATGCCGGATACAGTGAAGATCGCCGACTCCACGAGGATGACTATTATCGTCAAGAGCTTATTCATGGCGGTGAAAGTAGCCCTATCCTCAGGCTTTGAAAGATCAAGCCTAATAATCTGAGCTCCGACGAGAAGCTGTAGGATAAGACCGGCTGTTACGATGGGGCCTATACCGAGGGTTGTGAGGGTTCCGATTCTTTGAGCGAAGATTATGCTCATTATGAGCGGGCTTCGGCCTGCGAGGCTTGCCGCCTGAGGAACTCCGTAAAGCATGGTATGGCCCATTAGGGTGTAGATTACTAGGACTATAGCCGTCCAGGCGAGACGCTCTCCTAAACCTAGTCTCCTAATAGGTCTTCTAACCTCGGGAAGATATCTGGCCAGCTGCTCGATAACCGGCCTCCAGCTCAACTAGCCACACCCTGAAGCTCTTTAGGCGATATGATCTTTCCACCAGCCTCCTTTATTGCTTTCTCAGCCTTCTCAGTCCATCTCTCGACGACCACGAAGACCTTCCTATCTAGCTTGCCTCCGGCAACGAGCTTGCCGATTCCGAGCTCGGCAAGATTTAGAAGCGGCATGCCTTCGACGAGCTTAAGCTCGCCTCTCCGCTCGAAGTTCTCGAGGAGAGTTGTAAGCTGGATGAGGTTTATCGCCTTTATCTCACGCTTATTCGGCCTATGGAATCCATGCTTCCCGAAGTAGTCTGGAGCGTACTTCAATACCCAAGTCCATTTATGCTTATGCATTCCAGCGTGGCCGTGGCCTCCTCGAGAGCCTGACTTCCTATGCTGGCCTATCTGCCCCCAGCCGCATGTCCGGCTACCCCTATGCTTCCTACTCTTTCGATGCCTAGTCCCCATCTTCTAGTCCTCCTCTTTTCTAGGCTATTCCGAGAGCATGATGCGGAAGCGGCTTAATATAGCTTTATGCCTTTCCGACGCTAAGCCTCGATCCCAGCCATCCTAACGAAGAGATCGTTAATCCCTTCTCCACGATAGCCGTATTCTCCCCCGGCCGAGACATGCTTCTTGATAGTGCCCTTAAATCCCCCTCTAGGCGGGTGAAGCCTAGCGTATGGTCTTACGCCCTTATCCTTCAGCTGGCTGAGGGTTACCTCGGCCGCGTATATCTTCCTTGCGAGATCCTCGATAGATTCGAAGCCAAGCTTCTTGACCACTTCCTCATTAAGCCTTCCATCTCCGATCAGCTCAATCCTCCTAAGGAAGGTCTTGACCGTTTTTAGATTCGGCTCGCCCCAAGTTATCATATGCTCGACCTTCTTTAGCATGCCTTCATAGCTCGGGGTCTTCGGAACTATCGTAGCCCAATTCGCTCTCTTCAAGTTAAGCATTCTAAGGGTGTCTAAGTGTTCTCGCCTCGCCTTAACGCTCCCCTTAATCCTGATAACTAGATAGCATCGGCAATCTTCGCTCAATTCCTCCCCACAGACAGATCTCTCATAATATAGCTTTTATCGCCTAGAATCGGCCCCGAGACAAAGAGGGATCGGTCTTCGTCTTCAGCGAAAAACACTTATAAAGAGACCTGCCCCTCGCATGAAAAGAAGAGATGAGTAAGGATTTGGTATCAGGACTCTTCACCACGCTTCAGAATAATGAGATGGTCAGGAATAGGGAGTGCATATACTATGCTTCAAAGCTTATTGGAGAGATCCTGAAGACCCTGCAGCGGCACGGGTATATTGGAGCGGTAGAGTATATCGAGGATGGTAGGGGTGGTAAATTTAGAATCCAGCTCCTCGGAAGAATTAATAGAGCCGCACCGATCAGACCTAGGTTCAGCGTTAAGAAGGATGAATATGAGAAGTGGGAGCAGCAATTCCTTCCAAGCAAGGATATCGGAATCCTGATAGTTACGACCAGTAGGGGCGTTATGTCGCATAAGGAGGCTAAGAAGCTAGGTATTGGGGGAAAGCTCCTAGGCTACGTGTATTAGAGATGAGCCGAAAGCCAAGAAAATCATGGGTTTGATCTCGGGAAAGATATAATTTTGATCTAGCAATTTTGCAAAATATGGTTGGAGATCTGAAAAGCCGCATCCTAGACAAGTTTAAGGATGAGGAAGTATTGGAGCTTGCATGCAAGCTTGTAAAGATTCCGAGTGAGAACCCTCCAGGAGATATGAGCGAGATCGCGGCATTTATCGAGGAATATCTCTCGGAGGCTGGAGTTAGGGTTGAACGTTATGAGCCGGCTAAGGGCAAGATTAACCTCGTCGCGAGGATAGGCGGCAACTCCGGAAAAGAGTTGGTTTTTAATGGGCATATGGATGTCGTCCCCGCAGGAGATAGATCCAGATGGGATTTCGAGCCATTTCTAGGGGAGATTCGAGACGGCTATCTCCTCGGCCGCGGAGCATCTGATATGAAGGGAGGGCTGGCTGGAATAATCTACGCCTTCAAGAGCCTCATAGAATATGAAAAGGAGCTTAACGGTAGATTAACGCTCGCCTGCGTCTCGGATGAGGAGACGGGCGGAGAGCATGGGACTGGATACCTCGTCTCGCAGAATATAGCGGTGGGATCATCCGTAGTTATAGCCGAGCCAACCGGGATGAATATAATAGAGGTCGGCGAGAAAGGAACCCTCTGGATGAAGATAACGATTTATGGTAAGCCGGCTCATGGAAGCCTCTCACCCTATGCCGGTGAGAGCGCGATACTAAAGGCTGCAGACCTGATTAAGGAACTCCTATCGATTACAGAGCTTCAACCCAAGATACCGGAGGATATGAAGCCGGCGATCGAGGAATCGAAGGAGGTCGCCGAGCAGCTGATAAAGATAAAGGGGATCGGCAGGATCCTAGACCACGCCACGATAAACTTCGGAATAATAAAGGGCGGAACAAAGATAAACATGATCCCGGAGAAATGCGAGCTAGAAATCGATATACGGGTTCCGATAGGCATGACATCAGAAGAGCTAGCGGCATATGTTGAGAAAATTGTCTCGAAATATGGTGGTGAGACGAGCTATCTAGAGAGAAGCGATGTAAACTATACTCCGCCAGCATCTGAGATAGTTAAGCTGGCAGTTGAAAACATAGGCCAGATGATAGGCGTAAAGCCGAAGCTTCTAGTCCAGTGGGCTTCAAGCGATGCGAGATTCTATCGCGGGAGAGGCGTTCCAACAATACACTACGGACCGGCCGAGATGGAGGCGATACATGGATATAATGAGAAGGTGAAGGCGGAAGATATCGTAAAAGCTTGTAGGGTTTATGCAGGGATAGCCGTAGATTACCTGACTCGCGAGGCATAGACGCCCTCTGGAGGGCAGAAGCCGCGTCCTCTAGAAGGCTTTTTGAAGGGTTTAATTTTTAAATAGTCATGTAGCCCGAGTTCATCAGAATCAGGTTAAGGAGAGGGAGGAGAGACGCTACGAACGCTGAGGTGGAGGCTATGCCCTTAAGGGAGTACGTCGAGGAGGTCGAGATTCCGGAAGGCGTTGAGGTTCAGATTAGAGACTCTGCCAGGATCTGGGTTAAGGGTAGGCTTGGCGAGCTTGAGAAGGATCTAAGCCATGCTAATGTAAAGCTTGAACTCGACTCGAATAAGGTGATAGTCAAGTTTCTGGGTAAGGGTAGGAGGGCGGAAGCCATTATCGGGACGATCAGATCCATTATTAGGAATATGATGATCGGGGTTACACAAGGCTTCACCTATAAGATGAAGATAGTCGCCTCCCACTTCCCCATGTCCGTTAAGGTTAAGGGCGATACGGTCTATATCGAGAACTTCATCGGCGAGAAGAATCCGAGGATAGCGAAGATAGTTGGATCAGGAACAAGGGTTGAGGTTAAGGGTGATGACGTTCTCGTAAAAGGGATAGATAAGGAGGCTGTAGGCCAGACCGCTGCGAACATCGAGCAAGCAACGAGAATTAAGCGGAAAGACCCGAGGAAATTCCTAGACGGAATCTATGTCTATGAGAAGAAGGTGGGGATCGAGTAGATGAGCCCGGTAAAGATTCCTAAGTGGGTTAGGGAGTTGAAGCTCAGGAGGCCGGAGTTCGTTCGGCAGGAGAGCTGGAGATATGTTAGGCTTAAGCCTAACTGGAGGAAGCCTAGGGGAAAGGATAGTAAGATGAGGCTTCAGGTAAAGGGCTGGCCTCCGCTCGTAAAAGTAGGCTATAGGACGCCTAGGAAGTATAGAGGTCTCCACCCAAGCGGTTATAAGGAGGTTCTCGTCTATAGACCTGAAGATCTCGAAGGATTGAATCCTGAGATTCACGCGGTTAGGATTGCTGGATCGGTCGGAATGAGGAAGAGGCTTCTGATAGTCGAGAAGGCTAAAGAGCTAGGCTTAAAGATTCTAAATCCGCCTATGATGGCCGAGGCGGAGGAAGAGGTAGTCGAGGTGGTTGAGCCGGAGGTTGAGGAGAAGCCGGAAGAAGAGGCTGAAGCCGGAAAGCCCTCGGAGATCGAGGAGGTGAAGGAAGATGGGGCTTAAACTCACCTTCCAGAAAAGGCTTGCAGCAGATCTACTAAAATGCGGAATTCATAGAGTCAAGATAGATCCGGAGAAGCTTGAGGAAGTCTCCGAGGCGATCACGAGGGAGGATATCCGGAGGCTCATAAAGGATGGCGTGATCTATAAGGAGCAGAAGAAAGGCGTTAGCAGAGCAAGGGTTAGAGCTAGAAAGCGGAAGAAGAGAGGACCTGGAAGTAGGAAGGGCAAGAAGTATAGCAGGATCTCGAGGAAGGAGCAGTGGATGATGAGGGTGAGAGCGCAGAGGAGGAAGCTTAGAGAGCTTAGGGATCGGGGGCTTATAACGAAGACGATCTATAGGAAGATTTATCGAATGGTGAAGGCGGGTAGCTTCAAGTCTGTAGCAGCTATGATGGAGTATCTAGAGCAGAATAAGCTGATCAGGAGGCCGCTACTATGAGCCTCTTAAAGCGGATGCCCCCGAGGAGAAGACGTGAAGGCCTCACAGATTATAGGCAGAGGCTAAAGCTTGTAAAATCCGGCCTCCCACGCCTCGTCGTCAGAAAAACCAATCGATACATAATCGTCCAAGTCATTAAGCCTAAGCTCGGCGGAGACGAGACCATACTAACCGTAACCTCTAAGAAGCTTAGGGAATATGGCTGGAAGGCGAGCCTAAAGAATACTCCAGCAGCCTATCTCACAGGCCTACTAGCGGGATTAATGGTTAAGGATAAGGTCGAGAAAGCGATTCTAGACATAGGGCTCCAAAGGCCGAGCAAGGGGGCAAGGGTCTTCGCAGCAGCCCTAGGCTTCAGGGATGCCGGCGTAGAAATACCCCTCGGAGAGGAGAAGCTTCCAAGCGAAGATAGGATTAAAGGAAAGCATATAGTGGAATATTATCAGATGCTACGCAGATCCGAGAACCCCACGATCCAGTTCTCAAGAATGGATGAGACGATATACGCGAATCTTGAAGCTCATTTTGAAGAAGTTAAGAATAGGATTCTAGAGGAGCTGGGCGGGAAATGAGCCTAGAAAACTGGGTTCCTAGAACTAAAGTGGGTAGAATGGTTAAGGAGGGCAAGATCACATCCATAGCAGAGATCTTCGCAAACAACCTAAGGATAACCGAGGTCGAGATAGTAGACTACCTTCTACCTGGACTAGAGCAGGAGGTCCTCGACATAAACCTAGTCCAGAAGCAGACCGCAGCAGGAGAAAGATCCAGATTCAGAGCAATAGCAATAGTCGGCAATCGAGATGGATACGTAGGCCTAGGAACAGGAAAAGCCGTCCACGTAGTCTCGGCTATAGAGAAAGCTGTAAAAAATGCAAAGCTGAACATCATACCCGTTAGAAGGGGATGCGGAAGCTGGGAATGCGCCTGCGGAGCGCCCCACAGCCTGCCGACGAAAGTTGAAGGCAAACGCGGAAGCGTAAGAATAGAACTCATACCAGGACCAAGAGGACTCGGGATAGTTGCTGGAGAAGCAGCAAGAATAGTCCTAGAGCTGGCAGGAGTCGAAGACGTATGGACGAGAACCTATGGAGAAACCAGAACAACACTCTCCTTCGCAGGAGCAACCTTCGAAGCCCTAAAAAACACAAACAAGATAGTCTTGCCAAGCATGTGGTGAATAAGATTAAAGATTAAAAGAAAAAGGGTTAGCGAATTTCTATTTTTGCCAGAGATCCGGCTCCCACAACGTCTTATATCCCTTATCTCTGAGATACTTGTAAATCTTCTCCGCAAACCAGTTTAATGCTTCTTTCGGACCCGTATGAGACGCTGTAAGGTGTTTTAATTCTAGTTCGGTGAATTCTTCAACATCGCCTCCCGCCAAATCGTGATTATGGACCCATAGATGGAGAATCATGGACTTTAGGAGCATCTCGATACTCAAAGAATCCAGAGCCCGACCAGCAAACGAGCTAAAAGAGAAATTAGATGAATCCATACATCATTTCTAGCCCTTATCATCATCTTAGCTATAAAGGAGATCGCTAGAAAAAGATATATGGATTCCCTCAGGAGTGGTTTTTATGAACGCCGCATGGTCCCCCAGGCCATCTAGATGGTTGCCAAAAATACCTGTGGATAAGATCCAGGAAATTCAAAAGAAGAGAATAGGTGTGGATCCTCCTCTGGATCCCCATCCGGATTTTAAGGTAAGAGTTTGGAGAAATTCTGAAGAATTTTATGCGGCGTTCGCTATGGATATGACTAAAAGGATTATTGAATCATTTCTGGAGAAAAGAGACTTTTGGATGATAGCTCCGACGGGGCCGGTTCCTCAATGGAGGATATTGGCGAATAATTTGAATGCTGTAAGCGAGGTGCTTGATGGGTTTAATCTTAGACATGTCCACATAGTGATGATGGATGAATATTCGGATCCAGAGGGGAGGACTCCTACGGTAGATGACCCTAGAAGCTTTCAATATACGATTTATACAAACTTTTGGAGCAGGCTGAAGGAAGAGATAAGGATGCCGTGGAAAGATATACTGTTCCCGACTTACGAGCTGGTCGATAAGATACCAGATATAATAATTGATGGTGGAGGTGTTATTGACGTTGTATACGGCGGCATCGGCTGGGGGTTGCATTTCGCATTCGTTGATAGGGAAGCCTTTGCTTCTAAGCGCTGGGCGAATGGAGATTTGGATAAGTGGAAGAGGATTAGGATGCTAAAGGCGATAGAACTAGATGCATCAACAATCTACCAGAATGCTCTCCATAGCTTTGGCAGTAATCAGTGGGGAGTTCCTAGCCACGCAAATACGGTCGGCCCAGCACTAATTCTTGGAGATGATGAGATTAAGGTAAAGTATAGATCCTTCTGGTGCGATGGAGTATGCGGGCCGGATATGAATTGGCAGTCGATGGCTATACATATCGCATTATATCTGGAGCCGAATCCAGAATTGCCGGCAACCTTCCTGAAAACATTACCTGGAGAGGTAAACGTGCTTCACCCGCTGGAGGAGCCTATTAGAGTGGAAATCAGATAAATGCTAATAATGCCTTATTAGTGGGCTTATTTCATTCATACACTTTAAAGCCTAGTAGCGGTCCAATTTCGTTTATGCATCTTCTGCATATGTAGAGGTTGTATTTTCTAATGACTCCTACTGTTGTTCCGCATCGCCTGCATCTGACTACTCCTTTTCCGAATTTCCGCTCTTTCGGCGGCTTATGCTTTGCCATTTCCGTTTGGATAGCTTTTCTGGGATAATTTAAGGTTTGATTATTCCTCCTCGATTATCTTGACCCCGAAGGTATTCTTTACGAATTCCATGGCTTCTTCTCGGGTTATCTTATGGCTTGAGCCTATCTTGCTTCTCGCTCTCTTTCTTAGGGCTACCCTTAGCCCGGGTCGGGAGAGGTGGACGCAGACGTCCATCCCGATTATCCCTAGCTCTGGATCGTATTTTGTTCCGGGTATGTCTAGATGCTCCTTTATTCCGAAGGAGAAGTTTCCGTTTTCATCGAAGCTTGATGCTTTTAGAGTGTTGTTTACGGCTTTTAGGGCTTTTTCTAGGAATTCTACCGCCTTCTGCTTTCTCAGGGTTACTCTTACCGCTATTGGCTGGCCTCTATAGATCCCGAAGCCCTTGATCGTCTTCTTCGCCTTTCTAAATTCAGGTTTCTGACCTGTTAGCATCTCGATTATCTTCGCCGCTCTCTCGAGCCTCGGCGTGTTTGCTCCGATGCAGGAGTTTATGACGACCTTCTCTATCCTAATCCTCCTCATCGGGTTCTCCTTCTTCTCCTCGGCTTTCCTCTCGACCTTCTCGACTTCTACTGTGGTAGCTTGATCCATGGCTCCTCCTCACCTATGACCATTACGTAGTCGAGTATAGATATTACCTCTCCCTGCTGGGTTTGGAGTTTCACGAGGGGTTTAGCTGGATAGACGACGTCCTTCCGGATTTCCACTATCTTTCCATGGAGACCTTGTTTGGGGCCTTTGATTAGGAGTCCGTATTTTCCTTCCTCGAGTTTGAGGTGGCCTAGGATCGTCTGGCTTGGGATTGAGATTTTTAGGGTGTCTTTTGTGTAGAGCTTTCTGCCTTCGTCAACGTCTTCGAATCTTATGTTTCTGCCGTCGTGGAGTGTTATCTGGATGTATCCTCCCGGGATATGCATTTTCCTTATGATCTTACCTAGCTTGAATCCCGATTCTTCTTCCGGTATCTCCACTAGGTCCAGTCCTCGTCTATAGATTGGGAGGATTCTGAAGTTTTCTCCGGTCTCGGGTATCGAGATTACGTCCATTAGGCCGACTGGGAATTTGTAGTCTTTTATCGGTCTTCCATCTACTAGGATCTTGCCCGCCTTGATTATCTTCCTAGCCTCCTCGGCTCTCTCCGCGTATTTGAGGTAGTCTCGGACTATTAGGAGGAGTGGTATGCATTCGTATTTTGGATGGGGGCCGGGTGATGGGCATACGGTGAAGACAGCCTCCTTGACCGAGATCTTTAGGTGCGGTGGTGCTGCAAGCCTTTTTAGATGGCCCATTAAGCCTCCACCTCCTTACCTCTTACCAGCGCTCTCTTCCTATATTCGTCGTCTAGGTTTAGCTCTGTGATCATGATGTTCGAGACGTGGATCGGCCTCTGGACTGTTGTTCCATCAACCTTCTTGATCGTAACGTTCTCGATATAGACCATCTGCCTCTCCCTATCCACTTTGGTAATCTTGCCTTCCACGCCCTTGAACTCTCCTCTCATGATCTTTACCCTATCTCCTACTCTTACTGGGAATGATCTACGCCCATATTTCTCTCTAAGCTCGGGCGAGAGATGGGCTGACATAAGCTTCGGCAGCTTATGGAGGGGGGCGTTATAGAGCCTCTTCCTCTGTTTTCTAGGCTGGGCTGAAACCTTAGCCATCCTCTCTCACCAGCTCGACTTTACCTATGGTTAGCCTCATGCGTTATACACCTAGCTACTCCTATGCATGAAAATGAACGGTCTATTTAAGGTATGTCTGAGAAGATAGTCTGGAGATTAGGCGGTCTCCTGGCCTGCCTCGAGCACCCTCTTAGTGAAGTTATATCTATTCCTAAGTCTCGGGATTATGCTCTTCCTAGGCTTAGCCTCGATCTTCGGGGTTTGTGATCGAACCTTTCCAGCCTTGGTTATCGAGCCGTGGCTTGGCATGGTCCTTACCTGAGGATATTAAGGCATCTTTTATAGATTTGCGCAGTCTTCTCGGATACTAGGATTCGAAGGTCTCGTAATGGACTATTTCCTCGAGGCTTTTCTTCGGCGGCGGTTCGGGCTTCTCGGCTGGATAGCCTATCGCGATCATCGCGACCACTTTCAGGTTTTCCGGGATTTTTAGAGCCTTCTTGACCTCGCTCTCCGTAAAGTAGCCTATCCAGCATGAGCCTAGTCCTAGGGCTTCGGCAGCGATCACCATGTTTTCCAAGGCTATCGCCACGTCTACGACGGCCCATTTTTCTCCAGCATAGCCGCAGCCTACGATTATCGCTCCAGCATCCTCCATGAAGCTATTCCAGCTTGAGAAGATCAGCTTCCTCTTTAGCTCCGGCTTTGTTACGACTATGAAATGCCATGGCTGGCGGTTATGAGCTGATGGGGCTAGCCTGCCGGCTTCGAGGATAGCGTTAAGCACGTCTTTTGGTATGGGCTTTCTCTGAAAGCTTCTAATGCTTCTCCTCCTGTAGATTACTTGGAGAAGCTCTTTCCCGCTCACGGCATCGCTTCAGAGTGGCTGGTTATTAAGCTTATGATTATCATCGTAACGGTAAGATATTGCGGCTACCCTATCCCCTTCATGGGCTTGCGGCTTGCGGTATATGGTTTTGGAGAGATTGGGAAGCTGCTAGCCAGGGTTGCTATCAAGCGCGGTCATGAGGTTGTTGGCGCGATAGATATCGATCCCACGCTTCTGGGGAGAGATGTTGGAGAGCTGATAGGCGAGGATAGGATCGGGGTTAGGGTTACGAGTAATGTTGAGGAGACGTTAAAGGAATGCGATCTAGTCCTGCATGCTACGGGCTCCTACCTGCACATGGTATATGATCAAATCTGCGAGGTTTTGAGATTTGGCAAGTCTATAGTCTCGACCTGCGAGACCCTCGCATATCCATTTTACCGGTATCCGGTTCTGGCTAGGAGGCTTGATAAGCTTGCGAGGACCCGTGGCGCGACCGTTATAGGTGCTGGGATAAATCCCGGATTTCTTCTAGACTCTCTCGCGATCATCATATCTGCATCCGTTCCGAGGGTAGTGGAGGTTAGGGCTAAGCGGAGCCTGAATGCGTTGGCGAGGAGGGAGTCTTTTAGAAGGAAGATCGGGCTAGGGCTTGATCCCGGGGAGTTCGAGTCCGGGCTAAGATCTGGAAGATATTCAGGCCATGTTGGATATGCTGAGTCTGTTTGCTTGATAGCCGATGCAGCCGGGCTGAATCTTACGAAGATAATTGAGATGCAGGAACCCCTGATAGCCGAGGAGGCTATTCGATGCGGGGATCACGTTATCGAGAAGGGGAGGGTTAGAGGTATAAGGGGATACGGGATAGGCTATGAGGATGACGTCGAGAGGATTAGGATCGAGTTCGAGGCAGCCGCAGGCTCGTCAGATTATGAGGAGATAGTGATTAAGGGTGAGGAGTATTCGATAACGTGGAGGAGTAGTGGAACCCCCGGAGACCTCGGCACAGCATCCGTGATTCTAAGCATCGCCGAGAGGGTTGAGGAATTCCCCTATGGCCTCCTAACCATGTCGGATATACTCCCCTATGGGATTAGTTTTGGAGAGCGGGCGAAACTCTAATTAGATTAGACATTCATAAGATATGGGTCATGAGCAGTAAAGCAGCGATGCTCATAGTCAATCCGCTGGGAGTCTTAGCGTTGGCGGATAGCGAGGTTCAAGATTTTAAGCCATTTCCAAAGGATGTTCAGGCTAGATCCGAGAGGTTCTCCAAGATCCTGAAAGGGGAGCTGGTAGATGAGGTTAAGGCCATACTTTCAAGCCTAACCGCGAACGGCTTCAAGGACGTTATGGTATCTCCCTCGACGATAATCGAGGCGCTGGCCAGAGAGAATCGAGAGGTTAAGTTCTCCGAACTCGATAGAGCCATCGATCTAGAAGAGCTATTCGTGAGAAAGGGGTTCGTGGACAGCATAGAGGAGTATAGGAGCGAGGTCAAGCAGGTCTTAGACCGAATCGTAGCCGAGGAGCTGAAGGAAGCCGTCGCTAGAAGGGATATGATGATAGTCCACGCAGTCCACGTCCTAGAAGACCTAGATAAGCAGATAAACATGTTCTACACCAGGTGTAGGGAGTGGTATGGCCTCCACTTCCCGGAGCTCGCCGAGATCGTAGATGATCTAGAGGATTATATGAGGATCGTTGCAGAATTTGGATCGAGGAAAAACTTCGACGAGAAGAGGCTTAGAGAGATTATCGGGCCAAAGAAGGCTAGAGAGGTTATGGAGAGGGCTGAGAGATCTGTAGGAGCCGATCTAAGCCCGGAGGATGAGGAGCAGGTTAAGGAGGTGGCTAGGGAGGGGCTGAGGCTCATCAAGCTGAGGAGGGAGCAGGAGAGATATATCGAGGAGCTTATGTCCGCCGAAGCGCCGAATATCTCGGCGACCGCAGGCCCGATCCTAGGAGCTAAGCTGATCTCGATGGCGGGAGGATTAGAGAAGCTTGCAAGGCTTCCAGCGAGCACGATCCAAGTCCTAGGAGCGGAGAAGGCATTATTCAGATTCTTTAGGACCGGTAGGGGTGCTCCAAAGCATGGGATATTATTCCAGAGCCCCTTAGTTCATGGATCGCCAAAGCATCTTAGAGGCAAGATCGCTAGAGCGTTAGCAGCGATCATAGCTATCGCGGCAAAGATAGACTACTTTACGAGAGAGGATCGCGGAGCAGAGCTTAGAGAGAAGCTTGAGAAGAGGCTTAAGGAGATTAGGGAGAAGTATAAGAAGCCGCCCGTGAAGAAGAAGCCTCCGAAGAAGCCTGGACCTCCGAGGAGGAGACCTTCCAGAAGATGAGAATTCTTTAAGCCGCCGCGATTTCCACAAGTTATATTAACATGGCGGGATCCTCTAACCTGATGATCGTAGAGTCTTTACGCGGTAGAGATCTCCTAACCCTACAGGATTTGAATAGAGAAGAGATTCTAGGTCTTCTCAAGCTCTCGGCTGAGCTTAAGAAGGATAGGGGCATGTTTCGTGGAAGGCTGGCTGGTAGGAGCGTCGCGATGATCTTTGAGAAGCCTTCTACCCGGACTAGGGTATCCCTCGACGTGGCCATAAGCGAGCTTGGAGGAAACCCGATATATCTTAGGTTTGACGAGCTTCAACTTGGGCGTGGAGAGACCATAGCGGATACCGCTAGAGTCCTCTCGCGCTACGTCGATCTAATAACCGCCAGGGTTAGGAGACATGGTGATCTGGTCGAGCTTGCTAAATGGTCTGATAAGCCCGTTATAAACGCGCTCTCGGATCTAGATCACCCGCTCCAGACCCTAGCAGACCTACTTACGATCTGGGAGAGGTTTGGAAGGCTTTCCGGAGTCAAGATAGCGTGGATAGGCGATGGAAATAACGTCTGCAACTCCACCCTGATAGGGGCTACGAAGCTCGGCCTCCACATCTCGATCGCATGCCCGAAGGGCTATGAGCCGAATAAGGATTACCTGAAGTGGGCTGAGGAGAATGCTTCGGAGAGCGGGTCTAGGATAGAGCTAACCGAGGATCCGGAGAAGGCTGTCGAGGATGCGGACGTGATCATGACCGATACGTTCGTTAGCATGGGGATGGAGGCTGAGAGGGATGAGAGGCTTAAGACATTCATACCGAGATACCAGGTAACCGAAGACCTGTTTAAGAAAGCTAAACCAGATGCGATCTTCATGCATCCGCTTCCGGCTAAACGCGGAGAAGAGGTTACTGATGAAGTCATAGATGGCGATAGATCGGCCGTCTGGGATCAGGCTGAGAATAGGCTTCATACAGCTAAGGCAGTAATCCTCTCGATTCTCGGATAGGGGCGGCTGGTATCAGGTGGCTGCCATCGCAGCTCCCGGCGGTATTAAGCTCGGGGAAGCCCTCCCTACAGCATGCGAAGCTTAACCCTAGCCTCCTACACTCCTCATAAACCCTCTTTATAAGCCTGAACCTCAAAGCCCTCGGCAGATAATAGCTTCTCCCAATCCGCTCGCCCTGCTCGAAATAGAGAGGCTTCAATTTTCTACAGGCTTCCGGGAAAGCCTGTTCCATCCTCCTCCAGCCATCAAGCCTAGGCTTAAACGTGCTAGAGGTTACATGGATTGCGCCAGCATTCTTAACCTCTTTTAGAAGCTGCTCTATATCCCCATCGTTTAGGAAGGGGATTATCGGATCAAGCCTAACGCCGACAGGTATTCCAGCTCGACTAAGCTTTTCAAGAGCATCCAGCCTCCGGGATGGCGGGGGAGCATTCGGCTCAAGCCTCCTAGCGAGATCATGATCTAAAGTCGTTATCGTAATTGTTACAGCACTCCTAATCCCTCCCAAAAGATCAGCATCCCTCGCCACGAGATCGCTCTTAGTTATCACAAGTAATCGCAGATCAGGTCTGCTGAGAAACTCTTGGAGACATCTCCTAGTAAGCATCATATGAGACTCCATAGGCGTATATGGATCAGAGCTATTCGACATAGAGATGAGAGCATTTCTCGGAAGCTTCCCCAAATCCCTCCTAACAATCTTAACCAGATCCCTCTTCGGCCTACATTCATAAAACCTCCGAATATAGGATGAAGCATAGCAATAGAGACAGCCATGCTCACAGCCGGTATATGGATCGAAGGAAAACTTGGGAGGACAGGTGCATAACCTCCCCCTCCAGGGATCGAATGGTCTAATCACCTGAGTCTTATAAGCTCTAATCATCAGCCGTCTCCAAGGTTTCCAAGCCCAGATTTAAGGAAAGGTTTCGTCGAAGCTTTTAGATATAAATACTCCAGAGGCTAGCTTTAACCCGGTGTCAGGCTTAGGATAGGCTTGACAATCTTCTCCGAGGCGGGGTTCCGATATTATGAATCCTCAAGCGGTTATCTGGCTTATGAATAGCAGATGTAATCTAAGCTGCATCCACTGTTATGCTAGCAGGTTCCTCGCATTAAGGGAGCTTTCTCTGGAGCAGAAGCTCAAGCTTATTGAAGAGCTTGCGGAATGCGGCGTATATTACGTAGGCTTGACCGGCGGGGAGCCTCTAATATCCGAAGACCTTGAGCCATGCCTAAGGAAGATCCATGAATGCGGTCTCGAATGCAGCATTAATACTAACGGCACCCTACTAAACGAGAAAAATGCGCAGCTCTTGAAGAGATATGATGTCTACGTCTTCCTTAGCATAGATGGAGCATCGAGGGAGGTTCATGAGCGTATTAGAGGTCGCGGAACGTGGGATCCATTAATGAGGGGTGCCGAGATCCTGAGGAGGGAGGGGATCGAATTTTCGACGGTCATGGCTATCTCTAAGCTGAACTATCATGAGACCGGCGAATATGTTAGACTAGCAGAATCTATGGGGGCTGATAGTGCGTGTATGATACCGATAATGCCTGTTGGAAGAGCTGGCTTTGAGATAATCCCAGATCCCGCAGAGCTTGTAAAGGCTTTGAAGTCGGCGGAACATGCCGCAAAGGATATCGGCTATTGGATGACGGTCTGGTGCTACGTCCCCGCGAAGCTATTCATAGATCCACGATTCGTCTCGACTTGGGCGGATTGTAGAAGGGGTAAGGTTCTGGATATAGATCCTGCAGGAAATCTACTCCTCTGCGACGTGCTGGATATAACTATCGGAAACGTTCGGATGGGATTTAGAAAGGCTCTTGAAGAATATTTCAGAAGCGAGTATGTGGAGAAGGTGATGAATCCTAGGCTTAGGGAGCCGTGTAGCTCATGCGAGCTAAAGGATATCTGTATGGCTGGATGCTATGCCAGATCCTACCTAGCGTATAAGACCTTCGATGGCCCAGATCCCTACTGCCCAAAGGTTAAGCTTGCTGAGAAAGCTGAAGAGGCCACGCGCTGAGAACTATATCTGGTCCGGTGGGATCTGATCCGGCTTATATCCCGTAAAATACCTCAGGCCGTATTTCCTTAATCTATCGACGACATGGGGGTATAGTATCAGCTCCTCAACCTCAAACTCCTCCACCAATCCTCGATCTATTTCGCCCAACCTCCTCATCAATTTCTCGAGGCTCTCCTTTGTCGAGAAGGATATCATCGCCGCTGGATGGCATTCAACGCCGTATCTGACTAGGTTTTCTAACGCCTTTAATTGGAGCTTAAAATCCTCCGGCCTCGCCCCGGTTAATATTGCGAACTCCTCCTCGCAGCAGCCCTTCAGGGAGACTCTCACATGGATGAAATCGAATCTTGAAAACTGCTTCGCATAATCTGGATCATGGCCTATTAGGATGCCGTTCGTCTCTAGTATGAATGAGTATCCTAGCCCGTCGAGCTCCTCGAGGAGCTTTATCAGATGGGATTTCCCTATCGTCGGCTCTCCTCCGCTTAACCTAATCTGCCTAAGCCCACTCCTATTCGCTAGATCTATTAGTCGTTCAGCTACCTCGGAGGGCGTGTAGAATCTTCCGACGAGCCTCGGCCGATATCTAACCTTATCCGAGACCCAGCAGAATTTGCAGAATAACCCGCATCCTACACAATCTCCGGTGACTATTCCGCCATACCATCGATCGACGCGGAATCTATAGTATTTCCTCTCGGGTATGCCTAGATTGCTTCTCGTAACCAGTTTTTCAAGCTGCTTATGGGAGTTTACTGCATCGTATCCCAATTTACCCGCCCGCTATGATGTCTTATCCTCGGCTTCCTCTAAATTCTTCTCCCCCTCCCCTCGCTCTCCTGACGGCTGCTCCTTCACGGGTTTAACTATAAGCTTTCCATTAGCATAGTCTATTTCGACTTTATCGCCCTCCTTTATCCCGAGCTTCGCAGCGGCATCACTCGGTATGGTGATCCTCCTTCCAGAGAGGATCTTCTGAATCTTCTTCTCACTATTCCCCTCCTCCTGAGCTTCAGCAGGTCTCGGAGGAGAAACTCTTCCAAATCTCCTAGATAGAAGGGCGTATATCCCGAGCCCCGCCGCTACGGCGGCCGTCTGCGCGAATAGGATATTCTTCGTTAGATTGCTTTCTCCGAGGGTGGCTTCGTAGACCCTGCTCAAATTGACATAGTTCTCCTCGAGGTCGGAGATCTTCTGCCTGAGCCTAGCTGCTTCTGCTATAAGCTCATCATGCCTCATCCTGAGATCATCATGTCTAGCCTTTAGATCAGAATACATGGCCTTATAGGTTCTAAGCTCTGCAAGCGTGGATTCGTAATCTTTGAGAAGGCTCGCATATTGCTTGCTAAGGCTCTCATAGCGTCTTGAGAGCGATTCATACTCCGTCTTAAGCTTCTCAAGAGAGATTATTGTAGATTGATGGGTATCGCTCAAGGATTTGTAAGCGGATTCTAGGCTCGAGTAATCATCCTTAAGCTTGTTATAATCATCCTCCAGCTCCTGGTAGCTGGATTTAAGCGAGGAGTATTCCGCTAATAGCTGTTGGTATGCCTCCTCGAGATCTTCAAGCTTTTGAGATTTTTCGTTAAGCTCCTTCTCCAGATCATCTATCTCATCCTCTAGGCTCGAGATCTTGTTCTGGAGGCTACTTACCCGGGATTGGAGGTCTTCGTAGCTCTCCTCTCTAACGATGGACATATACCATTCATAGCTTAGCTCCTTATCCGATCCATTCAGCTTATAGCTAAACTCTAGATCCGCTCGAATATATGGATCCTTGGGTTCCTCGCTTGGAATGCATATGTTTATCGTCTTGGATTTCGTCCAGCCTGCTGAGACCTCCTCCTCGCTTATTATCGTATCGCTGTAGAGCGTATCCACCTCGGAGTTCCTATGATAATGTATCGAGAGGACTA
This sequence comes from uncultured Nitrososphaeria archaeon, assembly GCA_964396455.1. GTDB lineage: Archaea > Thermoproteota > Nitrososphaeria_A > Caldarchaeales > Wolframiiraptoraceae > Wolframiiraptor. Next base: position 14,709 of record CAYNFG010000003.1, on the reverse strand, counting down.
CCACCAGATCGGTCAGGTTTTCGGACGCCTTCATCCAGAAGCTTATCGTATAGCATGAGCCGACCTCCATCTCCACCGGGTAATCGACTCTAAACTCTAGATCATCCTCGATCACGGAGTATCCGCTCGCGGAAGCCGCCGAGAGTAGAAATGCCAGTAATATGGTCGATAAGCCTATTATACGCGCAATCTCCCCATTCCTCATTATTCTCCAAGCATTATTGTGCGAGGCTTTCATATAAAGTGCTCCATACGAAAATGATACAAAGCCCTACACAGTTAATGTAGCATGAATGATTAAGCTGGAACTAGATGCCGAGGATTATAGCCTTCAGAGAAGCCTCGAACCATCATTCATCTCAAGCCTCTACGAAAGACGGCATCCTACCGCATGGACTAAGATTGCAGGCAAGCTTGGTGGAAGGCTTAAGATCGAGCAGCATGGATCCAAAATAGTAGCAAGCTGTTCAGTAAAGCTTAATGAAAACGAGCTTAGGCGCATAGTGCTTCTAGAAACCGGCCTATGGCATGAAAACCCAATGAAAGAGCTAGTGAAGGTAAGTCGAGGATTTAGAGAAATCCTGGAGGAACTCGCCATAACATATCCCGGCGTAAGAATCCCCATAGCGCCGCACGATTCCGAATACGTGTTCTTAGCCGTCCTACTCTCCAAAAGAGCAGACTACGATATTGTTAGACGATGGTGCCGCAAAATCTGGGAAATCTATGATGGAGACCTAACGAGGATGGCGGAGGCGAGTGAGAGGGAGCTGGAGAGGATAACGAGAAGCTACCAGCTCTTTGAAGCTGCCGGAATACTCCGCGAAATACTTCAACGGTCATCAAACATCGAGCGATGGCTGATAGACGCGTTATCAAGACCTCCAGAGATCGCTAGAATAACCCTACTCTCGATAAGGGGGATAGGGCCGAAGCTGGCGGATTCGATAATTCTATCAACATGCGATGCCCTGCACTTCGCGCCATGCGATATCCATCTTGCGAAGTTTATTGAGAGAACCGGGCTTATCCAGGAATTCCATCTGCCCGTAAAGAGCCTTTGCATAAGATATTCCTGCTCGGAGGATGCATCGAGAAGATATGGGATTCCGCTATGCCCAAGAAGCGAAACTTGCCTTAGAGCGATAATTAGCTCGAGGCTAGCCAGGCTGGCAGGCTGGTTCCAGACGCTCGTCTACCTCCACGGGAGAAAATTTTGCAAAACCCTAAACCCAGCCTGCGATATATGTCCTCTTAGAAGATCCTGCCGCCGCTAAGAACTTTAATTAAAGGGGATTCAATCAGCTAAAGGAAGAATCGCTTGAAGACCGAGGATGAGCTGGTCAGAGAGCTTAAGCCTAGAGGGACTTTAATCCTCGAGTTTAAGGGAGTTAGGATTATTGACGAGGATTTTGCGAAGCTTCTCACATTAATAAAAAAGACCGGATCTATACTTTCCGCATCGAAGATCCTCGGGATATCCTATTCGCGAGCTTGGGAGAGCATAGCTAAGGTGGAGCAGATTCTGGAGGCGAGGATTATTGAGCCTCGGCGTGGAGGGCGAGGTGGAGGAGGAGCTAAACTGACAAGCATCGGTGAGAAAATTCTAGAACGATATCTCGAGGAATATCATAGGCTGCTCGGCAGAAGATTCGAGATCATGGAAGCGAGGATAGAAGCTCCGGAGATAATCTACGCTGGCAGCAACGACCTACTGCTAGAGCATATCCTAGGAGCGGTGAGAGGAGAGGGCGTAGAGCCGGTAGAGATAGCATGGGTAGGGTCGTCGGGAGGATTAACCCTACTAATGCTTGGAGAAGCAGATTTAGCCGGAATCCACCTCTACGATCCAGCCACAGGAGAATATAATCTCCCATATCTATCAAGATATTGGCTCGAAGATAGAGTAATAGTGGTAAGAGGATATGAGCGGGAAATAGGATTCGCATCACGCAAGGAGATCGACGATCCGATCGAGATGCTAGTCAGCGGGGAAGCAAGGCTAATCAATAGAAATCTAGGATCTGGAACTAGGATTCACCTCGATAACCTTCTAAGGAGGAAGGCTGAGGAGGTCGGGATGCCCTTTAACGAGCTTATCAGAAGGATAAAAGGCTACGAGGTAGAGGTTAAAACTCATTACGAGATAGCTGAGGCGATAACGCTAGGCAAGGCAGATCTGGGATTGACTACGAGGTGGGCGGCAGAAAGATACGGGCTAACATTCAAGAGGATCTTATGGGAAAAATTCGATCTAGCAATCCTAGCAAAATCCTATAGAAAAGAGGCGATTCAAAAACTCCTAAAATATCTAGGTCCTATAAGGCTTAGAGAGCTGGCAGAAGGGCTAGCCGGGTATAGAATAACCGCCGACTCCGGTAAAATAATATATGGCAGATAAGGGTTGAGATAATCCGGCTAGAAAGGTGGAGAAGATAGTATACACGATAGGGCATTCGAATAGGAAACTCGAAGATTTCATGAGGCTACTGAAGAAGTTTGAGATAGAGCTACTATACGACGTCAGAAGCTTCTCAACAAGCAGAGTTGCTCCACATTTTTCAAAAGACCTGCTTTCCAAAACTCTGGCCGAGGCCGGTATCGAATACATCTGGGATAGAAGGCTAGGAGGCTATAGAAAGTTCGGTAAAGATGTTAGGGATATCGGAATAGCGACATGTTTTAAGTCTGAGGGCTTTAGAGCTTACGCAACCTACCTAGTATCATGCGAGGAGGCGCTGAAAGCCGTAGAGAAGCTTAGCCTCCTCGCGGGGAAATTGCGGACAGCGATAATGTGTAGTGAGAGATTACCATGGAGATGCCATAGAAAAATTCTTTCAGATTTTATGATTGCGAGAGGATTCGAAGTGATACATATAATTGACGAGGGTTGGCAGGTTCGGCATAAGCTCTCGCGATGCGCACAAATAATTAATGGAGTGCTCGTATATGATTAGACCTTGGGATTAATGAAGATGAAGAATTGAAAAAATTCGTTTAGAATATCGCCTGCTCAGTCTTCGCGTCGAAGATATGGATCTTCTCGAGCGGGAATCCTACCCATACCTTTTCTCCGATTCCTGGCAACTTCGTTACTGCTGGGACTACGGCCTTCATTAGGTAATCTCCAGCCTTCAGGTCTACGATTAGGTTTGATCCCATCGGCTCGACCACATAGACGTCTGCCTGGAATACTGATTCTGGCTGCTTCTCTATCGAGAGAATCATGTTTTCTGGCCTGAAGCCTATGACGACCTTATCGCCTTTCGCCTGCTCCTTAACTAGCTTCGCTAAATCTTCCGGTAGGGGTAATTCGAAGAATCCTGCATCGAGGATTAGCTGAGCATCCCTCTCAACTATATTCGCATCTACGAAGTTCATCGGCGGGCTTCCAAGGAATCCTGCTACGAAGATGTTCGCCGGCCTCTCGTATACCGCATGCGGCGAGTCATATTGTAGTATCTTGCCCTGGTTCATTACCGCAACCCTATCCGCCATCGCCATAGCCTCCGCCTGATCGTGGGTTACGTAGATGGTCGTGATACCCAGGTCTTTCTGAAGCTTCTTAAGCTCCGCTCTCATGTATACTCTTAGCTTTGCGTCTAGGTTGCTGAGAGGCTCGTCCATAAGCCATACCTGCGGATTTCTTACCAAGGCTCTTCCTAGGGCGACTCTCTGCTGCTGGCCTCCGCTAAGCTGCCTAGGCTTCCTATCTAGTAGCTCCTCGATCCTTAGTAGCTTGGCAACCTCCCTTACACGCTTATCGATCTCCTGCTTCGGATACTTCCTCATCTTTAATGGGAATGCGAGGTTGTCGTAGACGGTCATATGGGGATAGAGGGCGTAGCTCTGGAAGACCATCGCGATATCCCTATCCTTTGGCGGCAAATCATTTACCAGCCTATCGCCGATATAGATCTCCCCCTCATCAGGGGTCTCGAGACCGGCAATACATCGGAGAGTCGTAGTCTTACCACATCCTGATGGACCGAGCAGGATGACGAATTCCCCGTCCTTAACCTCAAAGCTTATTCCATCTACAGCAATAGTCTTATCAAACTTCTTCCTGAGGTTCACAACCTTTACTCTACTCAAAACCCTACCCCCGAAGTATTGGTTTATCGTTGATATATAAACGTATGCTTGGGATAATTATCTGCTGCAGCATTTTTAGACGCCTTTCCCCATTTTTGGATCTCTTGCGGTTTTACCTCCTGGAATAAAAGATTAGCGTATATATATTAGACTGATGGAGATATGGTTGGAGGCTGAAGAATTTTGAGGATAGGTGTATTAACTGGTGGTGGGGATTGCCCTGGGCTTAATGCGGTGATCCAGGCGATTGTTGTAAGGGCTGAGCAGTATGGCTTCGAGGTCTGGGGTATCGAGGATGGTTATAAGGGGCTTATTGAGGGTAGGGCTAAGCCGCTTAGAAAAGAGGATGTTAGGGATATCTATGCTATAGGTGGAACGATCCTCGGATCTTCTAGGAAGAATCCGACGAAGTCTGAGGAGGATATTAGAGCGGTCTTGGATAATATTAGGAAGCTTGGGCTTGACGGATTGATAACTATAGGTGGTGATGACACGCTTGGGGCTGCGAGGAGGCTTTACGAGAAGGGGGTTCCTGTGGTCGGCGTTCCAAAGACTATCGATAATGATCTTTCGGCCACCGATTACTCTATAGGATTCTGGACTGCTGTTCAGACGATAGCAGAGGCTTTAGAGAGGCTTCATACTACTGCGAGATCTCATAAGCGGATAATCGTCGCGGAGATTATGGGGAGGTATGCTGGATGGCTTGCTTTAATGGGCGGGCTGGCAGGCGGAGCGCATATAATACTCATCCCTGAGAAGCCTCTAGACCTAGATGAGGTTTGCAGGATTATCGAGGAGCGGGAGAGGCGGGGAGAGCATTATACCTTAATCGCTGTAGCTGAAGGGGTAAAGATACCGACTACAGGAGAGCTGGCGGTAGCGGAGGCTGAGAAGGATGAATATGGCCATGTAAGACTTGGAGGTATTGCGAAATTCTTGGAAGCGGAGCTTAAGAGGAGGCTTGGGAAAGAGGTTCGCTCAACGATCCTAGGATATGTTCAGCGAGGAGGATCTCCAGTAGCATTCGATAGGGTTCTCGGAATCAGGCTGGGATTTAAGGCCGTCGATTTAGTAAAGGAGAAGAAATTCGGCTACGCCGTCGTCCTACGTGGAACAGAGATAGTCCCTGTAAAGCTTGACGAGGTTGTAGGCCAGCTTCGAAAGGTCCCAGAAGAATTCTTCGAGTACCTTAACGTCTTCAGAGGATGAAACTTGAAAATCTCCCATATTTCTAGGACCTCAATTTTTTAAATCTTCTCCTTCTGATCGCAAAGCTTTAAAGTTCATGTATTTTCCTCTCGGGAAGGGATTTCATTAGATGGAGAATGCTTACTCGCGATCGGTGGAAGAGGTTTTAGAAGCGCTTGGCTCTAGTCTTTCCGGTTTAAGTGAGGAGGAGGCTAGGCGTAGGCTTGAAAAATATGGCTATAATGAGCTTATGGCGGAGAAGAGGGTTTCGGCGTTTTCTATATGGGTTAAGCAGTTTAAGAGCCCTCTCATAATAATACTTCTCGCCGCGACCATCATATCCTATGTTATTGCTGTTTTGGAGAATGAGTTCCCGGTCGATAGCATACTCATTTTCGCGATAGTATTTGCCGCATCGACTCTCGGATTTGTTCAGGAGTATAGGGCTGAGCGGGCGATAGAGGCTTTGAAGAAGATGCTCACCCCATACGTTACCGTGATTAGGGATGGTGTTGAGAGGGTTGTTCCGGCTAGAGAGGTTGTTCCGGGCGATGTAATCGTTGTTAATGCTGGGGATAGGGTTGTAGCGGATTGTAGGATTATTGAATGCTTTGATTTGCAGGTTAATGAGGCTGCTCTTACGGGAGAATCGACTCCGGTCGAGAAGGATGTTAAGCCTGTAGCCGTGGATGCTCCGCTTCCAGATCGTAGAAGCATGCTTTATGCTGGGACCATCGTTACCTATGGTAAGGGTAAGGCTGTAGTCGTGGCAACCGGGATGAGGACTGAGCTTGGGAAGATCGCTAGGGAGGTTACTGGGATAGAGGTTGTTGAGACGCCGCTGGAGAGGAGGATGAGAGAGCTTGGGGGAGTTCTCGGAAAGCTCGTCATAATAATCTGCGTATTGATAGCTCTCGCACTCATAATCGAGGATCTGCTTGTAACCGGGCATCTCGCATTAGAGACCGTTATCGAGGTCATGCTCTTCGCGACGGCGTTGGCCGTCGCCGTGATCCCGGAGGCTCTTCCAGCGATAGTTACCGGAACGCTCGCTATAGGGATGAGGGAGATGGCGAAGAGGAACGCCTTGGTTAGGAGGATGCCCGCCGTCGAGACCCTGGGATGCGTAACCGTGATCTGCTCGGATAAAACCGGAACGCTTACGAAAGGCGAGATGACCGTTAAGAAGATCTACGTCGATGGAAAGATCATCGAGGTTACGGGATCTGGATATGAGCCGAAGGGCGAGCTTAAGGGAGACTATGATCCGGGTAGCGAGGCTTTCAAGCTTCTAATGATGGGCGCAGCTCTCTGCAACGATGCTAGACTTGTTCGATCGGATAAGGGTTGGAGCATCGAGGGCGATCCAACAGAGGGAGCTTTAGTGGTTCTCGCGGAGAAGGCCGGGTTTAAGCATGAAGAGCTTAGATCAAGATGTCCTAGGGTTGGGGAGATTCCCTTCAGCTCTGAGCGTAAGAGGATGACGACGATAAACCTCGTGGAGGGATTTGGAGAGGTAGCTTTCATGAAGGGCGCGGTCGAGACAGTCCTCGATAGGTGCAGGTATATACAGGTTGATGGGGAGGTTAGAGAATTAACTCCCCAGCTGAGGATGGAGATTCTGAAGATTAATGAGCGGTTTGCCTCCGATGCTCTTAGAAATCTGGCTATAGCCTATAGGAGGATGGATGGGTCTTCGAGGGAGGATGCTGAGAGGGATCTGATCTTTCTAGGGCTTGTTGGGATGATCGATCCGCCGAGGGAGGAGGCGATAGAGGCGATAAAGGTCTGTAAGCAGGTCGGGATAAAGCCGATAATGATAACCGGCGATCACAAGCTCACAGCCCTCGCGATCGCGAAGCAGATGGGAATCTATAAGGATGGAGATCTAGCCTTAACCGGAAGAGAGCTTGACGAGCTAAGCGATGAGGAGTTTGAGAGGATAGTCGATAGGGTGACGGTCTATGCTAGGGTATCGCCGATGCATAAGCTTAGGATCGTGAGGGCTTGGAAGAAGAGGGGCGAGATCGTAGCCATGACGGGAGACGGCGTGAACGATGCACCAGCCGTAAAGCAGGCGGATATAGGCGTGGCCATGGGGATTACCGGAACCGAGGTAACGAAGGAGGCATCGGACATGATCCTACTCGATGACAACTTCGCTACAATAGTCAAGGCGATAGAGCTTGGCCGATGGATCTATGATAATATCAAGAAGTATCTCGTCTACCTCCTCTCCTGCAACATGGTCGAGATAACGGTTCTATCTATAGGAGCGATAATATCCATCTATCTATTCAGGGAGTTCGCCCTACCGCTTCTCCCAGCCCACATACTATACATAAACCTCGCAACCGACGGATTCCCAGCCCTAGCCCTCGGGGTAGCGCCTCCGGAGCCGGATATAATGAGGAGACCGCCGCGAAATCCGAGGGAGTCCATATTTAGTGGGGATGTTCTGCCTCTTCTAATCACGATACCCGTCGTTATAACTCCGATCCTACTCTCGCTCTACTTCCTAGAGTATGATGTTAATGGAGCGATTAGGGCGATGACCATAGTCTTTCTAACCTTCATCTTCATGGAGCTGGCGGTCGCTTTAAGCTGCCGATCCCTACGCTATCCGATCATAAAGGCGCCGCCCCATAAGCTACTGATCCTCGCAATCGCATGGGAGACGATCCTCATCTTCACCCTGATAAGCCTAGAACCCGTTAGAGAGGCGTTCAAGATAGTCTTCCCAGCTGCCAGCGACCTACTACTCATGCTGGCATTCTGCGTATTCGTCTTCGTAGTATGCGAGCTTGTTAAAATCCTCCTAGTAGCACGCGTTGAGCGCTCCCGGAAGAAGGCTTCTCATATCTCTAAACCCTTACCCCAGCTATCGAGATAGCATACCTCATGTAAGGATAGCCTACGATCCTGCTCTCGAGCCTCCCTACGCTCCGCCGGCTTTCCGATCGGGATTATCGCTTGTAGAGCGTATTCTTCTGGAACTTGGAGAATCTTATTAGACCAATCTACCTCGGAGGGGGTGTAGGTTAGGGTGGAGTAGCCCAGCTCCTCAGCAGCCAGGATTAGATAGCCTATCGAGATCCAAGTGCTTTCAATCCAGTAAGGCTCACCACGCCTAGCGAATACCAGTATGAGAATCGGCGCATCTGTTAGGAATTGCTTACGCCAGCTTATCCCCCTACTCCTAAGCCACTCCCTAAACTCAGGATCAACCCGCTCATGAAACCTTCTCTCAACCTCCTCGCATTTCCCTCTTATCAGCTTCTTTACCAGCGGGTCCCGTATTACTAGAAACCTCCAAGGCTGCTTATTCGCCCCACTCGGAGCATGCCGAGCTACATCAACGATATAAGCCACATCCTCCAGAGGGACTGGATCACAGCTATAGGAGCGTATGCTTCTTCTAGACCTCGCTAGCTCGAGAATTCTCCCCATTAAGTGAACCAGGCTACTGGAATGGTAAAAATGTTTTTGAGAAAGTCGTAGAAAGTCCTCGTTTTACATAAATAATGTTAATAGGCAGAGTATTTCCGAGTATTTAGAAAAATGGCCGTGAATGATTTAGCATCTTTAGAAGAGGAGAGAAGGAGGCTTATAGAGAGGCTCATCTCCCTATCCCAGTTCGATGGATTCGATGCGGGTAAATGGGAGGAGGTTAAGAGGATAGTCTATGAGCCGCTGCCATTAAATGTCGACGTCATCATAGATGATACGACTCTTAGGGAAGGACTTCAGATGGCTGGGCTTCTCAACCCGAGGCCGGAGGAATATCTGAAGATAGCGTTAATGCTTCGGGAGATAGGCGTTGAGAGGCTTGAGGTTATGATCTATGCGAAGTCGGATAAGGAGTCGATTAAGCTTATGCAGGATAATGGCTTAGGACCTCTTCTCGCAGCTTGGTGTAGGGCGAATAAGCAGGATATAGATGAGGCGATTAGGCTGGACTTCGAGCAGGTCGGAATCTCGCATCCAGTCTCCTATATACACTTTGCCAAGTGGCCTAATCTCAGCCTAGAAGATCTCGTGAATAGGGTCGTTGATGCGGTAACCTATGCTAGAGAGCATGGGATGACCGTCTTCGTCCATGGAGAGGATAGCACGAGAGCCGACTGGAAGTTTGAGAAGATCTTCATAAACGCCGTGGCCGAGGCGGGGGCGCAAGTCTATAGGATATGTGATACGGTTGGCTGCGGCCTATCCGATCCGCGCGCACCCCTTCCAAGAGGGATTCCGGAGAAGGTTAAGCGTATTAAGGCTGAGACGAAGATACCATACATCGAGATTCACGCTCATGATGATCTTGGAAACGCTGTCGAGAATACGATGGCGACTATCAGGGCTGCCGACGGCCTATATGATAAAGTATATGTTAGCACGACCTTCCTAGGCCTCGGAGATAGGGCTGGCAACGCTGAGACGGAGAAAATAATCATGAACTGCTACATGCATTATGATATTAAGAAGTGGAATCTGAAGCCTCTTAGAGAGCTGGCGGTCTATATAGCCTCCGCCCTAGGCTATCACCTACCCGTGAATAAGGCGATAGTCGGGGATGGAGCCTTCGCTCATGAATCCGGAATCCATCTCCACGGCATATCCAAGCTGCCCTTAACCTATGAGACGTTCCCGCCGGAGCTCGTAGGCCAGAGGAGGTCTATAGTCATCGGGAGGAGATCCGGGAAACATGGCATAAGGCTTAAGCTTGAAGAGCTGCTTGGGAGAAAGGTTGATGAAAACGATCCGAGGCTGCTTAATCTCGTCGAGCTGATAACCAAAGAGTTCTCGGCTAGGGAGCGGAGATACCCGATAGGCGAGCAGGAGTTCAAGCTATTCGCTAAGAGAGCCGGCTTCGAGCTATAAGCCGTCGAGAACGCTCCGAAACAATACTAAAATTAATCTTGGATCTCTGGGAAGCGTGTAGGTGATCTGATATTGGGGAAGAAGGCGGTTCTTATTCGCGGTGATGGAGTTGGGCCGGAGCTGGCGGACGCCGCCCTGAAGGTTTATGAAGCCGTCGGAAGCGATGTCGAGATCATCCCGGTTGACGCAGGCTATGAGTGGTGGCTTAAGCATGGAGGAGATTCTCTGATTCCAAGGGAGGTTTGGGAGCTTATGGAGGAATCCGACGCTGTTTTGAAGTGTCCGACGACCACTCCGCCGGATATTAGGCATCTTAAGAGCGTCGCTGTTAGCATAAGGCAGAGATTTGATCTCTATGCGAATATTAGGCCGGTTAAGACTCTCGGCGGGATAAAGGGTAGGCTAGGCCCGGTCGATCTAATCTGCGTTAGGGAGGCGACTGAAGGTCTTTACACGGGGATAGATCTGAGGATCACCCCCGATGTGGCTATAGCGATCAGGAAGATCAGTAAGAGGCAGTCGATGAGGGTTGCGAGGAAGGCATTCGAGCTAGCGAGGGAGAACGGATGGAATAGGGTGGTGGTCGTCACTAAGAGGAATATAATGAAGGAGTGCGACGGGGTGTTCATCGAGGCGGTTCAGGAGGTGGCGAAGGATTATCCGGAGGTGGCTTGGGATGAATACTTCATAGATAACATGGCCCAGCAGCTTGTCAAGAATCATGAGAGATTTAATCATACGGTGATCTTGGGGTCGAACCTCTTCATGGATATCATTAGCGAGGAGGCCGCGGCGCTTGTCGCGAGTATAGGGATGGTGTATTCGGCGAATATGGGAGACGACTACGCCATGTTCGAGCCTGCTCATGGAAGCGCCCCGAAGTATAAGGGGATGAATAAGGTTAATCCAACCGCGACGATCCTCTCGATGGCCTGGATGCTCGGATACCTAGGCGAGAAGGATAAAATGGATGCGATCTTTAAGGCAACCGAGCAGGTGATCGCCGAAGGAAAGCATGTAACCTATGATCTTGGTGGAAGCGCCTCTACTAGTGAGATGGCTGAGGCGATAGCCGAGCGGGCGAGAAAAATTTTGGAGGAGTAGATCTATTCTTTCCTGATCTCTACCCTAACCTCCTCGCCATCCTTAACCTTCTTCAGATCCTCCAAACCCTCAACGACCCTACCCAGAGGCTTTACATCGCTATAGGCTACAGGTCTCTCATCCTTGCTGACGGGCGTTGGCCCGAAGAAGAGGCAGAGGGAGTTTCCCTCAGGCCAATAGGCTACCTCGCCGACCTCCATCAACGTCCTCTCACCCTTTAGCCTAAGCTTTACTGGAAGATCGAAGTATATCTCCTCGCCCCATCGATTCGCCTCCGAGGTAAATGGAGACTTCTTGACAAGCTTCTCAAGCTCAGCCTCATCCCCTAGCCTGCATACCGCCCTAACGCCGCCGCTGAACTCCAGCTTAACAATATAGGGCATAGGCTGCTCAAGGACTAGATCGAGGAGCATCTTTTAAAGGCATCCCGCAGCCGGCGAAGCCCGATATAATCTTTACCCGGAATTTTTGATAAGTCGCCCTACCCCTGCAGGATGGAATGAGCTTTACCGAGGTTCTTGGAGAAAACGACCTGAGAGAGATTCTCAAAAGGCTTAACGGCAGGAGATACGGCGCCTATAAGAGGCTAAGAGCAAAGCTCTTAGGCTACGAGTTCGGCGAAGCCCTCCTAACGAGAATCCAAGGAGATCCATATGCCCCGCCATCGGTTATCGAGATAACGATCCCGCCTAACGTGCATAAGCTCCCCAATAAGTTTCTGGATGAGAGATGCATCATACCATTACTCGATTATCTGGCCAGGCTGCTCCACCTTCATAGCAGAAGGCTTAGACGGAAATGCGGAACGGGTAATAGCGGATATCTCGGAATCCCAAAGCCCAGCCCATGCATCCTGAGAAGATCCTGCGTCGATATCTCAGGTCGAAGCCTAGTCTTCAGACTCTTCATAGGTCTTCCGGCGAGGGGTAGGAGGATCCTCGGCGATAAGGCTAGAGAGATCCTCCTAGACAAGATTCCAGAACTCGTTAAGGCGGTAATCTTCCAAGCAAGGGTTAGAGAAGATCTTGAAAAGCACATCAACCTCTACCTAGATCAGGAGTATATCAGGAGATGGCTTTACGAATCAGATGCCCTAGCATTTATAGGAGATGGAAGTATTCTGCCAAGAGAGTCCAGTTATTCGATTAAGCCTCTTAAGACCGCTATACCGATTAAATCTCCTCCAGAGCTTAGAGCGCGCATAAAGCTTCCAAGCGGGAAAACAATCTCAGGAATGATTCTTCCAAGAGGCTTCATCACGATAACCGGAGGAGGCTATCACGGCAAAACCACGCTCCTCAAAGCAATTCAGGAAGGAATCTATAATCACGTTAAGGGCGATGGAAGAGAATACGTAATCTCGCGACGCGGAACCATTCTCGTGAAGGCGGAGGATGGTAGGCTCATCTCCCATGTCGATATCTCCAGCTTTATAGAAAGCCTTCCGGGAGGCGTGGATACGGGAGATTTTTCGAGCTCATGCGCGAGCGGCTCGACGAGCATGGCCGCAGCCATTAATGAGGCGATAGAGGCTGGAGCAGAGTCTATTCTAATAGATGAGGATACTAGCGCGACGAACCTATTATACAAGGATGAGGTAATGAATCGGATAATCAGGGAGGAGCCGATAAAACCGTTATGCATGCAGGGGAGGAGCATTATCTCGAAATGCGGGATAGGGATAATAGCCGTCGCGGGAGCATCATCATCCCTGATAAGCGCCGCCGACCGGATAATCATAATGGAGAATTATCTCCCAAGAGAGATCACCGAGTATGCTAAGAGGTACGCTCCCGAGGCCAGCATGATCGAATACAAGCCTCCGAGGAAGAGGGTATTCTATGGTATCAGAGGTCTGAAGAAGATTAAGGTATCGGGGTTCAAGCTGATAGCGAGATATGAGAATGGAGAATCGTTTGAGCTTGACGTATCCGATAACCCGAGGATAGTCGAGAAGGGTCAGGTCAATTTCATAGCCCATATCCTGATGAGCTTAAGGAAGCCCAGCGAACCCATGTATGTTAGAGAGCTGATAGAATGGATAAATTCTGCCATAAAGGATAAGGGCTTCGAGACCTTTGTAAAACCCGTCCCACCAGATCTAGCATTAGTCGATGGAATCGATGTAATCTGGGTATTGAATAGGCTGAGAAACGCATCCTTCTCCCAATAATTCTTGGGAAACCCTTATCCCGTAGAAGAAGAGCTGAGAGATGGAGAATTGTCGAAGGAGAAGCTTTTGGAGAATTTGAGAAGGGAGGTCGAGAATTGTAGGAGATGCGATTTATGGAAGACTAGGAGGAAGCCGGTTTTCGGCGAGGGGCCCCCTGATGCTAGGATAATGCTTGTCGGGCTTGGACCTGGTAGGCAGGAGGATCTTCAGGGAAGACCTTTTGTTGGTGCTGCTGGAAAGTTTCTTAATCAGCTCCTCGGGGAGGCGGGATTGGATAGGAGAGAGGTCTATATCACGAATGTCATGAAATGCTTTCTCCCAGAGAATAAGGCAACTGGCGAGCAGGTTGAAGCATGCACGCCCTATCTCGATAAGCAGATAGAGATAATCCAACCAAGGCTGATAATAGCGTTAGGCAATCTGGCGGCATCCTACCTCCTCGGAAAATTCGGCCTGAAGGCGGAGCCTATGGAGAAGATTCATGGAAGGCTCTACGAGTTCTCGACGCTAACCCTGACAGGATATATCATGCCGATGTATCATCCGGCCTCCGCCCTTAGAAACCCGAATCTTAGGAGTAGGCTTGTAGAGGATTGGAGGAATCTAAGACAGGTATTGGTGAGACTGGGAATGCTTAATATCTCCAAGCGATGATGTGGCTTTGAAATGAGGATTAAGGTGAAGTATTTCGCTCTTCTTAGAGAGATTCTAGGCGTTGGGGAGGAGGAGTATGAGCTAGAGGATGGCGCAACATTGGGCGATCTGCTCCTAAACCATATCCCGGAGAGGCATAGGAATGCTGCCGAGGTTTGGAGGAGTAAGATTAGGAGATTTCTGGAGGGAGAGTCTTCAAGCTATATCGTGATCGTGAATGGTAATCGCGCTGATCCAGATAAGAGGCTGAGGGATGGAGACGTAGTCGCGGTCTTACCGCCTGTCGGCGGGGGTTAGGGAGACTACTCTCCAGATACCCAGTATTCTCCCAGATCCGTTATCTCCTTCTTCCAGATCGCCGCCTCCCTCTTCATACGTTCAACGGCTTCCCTTAATACTTTGAAGACCTCGCCTCTATGGCTACCTGCGACAACGATATAGACTATATCCTCTCCAACCTCTAATTCTCCGACGATATGATGGATTCTCACATCTATTATCCCATCCACTTTCGATAGCTCTTCCGCTATCCTCGCCAAGCTCTTCTCAGCCTGCTCCTCATATGCTTCGAGGAGGAGCTTCTTCACCTTCCCGCCCCTAACCCCCTCCCCGCGAAC
>CAYNFG010000002.1:39499-67037 GCA_964396455.1 uncultured Nitrososphaeria archaeon | reverse complement strand
ACCCGCGACCTCCCGCACGCCAAGCGGGCGATCTCCCAGCTGATCTACCGGCCCCCATGTCTGAGGAATGAGATAGGGATATTTAGACTTTAATGCACGTTAAACTCGAATTCCACGCTCCTTAGCATATTAATAACATCGTTCAGCTTACTAGCTATCTCTTCCAATTTTTTATAGTCGATTACCCTGATGTCCTTCTCCCATGGCAATATAGAATCTTTGATCCACTCGACATCCTCAGGACTTGTCACGATATACACCCGACTAGGCCATCTCCTTAAACATTCTTGGAGATTTAATATGGCAGATTTAGGATTCCCCCTTAATTGTATCTCAAACGCATATTCAACTGATGCTCCAGGAAGCCCGCTTCTCAACCACGCGACATCTATTCGGAATCCATTTATGCGGAATTCTTCTTTAGGAACATATCCAAGCATTTTACCAAGGTCTATTAAGATCTCTTTTATCTCCTCATGACTTAGGGGTAAGCCGACCCACTTATATTTTCTACCTTCTCGCTTTACAGCTCCCATCAATACTAGGTAATACAATCTCCTTCTGACTTGATGCTCCTTTCTCCATGACGCTCCCCTTTTTCTCAGCTCTCTTAAAATTGCCTTAACGTCTAATGCTTTCTCAGATAATATTCTCTCAATCTCCTCGAATCCCCAAACATTTTTCCTAAACTCATTGTAGATCAATCTGCGGGATCGAGATTGAAGAAACCTTTCCCCCGTCTTTGTTAAGTATAGCCGGCCCTTCTCATCAAAAGAGACTAGGCTGCAGAAAATCAACGGAGTCTTTAACCTTTCTTTAATTGTGCGAAGATCCAGATTTGCCTTTCGGATATTCCTTGCAAGATCCTCTAAAGTTGGCCTTTCACTTTTTATTTTATGAAGGAGTTGAACTATTTTGTCTGAATATTCTTCCCAACTTCTGGCTTTCCAAGGAGGAAAGCGGATGGCCCAGATCTTTTCTTTGGGATGTTCTTTATCGTTAAAGTGGCTCATACGTTATGCTAGGAGCTTCTTTGGTTTTATCCAGTTGTATTTTCTCCATTTCTTTGTTTCTCCGAATCCGCAGTGGGCGCACCTCTTTTTTGTTAGGTTGAAGGAGTGTCTTCCGCATCTTCTGCATCTTATATGGGTTACCTTGTTTCTTTTTCCGAATGAGGGTGTTCCCTTCGTCATCCTACTCTCCCTCCCTTATTGCTGGGGATATCATCATTACGTTGTCTCCTCTTATGACTATTACGCCGAGCCTTTTCGAGGAGGAGTTATCGTTTGAGAGTTCTTCGGCTTGTTCTAGGACTAGGTTCATGTGCTGGTCGTATCCTTGGAGGATTCCTCTTAGAAGCTTTCCCCCTCGTAGTCTTACCAGCACTACGCATCCGAGGCTTTTTGATAGGATCTTCAGCGATATGTCTGAGGACAAGTCTCCCAACCTACGTTTTCAGCATCTTATGCCTCAAATATTAATCTTTATCCAGTTCATGCCGGATAATCTGCTAGAGCATACGGAGTGCATATTCGGGAAGACATTTTAGGAGGATGAGAGGGTTATGCTTTTCTTTAAGGTCTGGCATCAAGTATTCTCCGGGTCGGCTATTATGCAAGATGAGGGTAGGATCTTCAAGGATATAGAGGAGGAGGTTCAAAAGATTTTAAGCGAGAGGAGGAGAGTGAAGGAGGCTTTAGAGGAGGCTTCTAGAATCCATTACTTTAAATCTCTTGATCCTAGCTTACGGGGATTTCTCGAGAAGATTTCGGAGAGGGAGGTTGTCTTAATAGCTCTTCGGGAGGAGGCTTTGAGTAAGTCTATGGAGAGTGTGAAGAAGATTTTGGAGGATCTTAAGGATGAGAGGAGGATGGTATATCTGATACGGTGGCCAACCTTATTGATCGTTGGAAGGGATGTCGAGCTAGTGGTTCACGAGGGTTAGCTATGCGATTCTAATGTTATCGACTCGAGGTTCTGCGGAGTATAGATCTTCGTATTCGGAAGTATTTTGGAGGCGCTTTTAGCTAGGCTTGTAACCGCTTCAGGTTCACCATGGACTAGGATTAGCTTTCTGGGCTTCGGCTTAAAGGATCTTAGATAGCTTAGGAGCTGCTGCCTGCTCGAGTGGCCGGAGAATCCATCGACCTTCGCGACCTCTAGCTTAACGTTTATTATCTCCGTTTTTCCTGATTCATCCATCATCGAGAACTCTCTAACGCCTTTGAGGAGCTTTCTTCCGAGGGTTCCCTCGACCTGGTAGCTTACGAATATTAGCATATTTCGGTCGTCGGATGCGAATTCTCTCAAATACATTAGTATCGGCCCTCCTTCTAGCATCCCCGAGGTCGCCATAATTATCATAGGCTCCTCCATGCTTAGGATCTCCTCTCTCTGCTGATGGCTCTTCACCGGCGTGAAGTATTCGCTCATGAAGAGGTTTCCAAGCTCTGTGAGCTTATTTCTCAACTCTCTTCCAAGGTAGTTTGGGAAAGCTGTATGGATTGCGGTTGCCTCTACTACGAGGCCATCGAGGAATACCGGTATCTCTGGGATCATCCCCGCGGAGAAGAGGTGGTTTAGGACGAGCATTATCTCCTGTGCTCTCCCGACCGCTGGGACGGGTATTAGGACCTTCCCTCCACGTTTAATCGTCTTCTCGATGTAGCTTGCGAGGAGCTTCTCGCTTTCCTCTCTTGTGAATTGGACTGGGGTTGCTCCGTAGGTGCTCTCCATTATCAGCGTCTCGGCTCTCGGGAATCTATTCACGGCTGCGTCTAGGGTTCGGCTCGTCTCGTATTTGAAGTCGCTTGTATAGATGACGTTATGGAAGCCCTCGCCGATATGGATGTGGACTATGGCCGAGCCTAGGATGTGGCCAGCGTTATAGAAGGTTATCCGGATGTCTGGAGTGATGTTCGTAACCATCCCATAGCTTAGCGTGATGGTGTGCTGGATAGCCGTCCTTACATCCCTCTCGGTATATGGCGCGAAAAGCCCCTGCTTCCCAGCCACGTTTATGAAGTCTAGATGCTGCATAAGCATTAGCGGGAGCGTCGGCTCCGTGCAGTATACGGGTCCTCGATAATCGTATTTGAATAGGTATGGCACCATCCCCATATGGTCTAGGTGGGCGTGGGTTACTATCACGGCATCCAGCTCCTCTACGAGGTTCTCCATTACATCGAATCTCGGGATCATCTCTATGTTCTGGGATCCGCCCGGCGCGAATCCGCAGTCTAGTAGGATCTTGCTCTCGCTCGTCTGTAGTAGAATGGCTGATCTCCCAACCTGCATCCCCGATCCGAGTATCGTTATCGTGGCATCACGAGTCTCGAAGACTTGATTTCTGAAGACCTTCTCACCTATTCTCCTCAAGGCTTGCAGCCTCTCCTCGGGATAGCCGTAGATTATGTTATTCGCATGCTCGATTATCTTCGTCTGCATCGGGGGCTGGATCTCAACATTCACAACCCAGCCCGTCGAGGCGCTGAGGCTCTTAACGACGTCATCACTTGGAGGTGGGACGTTCGAGTCAAGCTCGACCACTACCTCGCCTATGAGATCGTTGAAGATGAGATTTCTGATGCCCTTAATCCTCTGCTTTGCCTCTGCCTCGAACTCGCTTCTATCAACCCTGATGGAGTCGTCCGGCCTTATCACAACCCTCTTCTTGATGAGGGTTACTAGATCCTTAGCTATCTGATCCCTATTCGCGAATACCTCGCGGCTCCGAGTATATATCGCGATCCTCGGGCCTTCGAAGTCTATCTTCGTTATACCGGATTCTAGCGGGTTCACGACAGAGAAGTATCTAGCTATCTCCTGCCTGAGCCTATCTAGGGAGAAAAGCTCCTGTGAAGTCATGATCACGAACTCGGGTTAGTAGACGGTTTTTACGTATTGGGCGTAGAGCGGTTTCTTCTCCTCGAGAGTTAGCTCTCTATATCTTCCGCCGACCTTAATATATGCGACGTCTATGCTATCTCCCGATCCTATATCTCTCTGGATCGCCATCGCAACCGCCTTGAAGACAAGCTTTGCAGCCTCCTCAACGCTCATATCTTCATCATACTCGCTCTCCAGAATTCCATAAGCGATCGGGGAGCCGGATCCTGTTGAGAGTATCTTCTCCTCGGTCATGGTCCCGAATAAATCTACGTTGAAGATATGCGGGCCTTTCGAATCCACCCCTGCTATGATTAGCTGGGCCTCGTATGGGAAGAGCCTCCACCTAAACATGAGGTTCGCGGTCATTCTAGCGATGGATACTATCGGCATAGGCCTCCTCCAAGTGCTCATGTAGTAGCCCATATTCGCGCGGATGTAGTCTATTATGCTCTGAGCATCCGCAACCCTTCCAGCAATAGTTATCGCGGCATAGTCTGAGAGGGGGTAAAGCTTCTTAGCCTTTCGATGAGCTACATAAAAGCCTGAGGTAGCCCGCGTATCGGTCGCTAAAGCCACCCCATCCTTGACTACAAGCCCTACAGTAGTAGTGCCTGTTTTGAGACTCTTCTCGATATTCATTCCCGAGAACATCTGTTAAGCTCACCTAAGAGTTTTTGGAAGCACCCCAACACGATTCTATTTCCAGATCCAAAAGAAATGAAGCTCTAATAAAAGTATTGCGAGAGGAAGCAGCCGATAAGACCATCCTACCAGCAACGCTTAATAAGGAAGCTTTAATCGTGGATTTTCGAGTATTCATGTCTGAGGAGAAGACCCGAGAAGAGGCTGAGGCTGGAGAAGCTCGGGAGGTTAAGCAGCTCGTCAAGGAGGGGGATCTAGTCCTAATAGATTATACGATTAGGGTTAAGGAGACCGGCGAGCTTATCGAGACGACGATAAAAGATGTCGCGGATAAGGAGGGGGTTCAGGGAGCTGGCAGATTCGAGCCTAGGCTAGCGATACCGGGGAAGGGCTATATGCTGAAAGCATTCGAGGAACAGCTTATCGGAATGGCTCCGGGAGAAGAGAAGAAATTCGAGATCCCGCCCGAGAAAGCTTTTGGCCAGAGGGATCCATCTAAGATCAAGGTGATCCCGCTGAGAAGATTGAAGGATGTTGAAGGCCCTATCACCATCGGATCTAGGATAGTGGTAGATGGTAAGGAGGGGATAGTGAGAAGCATAGGCTCTGGAAGAGTTCAAGTCGATTTTAACCCGTATCTCGCTGGAAAGACCTTAGACTGCTATGTTAAGATCGTTAAAATCCTAACCGAGAAGACCGAGAAGATCAAAGCGCTAATACATAACAGGATACCGGACGTCGAGGTTGAGAAGTTTAAGATAAGAGCTACGAAGAATGGCGTGACGATTCAGATACCCGAGGAGGCGATGATGCTTCCAGCAATACAGGTCACGAAGCGTGCTCTCGCAAAAGATTTGATAGAACATATAGAGGGGATTGAGAAGGTAACCTTTACCGAGGTTCTAACAAAGGATCAGCTATCCTAGATGGACGTTAAAGGGTTAATAGCTGGGGGTCTACATTGCCATCCTCAACCTCTATTAATGCGCAGAACCCGTTTTTGGCGGGGCCAGCGTTTACTATGACCGTATCCTTGAGCTTTGTTATCGACCTGCCTTCATGAGCATGACCTGCGCATACTAGGATAGGCTGAACTCGTTCCACGAATCTTCGTATAGCCGAGCTACCGATATGCTTCACCCCCGTATAATCCGCCTCAGTCCCATATGGCGGGCTATGGGTTACTAGGATAAGCCTACCCCCTTCAGCCGGCTTCATCGATTCCAAAATCTTCTCGAACTCGGATTCCTCGAGCTCGGTTAGGGTTCCGAACTTCCCGCTCCCCCCTCCGACGCCCATAAAGGTGTAGCCTGAAAACTCCCTTAACTTTCCATGAAGATTTACAGCATTAATCTTCTCCGGATTCCATTCTAGGAGCTCCGGCGAGTCGCAGTTTCCGGATACGAAGAATATGGGGATACCAGCCTCTGAAATCTTCTCCAAGATTTCTTCGGCCTGCTCTTTACCTCCGAAATGCGTTATATCGCCAGCCACCACGATTAGATCCGCTTTAAGCTCCTTAGCCCTCGTCGGAATACGCTCAGCAGCCTCTAGATTCCCATGGATATCGCTTACTTGGAAGATCCGGATCATCGGAGAATCAGATTAAAGCCTGTTTAAAAGACTTCTTCCGAGAGGGTTGATGAAATGTTAAATTGAGCTTGCATAAAATAATAGAAGCTGGGCTGGCGCGGGGGTAGCCAAGCCTGGCCAAAGGCGGCGGGCTTAAGAGCGTAGAAATGCTGGTCAGATCGCTTGGAAACCCGCTCCCGTAGGGGTTCGTGGGTTCGAATCCCACCCCCCGCATCACCCTCCTAATCGCTTCTGATCGGATATCTTCCATACCTCCGCGCCTCATCCACCATTATCATGATATTTTCAGGTTTTACGTTTGCGTGAAGAGAGTTGCTTGATGTCAGTATGTATCCTCCGTTCTTCGCAGCCGCATCTATGCATCTCCTCACCTCCCGTCTAACCTCCTCCTCGCTTCCGAAGGGTAGAACATACTTGCAATCAACATTCCCCATAATGCAGACCTTATCCCCATAACGCTCCTTCACATCCCTCAAATCCATTAGGGGAGGCTCGATCGGGTGGATCGCGGAGATCCCGGTGCCGATCATATCGTCGAGAATTGGATAAAGATTTCCATCGGAGTGCTTTAGCACGGGTACTCCACGCCGTTTAGCTATTCGGACAATCTCTCTTAGGTTCGGAAGCTCATACTTCCTAAATAGTTCCGGGTTCATGAAAGGCCCGTTATTCCCAGCATAGTCATCCGTCACGAAGATCGCATCCACCCCAACCTCTACCATCGCCCTAGCGAATTTCTGGCATGCTCTCGCAATTTTATCCAAGAGCTTTTTCGCAAACGATGGATTCAGATAGAAGTCGAGGAGAATCTTATCTATCCCTCCCCTAACCTGGAATGCGAAGTGCCAGCCGCTATGACATTGACCTATTATAGCGAGATCCTCACCTCTAATTTTCTTCATGATCCTCTCCATCATTTCGTAGATGTCGGGGTGGAATGCGTCGGGAGGCTCATAAGACTCCAGATCTTCGGGAGCGTTAACCACCCCTCCCACGAAGAACGTTGTCCGGCTTTTCGGACTCGCCTGCATTATCCTACCCCAGTGATCGATGTATCTATTCTCGTCTATGTATCTTGGCCGATAGTCTCTCGTGGTTAACGAATAATCTGAGATCGCGCAGACCGCGTCAAAATCCAGTTTCTTACATGCTTCAACCAACGCCAAGCGATACCTGATCGACTGCTCCCAGCTGGTGCTTCCTCCAGCCATCGTAAAAACGCTCTGGAAGATCGGCTTGCCTAAGATGCTCTCAACTATGGGCGGATCTAAGGCTAAATCCGTAATCGGCACGCAGTCAGGTTCCTGAAGGTCGAGGGCTTTAAAGAACCTCTCCCTATGATTCATTCAAGATTAAGAACACTATCTAAGAAATTAAACATATCTCTGCTCATCCCGTTTCAGTATAAATTAGGAGTCTGGCGAGGCTAATTTCGCTTGGCTTTCAGGAGTGATGGCTTTTTCAGATCACGAAAATTTTTTATAGGCTTTCCTCTTGATAATGAACAAAATTTCAGGAGGATGAATGAAAAATGAGCGGGGATGTTTATGTTAGAAGGGCGTCGGGGCTAGTCCGGAATATCTCTGCATGGGATGCGATGATCTTCAACATCATGGTGATGGCTCCGATGGCGATTCTGGTCTATGGGGTCTGGGCTTCGATAATATATCCAGGAGCGCATCTTCCGACGACGGCGCTGCTCGCTATTCCGATAAGCATCGTTATCGGATTATTTTATGCACTATTCTCGATAGCGATGCCGAGGGCTGGAGGAGATTACATCTGGGTTAGCAGGATACTCCACCCCTCGGTGGGCTATGCGATAAACTTCTTCCTCTTCATGGTAATCCTCAGCGTCGCCGGAGCATATGTTCCATGGTTTACGCAGTATACTTTGGCGCCTATCCTTGAAGCGAACGGCATGGCTTCGCTCGCCGCCACGGTATCCTCCAACGAGTTTGCTTTCGCTTTCGCGGTAATCTACTACATCATCTGCGCAATAATAATCTCTAGGGGGGCTAGGGCGACGACCAAGGTTCTCTGGGCGTATTTCATCCTAGTTTTAGTTGGGCTGGCGATCTACGCTGGCGCGCTACTCTTCATCGGAAGAGAAACTTTCGCAGCTAATTTCTCAGCAGCTACCGGAGTCGGCTATGATGAGATAATTCAGGAGGCGGTCAAGGCGGGCTATCCGACTGGATTCCTATTGACCGCAACCCTGCTCGGACTGACCTATACCTACATTAACTTCCTAGGATTCAACTTCTCCATCTACCTCGCTGGAGAGATTAAGGATGTTCAGAAGTCGCAGATAATAGCGATCGTCGGCGCGGTCCTACTATTCGGGTTCATAGACTGGCTTGCATACGAGGCATCCTACATCGGGATGGGCGGAGAATTCCTCGGAGCATTATCGTATCTCTACGCCATCGGAAGCCCGAAGTACCCCTTCGGATCTAGGGAGCCGTTCTTCATGTGGTTATTCCGATATGCTGTCGATCCGAGGCTCTTCACGATAATGATGATCGGATGGGGGGCCATGGTTCTAGCAGCTATATTGACCTACGTCGCGACTGCTGTCAGATTCGTCTTCGCATGGTCGTTTGATAGAGTTGTGCCGACATTCCTCTCGAACGTGGATATGCGATATCACTCGCCCTACGCCGCCCTAATCTTCGTAACCATAGTCGCTATAATATTCCAGGCGTTATGGCTTTGGACGCCGCTGCTCCAATACTTCTCCTACATAGTCTTCGGATGGATGATAATGCAGATAATTACATCGATAGCCGCGTTAGTCTTCCCGAAGAGGAGGAGGGATATCTGGGAGAGGGCGCCGGCCATCGTTAGGGCGAGGATAGGCCCGGTGCCCGTGCTGAGCATCCTCGCCATCATATCGATAATCCTAGCAGCATATCTAGGATATGCTAGTATCTCGCCGGCTTTCGTCGGAGAACTCGATCCAGCGATAATGGCCTTCACGATAGGCCTATTCCTGATAGGATTCGCAATCTACTGGATATCATCGCTCTACCATCGGAAGACCGGAATACCCCTAGAGCTATCGTTCAGGGAGCTTCCGCCGGAGTAAGGTAGCCATGCCGACCTCTAAACTCCGAATATTTTTTGCATCGGATATTCATGGAAGCGAGATCTGCTTCAAGAAATTCATTAACGCGGCTGAATTCTATAAGGCCCAAGCTATAATACTTGGAGGAGATATAACCGGAAAATTCATAATCCCAATATTCGATGTAGGCGGGCGATACCAAGCTAAATTCGCCAACGAAGAATACCGGCTCGACAACGAGAACGAATTAGAGAGATTCATGCAGAAGGTTAGAGATTCCGGATACTATCCATACCTGACGACTAGAGAAGAATGGGAGGACATGGTCCAGGATAAGTCGAAGATGGATGAACTATTCACTAATCTGATGAAGGAGTCCGTCGAAAGATGGATTAAGTTCGCGGAATCTAAGCTGGAGGGAAAAGACGTCAAGTGCTACATAATGCCGGGAAATGACGATAGCTATACGATAGACGAGATTCTAAACTCCTCTGAAACGATCATAAATCCTAATGAGAAGGTCGTGGAGCTGGCGGAAGGCTACCAGATGATAAGCCTAGGCTACTCGAACATAACCCCATGGAAATGCCCGAGAGATGTGCCCGAAGAGGAGCTTGAAAAGAAAATCGAGAAACTGATGAATGATGTAAGCAGCAAATCGCATCTAATCTTCAATATACATGTCCCGCCATATGATAGCGGAATCGACTCGGCTCCTGAGCTCGATGAGAATATGAGGCCGAAGCTCGGGCCTGGAGGGCAGATAATGGTGTCGCCTGCTGGGAGTAAGGCTGTTAGAAAGGCTATCGAGAAATATCAGCCTCTTCTAAGCCTTCACGGGCATATACATGAGGCTAAGGGCTTCGCTAAGATCGGGAGGACTCTCTGCCTAAATCCGGGGAGCGAGTATCAGGAGGGAATTCTTAGGGGGGTGTTGGTCCAGCTCGATAAGGGTAAGGTTAAGGACTTTATCTTCACCTCTGGCTAGCGATAAAGCTCCTCAACATCTCTCCAATATTTTTTCTTCGTCCCCTGCTTCGCCCGCTTCTGCCACCTCTTAGTCTTTGGACAAGTTTCCAGGATCTCTAAGAGCTTCCCGATCTTCGCTTCTATCTCTTCTAAGTCTGAGTCGGATAGTATGGATTCGTCCCGATATCTCTTCGCGAATACTAGGGTTTTCTTCAGGTTTTCGGTGGCGTCCATCCAGAATCCCCAATCGTCTCCGAGTAGCTGGGATAGGTAATTCACGTTTATCATGTCGTTGTCATCGCTGCCCAGCTCGTGGGCTTTCAGGAGGACGATTATATCTTTTATATCCTTCTCGTTGATCTGATGTATCTGGAGCTTCTCCAGTAGTAGGTCTGTTACGGTTATCGTCGGATAATCTAGCTCAAGCCTACCCTTTCCAAGCTTTCCGAAAGGTATGTCATGGCTAAATGCAAGCTTATCGAAGAAGATATCGACGTGGTAGAGGTTTTGGGGGTGGTAGTATACGAGCCGCTCCTTTCCATAGAGCAGCAGGAATTGCCTTGAGATATTGAATGACAGCTCCTTCTCCATGAGCTTTCTAACGTCTCCGCGTTGGGAGGAATACGCTACGAGATCTATGTCGGTAAAGGATCTCTCGGCACTCCCAAGCCTTCCAAGCCGCTTATGAAACTCCTCCAGCCCCTTGCTATGAATTCTTATCGCTATCGCTCCAAGGATCCTTAAGACCACGCCCCTCTCTCGAGCTGCATCCACGATCCTCACGGCTTCCTCAATTATCTCCTCATCGGTTAGGGCGGCGACCATGCGATCTACCCCCGTTTCATGAACTCGTTAATAGGTCGTTTATCGTTACGATGTCTTTAGGTATTATCGCTCTGGCGCCCTTCTTTGGATCCACGACCTGATTTATGGCTACTTTTACTCCGAGGCTGCTGAACATATAGGCTTCCTCAAAGCTCCATCCTCTCGCTCGCATAATAGCCTTTACGGCTTCTTCAGCAGCAATTCTCACGGCTTTATCCAGATCCTCATCGGAGGTGAGAATCGAGAAATGGTCGGCCGTCTCGACTATGGGCCATTCGGCGCGTCTCCCCTTAATTACGTGAAACCTGAGTAGGAGCTTCGCCTCCGTCTCGATTGATGCTACGCAAAGCTCGCCATCCTCCTGAACCGCATGGACATCTCCGGCAGCGAATAATGCTCCCTCGACCGATACCGGTAGGTATAGCCTAGCTCCCTTCCCGACCTCCGTGCAATCCATGTTTCCTCCATGCTTATAGGGGATGGCTGTCGGAATCTCCTCATCACCCTCGGGAGCAACCCCTATCGTTCCTATCATCGGCTTTATCGGCAGACGCCTATCCTTGAAGACGGCAAAACCGTTCTCGATCTTCACGATCTTAGCTCTCGGATTAAACTTTAGATCTCCAAGGGCGCCAGCCCCAGGAACCACGAGGATCACTCCCTGGGGCGCAAGCTCTATATCAAGTATATCGACGACGAGAGTATCACCCCGCTCAGCTCCTTCAACGTAGATCGGGCCTGTCGCCTTATTCACCCTAGACCAGTCGATATTTTCTAGCGGAGTAGCCTCGCTTTTCACCTGACCCCCAACCGCATCCTCGGTCTCAAGGACTATCAGCTCGCCGGGCTTAACGAATTCGACCGGCTCATTAAACCTACTAAAAGCATAAATCCCTTTTTCCTTTGGGACTATTTTCATGTTATGGAAACGCGTAGCCGCCCCGCAATAAATTTTTCCTAGAGCATTCAGCCGATGGCGAGCTACCTCCAGAGATCCTGAAATTTGGGAGAAGGCTTTCATCAATTAAAGGGAGGATGTAGTGTGAGCATCCATCACATCGTATAGGCTAATAAGTTGTTGAAGAGCGGTTACGATATGCCAGACTATGTTGTGGTCTCTCATCGAGATCTCCTAGAATTTGCGAGGGAGTGTTTTAGAAGGGTTGGTGTGCCAGAGGAAGATGCTGGGATTATAGCTGATCATCTCGTCCTCGCGAATCTTAGAGGGGTTGATTCGCATGGGGTTATCCGGATACCATACTACATTGAGGGGGTTGAGAAGGGTTATGTGAGGGCGCGATCGGAGATTAGGATCCTGAGGGAGACGAGGGCTACCGCTCTAATCGATGGTGGGGGAGGGCTTGGAATACCGGTAGCAGTGAAAGCGATTAGACTTGGGATCGAGAAGGCGAAAAGCGGGGGCATCGCCGTGGTAAGCGTCAGGAACCTAGGCCATGTCGGGATGCTTGCCTACTATACGCTTAAGATTACGGAACAAAAGCTAATCGGGCTAGTTACGGCGAACGCTCCAGCTCGCGTAGCTCCCTGGGGAGGAGCGGAGCCGGTCTTCGGAACAAATCCGATTAGCCTCGGATTTCCGGCTAAAGAGAAGCCGATTATAATCGATATGGCTACCAGCGTTATAGCCGACTTTAAGATTAAGCTAGCAGCATTAAAAGGCGAGAAAATACCGGAGGGCGTAGCGTTAGATAAGAGCGGCAAGCCGACGGTAGATCCAAAAGAGGCTTTAGAGGGATGCTTGCTTCCCTTCGGCGCATACAAGGGATACTCGTTCTCTCTCATAGTCGAGGTACTTTCGGCTGTACTAAGTGGAGGATCATTAAGCAAGCAGATAATTAGGCATCCATCAACCCAGGGAGGATTCTTCGTAATGATCTTGGATCCAACGGCGTTCCGCAGCTATCGCGAGTATGAAGCAGATCTAGACAGGCTTCTAGACTTTATCAGAGGATGTCCTCCAGCTCACGGATTCGAGAAGGTATTGCTGCCCGGGGAGCCTGAGGATAAAGTCTATAGGCGGAGGTTGGAGGAGGGTATTCCAGTAGACTCTGCTACCTGGAGATTGTTAGCCGAGACTTCTGCTAAGCTTGGAGTCGGTATGCCGAGGCCGAAGAGCTAGGCCGGATTTATCGGGATTCTCTTACGAGCTTTTCGAGGACTCTAAGCCTTAGTGTGAGGTATGCTAAGGCGGTTGTGGTTACGGCTAGGAGGTAGAGGCCTGCTCCGGTAGCCATTCCTATCGATGCTACAATCCATAAGGATGCAGCCGTCGTTATACCGATTATCCTTTCTCTAGTCTGGATTATCGTTCCAGCTCCGATAAACCCTATTCCCACCACGACATATGATGCGATCCTTGCGGGGTCAGATCCCGGAAACGCCGTTAAAGAGAGGATTGTGAAGAGACATGATCCAAGGGAGACCAGTATATGCGTTCTTAGGCCAGCAGGCTTATCCACACGCTCTCGCTCAAATCCTAGGATGGCGCCTAGGCCGAGGGCGAGAAGCAGTCTTAAGATATATTCGAGCTCCTGCATAGCCATTCATTCTAGCTTCTGATAAACGAAAAAAGGTTTTGGTTAGAGTTCGGTCATGAGCTTATTCAGCGTCTCGGATATGGTTGCTAAAACCTCTTTCGCCGAGGATAGCTTCTTCTCATATTCCTTGAGCCGTGATTCGTATTCCGATAGCTTGGATTGCAGAGACTCGAGCTCCGATTTAAGCTTCTGAACCTCCTCCTGAGCTTCTTTCGCCGCGGACTCTGCTAGCGGCGCATACTTCTCCTTGAAAAGCTCTGGTAGGGATGGTATCTTTACGCCCTCTCTCAAGAATCTCTCATAGGTCTCTCTTACGATCTGGCCTGCCTTCGTCTTCCCCTGTAGGTGATTTCTTATGGTTGCCTCCGATCTTCCCAGCTCTTCGGCTATCTGGGGAACGCTCATCTTCGCTCTTTCTCTGGCTAGGGCTGCAGCCGCTACGGCAAGGCTATCTATCCAGGTTAGCCTCTCGGTTGGATTTTCAAGCTCCTTGAGAACCGTCGGGCTGAAGATGCTTGCGATCAATAGGGCTGACTCGAGCTTATGGATCTGATCTCTTCCAACCGGGGTTAGGGGGATCTCCTCGCTCACCTATCTCACCTCCCAAGGAACTTCTATACTCTCCTTCTTCACGATTATGCCTTTATCTGTTATCTCGAATGGATGTCTCTTCATCGAGTGAGCGGTTCCCCTCATCTTCCAGACGATCAAGCTTCTCCTAAGCTCTCCCCTAATCTCGTCTAGATCCAGCCTAACGATCCCATCAGCAGCATGCTCCACTCCCGGGCCGCCAAACCCCCTCTCGGTTACGCTAACCTGCGAGATCAAGATCGAGGTGCATCCCATACCCGATAAAACCTTCTTCAACTGGAGAACCATGCTCCTAGCCAGAACGGGCTTCGTAATATAAAGCGTCGTAACCGAGTCGACTACAACACGCTCGGCACGAACCTCCCTAATCGCAGTCCTCAGGATATCGATGAGAGCCTGAAAATCGTCTGGAGCTCTCACGACGTATCTCTCCCGCTTAGCAGCCTCGCCTATGCCGGCCGTAAAAGCATCAACTATCGCAAATTCTCCAGCCGCCTCATACTCGGAGACATCCCATCCGAACTGCGACATAGATATCCTGATCTGGACCGGATGCTCCTCAAGAGCTACGAGAATCCCATGCTCACCCCTCTGTAAGCCGTTATAGAGATACTGATAGCCGAAGATAGATTTGCCGGTCCCCGGCCCGCCCGCAAGCAAGACGACATTCCTCTTAGGTATCCCACCATGCAGGATATCATCGAAACCGGGAATCCCGGTAGCAACTCTCTCCATAGCTCTCGCTATATTTTTGCATCTCGACGTATAAAGAGGTTTTCCAAGATCGTGGCATAATCAGCGATTGCGGTCTATCGATGCCAACTAAGGGAAAACAAATCTTTAAGCGGTTTTAATCGTTTTAGCGTAAGGCATGAAATCAGCGGGCTTTCTAATCTATGCTCATCAGGGGGATGAGGCGAGGAAGATGCTTTCATCCGCTAGAGATGGACGGATTCTCAGCATATATTTCATCGGATCGACGAAGACCTCGACTATACCCGGGGTAAGCGTTGCTGGAGCTACGCCTGAACTAACGCTTCATACTCCAGCAGTTGATGTAGAATACCTCTTCCATGGAAGACCGTTAAGCACGGATCAGATACCGGTCACCCCCGAGGGGATACCGACGCCGGCGTTAATTACTCGCGCCGCCCTCGAGTCCTCAGACATACCCTTTATCGTGGTCGATGCGGGATCTTACATTGAGCCTAAGATACCTCATATAGACCTCCCAAGCAAGACTGTTGGAGAGAGGATAGATCTCGGCAAAGCCCTTCCTTATGATACTGCGAAGAGCCTATTTGATGAGAGTAAAGCTTTAGCGAGAAAGCTTGCCAGCTTAGTAAAGCTGATAATCCTCGGAGAAAGCATCCCAGGCGGGACTACTACCGCGTTAGGAGTTCTAGTGGGGCTGGGATACGAGGCCTGGGGGATGGTCAGTAGCGCGGCTCCTAAGAACCCACAAGATCTTAAGCAGAGGATCGTCAGAGAAGGATTGGAGAGATCGAGTAAGCTACCAACCGATGACCCTTTCGAAGCGGTGGCCAGCCTAGGAGACCCCCTACACGTGTCTATGGCAGGCTTTCTAGCAGGAGCGGTGGAGCGGGATGCGAAGGTTATGCTTGCTGGCGGAACTCAGATGGCCGCCGTATTGGCCATAGCCAAGCATGCTAATATCCCCTTAGAGGGGAGAGTTATGATAGGAACCACTAGATGGCTTATCAGCGATAACTCATCCGACCTGATCGGCCTCGTGAAGATGATCTGCCCAAGTATACCCGTAGTAGCATGCGACCTCGACTTCTCTAATGCTCCTCATGAAGGATTAAGATACTATGAGGAAGGTTACGTTAAGGAGGGGGTTGGAGCTGGCGGGACTAGCATAGCCGCGACAATTATTAAGGGCGTAATCCGTGAAAAGCTTCTCAATAGCATATACGAGGAGTATGAAAGGCTCGTGGGGAGGCGATAGAGGATTGCGATTAACCAAGAATATAGCTGATAGAGATACTCTGATCATAGAATTTGAGGGAAGCGTCAAAGCTTTATCCTCGACGATCATAGGCAGCGGATTTAGAAAACTAACACACGTGGTATTCCATAGAGTCGATCCCGATTTTAACAATCCTAATCCAACCGAATATGCTAGGGATCTTTTAGAGAAGCTCGGTCTTCCGGAAGAAAGCTCGGCGGTATTCTTAACGGCTGTAGATGTTGTGAAAGAGCATATCGAGCTTCAAGCGAGCTCCCCTGTTAGAATCCTTCTTGTGGCAAGCGTTGGACTCAGCCCCGGCGTATGTATTGGAGCTAGAGGTGCTGCGGAAAAGCCGGCAACAATAAACGTCCTACTCTTTATTGAGAAGGCTCTCACGGATAACGCCTTCGTAGATCTAGCGGGGGTCATTAGCAGCGCGAAGACACTCGCTTTAGTGGATTTAGCGCTTTCAGGAGGCTATAATCTAGGTAGGGTTTATGCGACGGCGACCGACGCCATGGTCATAGCATCAACAATAGATGAGGTGGATAAGGAGCTTTATGGAGGGCCGGCGACTCGTATAGGATCGGAGGCTGCTAAGCTAGTTTATGAAGCGATAATTTCCGCCGGGCTTAAAAGCCTAGGCCGGGATGAGAGGTTTAGGAATATCTTTGGCGTTGATATAGGCTGGATCGCTAATACGGCATCTAGAATCTATCGTAAGGCGCCGGTTCCAGGCTTATCAGAGGACAGGGTTAGAGAGGAGGCGGAGGCCGAGCTTAGGAGGCTTTTAAAGGATCCGAATATCTGGGCTTTAGCGCTAGCTGCTCGCAATCTAGACTGGCATGGTCTAGCCGGAGCGCTACCGGAACTAAGCCGGGAGGAGTATCTAAGCGATTCGCAAAAGATCCTCGCAGATGAGCTACTCGGAATAACTCTAGCCCTCTATGTTAATGGTTGGAGAGGGCTCTTCGCCTACTACTGGATCGACTCCACTAAGGAAGAGCTAGATGAGTTTAAGGATAAGCCCATGTTTATGGACGATGTTCTCGCATCATTGATAGGCGCTATTCTAAGCAGGATCTACGATAAGCATCTCGCCTAGGTGATTAAGATGAGCGATCTGAGAATCGTGATAATGGCGGGCGGAAGGGCTACAAGAATGAATTACGTCGAAAAGGCTCTACTAAAGCTTCGGGGAAGATTCATGATCGAGTATGTTATTGATGTCGCTAGAAAGCTGAGTAGCGAGATCTATATTGCTCCATCGAAGCATACGCCGCTAACCGAGCGATGGTGCGTCGAGAAGCATATTCCAATAGTCAAGACCTTAGGAGAGGGCTACTCTAAGGATCTAAAGTATATCGCCTCGAGAATCGGTAAGCCGATACTCTTCCTACCCGTGGACACGCCTTTCATAACCGCCGAGCTACTAAACCAGTTCCTGGCAGAGGCTTGGAGGAGAAGGGATAGCCTTATAACGCTGGTGGCCGATAGAAGCCTCTTCCCAAAAGAACTTCAGAAGAGCCCATTAAGAAGCCCGATCGGAATATCCCTTCTCAAGGGAGATGATTGGAGCTGGAGCAATATAATCATGGACAAATTCCCCGAGTTACTGGATATAGATACCTGGCTCGAGCTAAAATTTAGCGAGGCGTTACTTCGATGAGAATTCATGGAGGAGGAATCAGAGGCGTAATAGATTTCAGCGTAAACGCCAACCCCTTAGGCCCGCCGGAGATTCTAAAGGAAGAGGTCGCCCGCTGCTGTAAAGATGGCGTATATGCTTCTTATCCGGACTCTAACTATACCGAGCTTAAAGCAGCTATAGCATACTTTCACGATCTGGATGAAGAGCTTCTGATCGCTTGTAATGGAGCTTCCGAGGCTCTAAGCCTGGCGATAATAGCGTTAAAGCCGAGAAAGCTGCTCGTCATAAGCCCGAGCTATGGAGACTACGATCTTCTATGCGAGGGAGTTGGAGCCGAATGCAGACATCTAATGATGCAAGAGGCAGATGGGATCTTTAAATTCGATATGGGTCAGGTGATCGATGAAGCTGAGAACTTCGATGAGAATGTGGTCATAGTAGTTACAAATCCGAATAACCCAACTGGATTGATTATTGGAGAAGACGTTCTATTGAGGATGGCGAGCGAGCTTGGTGAAAGATCATGGCTCATAGTAGACGAGGTATATGCCGAGCTAAGCGGCTATAGAGGACTTCTCGGAAAAGACGTAGAGAACCTGATTGTCGTGAGAAGTTTTACGAAGGTATTCGGCGTGCCGGGTCTTCGACTCGGATTCGCTTATACATCTTCGAAGAAGCTATTGAGGAGGATGGAGGCGATTAGACCGACTTGGAATATCAGCTCTATCGCCGAAGCAGTTTTTAAAAGAATATTGGTCGAAGCCAAGGATGATTTATGGAGCTTCATAAGAAGATCAAGCCAATATATCGCTGAGGAAAGGGTTAAGCTAATGCAATCGCTCTCAAGGCTGGGCTATTACGTATACGAGTCTAAGGCGAATTTCCTCCTCCTAAAGCACCCCTGGATAGATTCCTGCACTCTTAGGAATGAGCTATTAAGAAGATACGGAATCCACGTCAGGCCCGCGCATACATTCTACGGCTTAACGAAATTTCATACCCGGGTTGCCGTTAGAAAGGGTAGTGAGAATGATCTGCTGGTGAGAGCGCTTGAGGAGGTTGCTGAGAGGGATTAAGGGGTTTATGGCTCTTTTATCGTTTTTGACAATAATACCGACGGGAGTCCATGATCTAGCGCTTGCCTCAAGATCCTTCTATCTAGCGCCTATCATAGGCTTGCTCGAGGGGATGATAGCGGTATCCCCCATCCTCCTCGATACGTCGATTTATGTTAGAGCGGCTCTAATACTCTTGATATCATATCTCGTTACAGGCTTCAATCATCTAGATGGGTTTGCGGATTTTGCTGACGTCCTAGGATCTGGAAGGAGTGGAAAAGATGCTTTGAGTATTATGAAGGAGCCGGGGAGAGGGGCTATCGCGATTGCCGCTACAACCCTGTTGATCGTAACGATATATTCCTCGCTGATCGAGCTTGTTGCCAGAGCCTGGTGGCATATGATAGTGCTTTCCCACGTCTTGGCCTCAGAATCGATGTATCTTCTAGCCGTAGCATCTACTCCTCCAGGATACCATGGGCTGAGTAAGGATTTCATACTTGAATCAAAGCATAAATTCAGAATTGCGGTAAACTTGCTCGCGTTAGGAGTCATTCTCTTCACGATTACAGGCATTCGCCAAGATCTTGCATATCACCTATTGGCAATAATCGTCCTAACAATCCTCGTGATAGCTTATACGCGGATGAAATCGCATAAGGTGCTTGGCTTCGTAAATGGGGATGTTCTAGGATTCTGCTATGAGCTAACGAAGTCTGCTATCCTCATATTCTCGGCCGCCTTAATCGCTCTGCGAATATAGAGGAGCCATGAGCGGGGAGCTTGTTCAATTGCTGGGGGCGGCTTTCAGCATTTTCAGGGTGGTTTACCCGCCGAGCCTGATAATGGGCTTACTCGCGTTATTGCTCGCGATCTTCCTAGACTTCCTCTACCCCTGTCATCGAGGTCTAATGCTGAGGGTTCATCCCGTGCATACGTGCTTCTGGATGGCTAGGCGGCTGGCGAGACCCTATTCCGGGAGAGCTTATGGCGTAGTAGTGGCTTTTTCATGTATTCTAATTCACGTCATTCCGCCCATAATCATACTAGCGGCAATTTTTCTAGCCGAATCCTGGATTTCATCGATTCTTTGGCTGGCTGCATCGGCATGGCTTCTAAAGCTAAGCATCTCGATACGATTGCTAGCCGAGATAGGGTTTAGAATCAGCGATAGCGCTAGGGCAAACGAGTGGGAGGAGGCGAGATTCTGGACGCAGCAAATTGTTAGAAGAGACGTATACTCGCTGGACGAGGAACACGTGCTTTCCGCGGCAATCGAATCTCTTGCTGAAAGTCTTGTCGATGGAATAGTATCCCCATTATTCTACTATCCGCTTCTAGGTGTGATCGGGCCCTATCTGCAGAGAATTGTTAATACGCTAGATGGGGCTATAGGCTTTAAGAATAGGGAATTTGAGAAGGTCGGATGGTTTTCCGCAAAGCTCGATACGATAATGAACTATCTCCCGGCAAGAATCTCGGCGCTATACATAATATTTTCATCGCTCTTGCTTGGATATGACTGGAGGAGGGCATGGAGGATATGGAGGAGGGATAATGATAGAACTGAGAGCTTAAACGCGGGCCATCCCATGGCCGCTATGGCTGGATCCCTCGGCGTAAAGCTGGAGAAAAAGGGGCATTATACTATCGGAGATTTCATAAACGCTTTAGACTGGCGGCGAGTATCTGACGCCGTAAGAATAGTATTGTGCTCCGTGATCCTTCATCTAGTCTTCATAGTAGTCATCCTAGCGATAATCTATGCGATGTTCTTTGGATAATTGGCCGATCGACTATCTAGAGATCAGTCTGAGAAGCTTATCCGCTGGAACGAATCTTCCAAGGATCTTCTCATGAAAACTTCTCGATTTCTCTTCGGCTGGTTTCTCGGCATATAAGAAAGGCGTCTTCGCTCTGAAATGTCTTCCAGTTATCGATGAGGCAGCATGATCGATTACGAGTAGTATTCCGGCGCCAGTCTTCGAATACAATTCTTCGAGCAGGCGATCAATCTTCTCTATGGCTAAAACTTTCCCCGTATACGATCTCCTATGAGATTCTTCATCAGGTTGCTCGAAATGTATTAGAAGATTTTTATTCTCGCTTTCAAGCAGCTTCTGAGCCTGGTTAGGTAGATCATCCAGATTACGGATCTTGTAAGCCTTTAAGTTTAGGACTTTCGCAAGACCGCAAACCGCTGGGCTATTTGATAGTATTGAAAGCTTCTTAGTCCTTGGCCTCAGGTTAGGTTTTTTGTAGAGGTCACCTCCCCATGGGATAAGCGTTAAGCCGCTGTTCCTTAAGGCTATTCTGCTTACAAAGTCTTGGAGAATTTTCGGAAGCGCTTCGAGCGGATTATCTTCGAAGAGCGAGGTCGGAGCCGGTTTAAAACCTGCTCTTTTCAGAATTAAGACTCCCCGGCCGCTGTTAAAGTATATCCTCGGGTCTAGATCCGAGAGAAGGGGTAACATCTTATCAGCTAGGCTTTCAAGGTTTTGCAACTCCTCTATAGGGAGAGCGTATTCGAGCCTGATCGATCCTCTACTTATCCTAGCTGGACTTAGTCTATAGACTATCATGCCCTCCCTTAATGGGATTCCTAACGCTAGCGCTTCTAAGATGCCGCGAGAAACCCGGTCTCCTTCGGCGAGCAAATCGGTTAGAAAATGATGAGTATGGAGGTAGGTTCCGGTGTATCCTACTAGACCTGAAGAAGCTAGTCTATCTATGAAGGGTTTTCTCGCGGCTTCTAGCGGCGTTTTATCGGCTAGGGCTGGGATCGATTCGTCCGCTGCTCCATCGAGTAGGGCGATTATGGCCCCCAATTTCTTGGATGGATTATCCGCCCAAAGATATATAACTCCTCCAGCTGCCGAAGGAAGGGGAGCCGGAAGATGGGAATCTACCACATAACATATGCGCCTAAGACGAGGGAGCTATGCGTGTATTTTGATGGTCCATGCAACTTCTCATGCCATGGATGCGTTTGCAGAAACCGCCCCCTAGACATACATTTGGCCGACCGCTCTAAAAGGGCGGGCTCTCCAATATCGGCTGAATACGCGCTAAAACTTATCGAAAGACTCGATTTCAGGAAGGTTATATTCATGGGCTTTGAGCCGACCGTAGACCAAGAATTCTATAGGCTCGCCAAGATCCTGAAGACGCGCTTCGACTCATATAATATTCTCCTGACAAACGGCTATAGGCTCGTGGAAGAAGAGATTATAGACTCGGTCTGCGTTAGTATTAAAGCAATAACGGAAGAAATCTTCAGAAGATTTACGGGGAGAAGCGGCTCGGAAAGAGTTCTCTTAAATTTTAAGAGGTACTGGGATCTTGGGGTGGAGCTTAGAGCTGAGAGCATATTAATACCCGGCCTGATAGATGCTGAGGAAATAGAGAGGATTGCAAGATTTATAGCAGGGATCGATCCGGGAATTCCCTATCGCATAGACGGCTACATACCGATGAAAAACGACAAGTATAGGAGGCCGACTATCATGGAGCTGGAGGAGGCGAAGAGGCGAGCGGAGAAGCATCTGAAAAACGTTTCAATACTCCATCATGGGATGAAGTTAAGATATGCTGTGAAGAGGATATACTAGCCCCTAGAGCCTTTCCCCACCAATCTCCATCTACGGATATCCAAAACCCTATAGCCTGATGAAATACTTTCGACGCGGCTCTCGATAATCTCGATACGCTTCTTGAATATAGGGCCGTCTAGGACGAGCGTATGATATTCCCCATATTCTCCGCATAGATCAACTCCAGCATTCTTCAAAGCTTTCATCGTCTCTGGATTAAGCATCCTTCCGAGCAATTTCTCGATAGGGCTATCCGCTTTAACACATACTATCACGGCTTTGAATCCAGCGTCCATAAATTCCTTCATAAGCTTCTCTTCATCCCCACCGTAAAGCGGTGAGAATTCCTTAACTCCAAGCTCTTTGCAGATCTTTATAACCCACTCTCTATGCTCCTCCAGAAAGATGTCTCC
The DNA here is from genome assembly GCA_964396455.1 of uncultured Nitrososphaeria archaeon. Lineage (GTDB taxonomy): Archaea > Thermoproteota > Nitrososphaeria_A > Caldarchaeales > Wolframiiraptoraceae > Wolframiiraptor. The sequence continues at coordinate 44,208 of CAYNFG010000002.1, read as the reverse complement.
GAAGACTATCCCCTCAACTCCTAGCTTATCCTTTATCTCCCTAACAGATTCCTTGAAAACTTGCTCGTAGTTCTCCCAGCTGACCGCTCTCTGAACTATCGGCAGTTCTAGGGCTTTAGCCTGATCGAGGATTATCCTAGGATCGAGACCATGGACCCTAAAACCTTCTCCAGCTTGCGTCGCGATATTTAGGAGGTAGACCGGCTTAAGACCGCTATTCAGGGCTTTATAGAGGGATAGGCAACTATCCTTGCCGCCACTCCAGGAAACTATCACCCTCATGATTTTTACGAAATCACATTAGGGCAGGTTTAATATTATGATCTCGGATGGAAGGGTTTAGGAGATTATGATTCCAGCCGAGCTATGTAGAGAGCTTAGGGATGTTCTTAGGCGAGCGGTGGAGAGAAATCTTGGGGATATGATCCTTCTTTCGGGCGGGCTTGACTCTAGCATTATAGCCTTGCTCGCTTCACAGATTAAAAGTGTGAAGGCTATATCGGTTTGCTTAGAGAATTCTCCTGGCAGAGATTTAGAATATGCGAGGCTAGCTGCAGGCTTTCTTGGGATCGAGCATCTAGTGCATGTTTTCGATCTAAGCGAGCTTGAGGAAGCTATTCGATCGACTATAGGGATCTTGAAGACGTTCGACCCGATGGAAGTGCGCAATAGCGCCGCCCTTTACATAGCGTTGAGATATGCGAGGGATAACGGCGGGAAGGTGGTTATGACAGGAGATGGAGGGGATGAGCTGTTCGCCGGCTATAGCTTCCTCTACGAGCTAGACCCTCAAAAGCTAGATTACGAAATTAAGAGCCTTTGGGAGAAGATGAACTTCTCCGCAGCTACCCTAGGAGAAGCCTTGGGGATAGAAGTTAAGCAGCCCTACCTAGATCCGGAAGTGCGAAGATTTGCTGAGAAGCTTGATTCAAGATTTAGAATAGGCTTCAAAAATGGGAAGCGCTATGGGAAATATATCCTACGAGTAGCGTTCGAGAACATGCTTCCGGCCGAGATCGTTTGGAGGGAGAAGGTTCCGATAGAGGGAGGATCCGGAACGATGATGCTGCCAAAAATCTTCGAGAAGAAGATTTCCCCATCAGAATTTGATAGGTTAAGGGAGAGATATCTCATGGAGGATGGAGTCGCGATAAGAAGCAAGGAGCAACTATTCTACTATCAGATTTATCGAGAGCTATTCGGCCCACCCCACCCAGATGGCTCAACCAAGAAAATTTGCCCGATGTGCCATTCAAATGTTCCGGATGACATGAACTACTGCAGGATATGTGGTGCCTATCCTATCTAGCTACGCTATCTTATCCTAGATCGCGCCAGCATTCTTACCTTCTCGCTTTCAGCCGATAACGCTTCTTCAGAGATCGGTTTAATGGGAATTATTAGTAGAGAGCCTGAGCTTCGATCGTATTCTATCCTTGCCTCGACGTTAAAGACCTTTCTTATATTTTCCTCCGTTAGAACTTCCCATGGTCTTCCCATCTTGACTATCCTTCCATCCTTTAGGAGGATTATCCTATCGCTATATCTCGCTGCTAAGGTTAGATCGTGGATGGCGCATATTATTGTTAGCCCGATCTCCCTTACAAGCCTCTTTAGCATATTCATTATTTCCATCTGATAGCAGATATCCAGGTTTGCGGTCGGCTCGTCTAAGAGTAAAATCTTAGGCTCCTGAGCTAAAGCTCTCGCAATTAGAACCCTCTGCCTTTCCCCGCCACTTATCTCCTTAATCGATCTATCTGCTAGGTGTAGAGTATTTGTGAGCATCATCCAGTATCTTACTTTCTCCTCATCTTCCTCTCCCTCAAGGGAGAATCTTCCCAAGTGCGGATACCTACCCATCATGACGATATCGAAGACTTTGAAGTTAAAGTCTAGCCGGGTTTCTTGAGGGACGCATGCAAGCTCTCTCGCAATCTCTTTCCAATCCATCTCCGAGAGCTTCCTGCAATCGAGGTAGACTGTCCCGGCTTTAGGCTCCAAGATCTTATTGATTATCCTTAGGAGCGTCGTCTTTCCAGATCCATTAGGCCCGATTAATCCTATGAACTCGCCTTCTCCGGCCTCGAAGCTTATTTTGTCTAGGATCTTGCGGGCGTTATAGTAAAACTCGATCTTATCGACTTTCAATCTCATCCTATCCTCCTCCTCATGAGATAGATGAAGAAGGGGACTCCGCAGAGCGCGGTTACTACTCCGACAGGAATCTCCATTAGACATCTCGCTGCGGCATCGGCCCATATCAGGAATATTCCGCCAGCTAGGGCGGATGATGGGATGAGTATTCTATGATCTGGCCCTACGATCATCCTCATTATATGAGGCATCATTAAGCCTATGAAGCCTATCGCCCCCGCGAAGGCCACGGCCACGCCGGTCAGCAGAGACGCCAGAATCGGCAGAAGCTTCTCGATCAAGCCTACATTAACCCCAAGAGATTGCGCTGTCTCTTCTCCGAGAAGAAGCGCGTTCAAGTCTTTTGAGAAGCCTAGGGAGATTACCGTGAGCAGGAGCAGTATTGGAAATATTATCTTGACCCTTAGCCAGTCGGCTCCCCAGAGTCCGCCCATAATCCATACGAGGATCTTATGGCTATCCCTGCTTAGAAGCCAGATTACTATTGAGAGAATTGCGGAGAAGAGATATGCGACCGCCACTCCCGCGAGTAGAAGGGAGCCTATCGTAAATCTTCCGGTAAGCTTAACCACGCCATATACTAGGGTTATAGCTGCGAGACCTCCTAGAAAGGCTGCAAGAGGGGTCGTATAGATTCCGATGATAGGAGGTAAGAGCATCGTGGAGAGAGCGGCCCCGAGCGATGCCCCGGAAGATACTCCGAGGATATAGGGGTCTGCGAGCGGATTTCTGAATAATCCCTGCATGATCACGCCGGCAAGCGAGAGGGCTGCACCTATGAGGCAGCCCAAGATTATTCTTGGAAGTCTTAGCTGAAGGATTATCTTCATAGCCCCCTGAGAAGAGGGGAGGTTGAATCCGAGCCTATACATGATTATGGAGAGGATCTCCTGGGGAGGGATATAGACGGGGCCTATAGCTGTGGCTATGATTATGGATGCGAAAAGCCCTATCGTCAGGTATGCCAGTATAGCTCTCCATCTGAGAAGTCTCTCCCGCACCCTTCCAAGCCTGTCCGAGAGCTTGTAAGAGCTATAGTTCATGGGCGATTCCTCTCCCGGGCTTAGGTCTTTGCCTTCCTCATCCTCGGAACGATATAGAGTATGAGAATCGCCGTCGCCGCAATAGCTATTCCCGAGATTATAGCCGACGTAACCGCCATGTTTCTAAGATATTCCAGTTCCCCTCGCAGTTCTACAATCCTTTCTGAAAGAGCTGTCGAATTAACATCTAGCTCTTTGATCCTTTCCTTGAGGTTATTCAGCTCGCCAGCTAAGACCTCTATCCTCGAGCTCATCGGCGATAGATATTCTTGTAGAGATTTCTCAAAGGATTCTCTGGCCCTGCTCATAATCTCTTCAGATGTTGGTGAAACCTTTATGACCGCAGACTGGCCGCCAGCCTTAATAACGTATTCGCCTACCTCCTTGACCACGAAGCTGAAGTTTAGCAGTCTCGCCTCGCCTGGTCTCAACAAGACTTTTTGAGAGAAGATCTCCCCATTAATGGATAGCTCGACAATTTTCTCTCCCGCTACTAATCCTGGATTTCTCGCTAAGACGAAGATCGTCAATAAGTCTCCGACCACGGCTCTGCTAGGCGCTATTATCCGCTCAACCTCAACCGCCTTCTCCCAGGTTTCTGGATGAATTGCTTTGACAACTTCCTCGAAGAGGATCGCCACTCTCGGACCTGGCCTGCTCAATATATCTGGGTCTATTGGATGAATCTCACCATGGATTAAGCCTCTCTTCTTCATCTCCATAATGCCGTCGTAGATTAGTTCTACGCCATGCCTATAGGGGACTATGATATGGCTTGGATCTCTCTTGACGAGCTCTTCATCGCTTACCTGCGCCCAGCCCTGTTTATCGGAAAAGACGTTTCTTCCTCCCGCATGCCAGATTATATCGCTGATATAGGTATCATTTCCAGCGACGAAGAGCGGATTAACCCACGCTATCTCGGCGACATCAACCCGCCTAACATCTTTAAGCCTCTCCTCCCAGAAGGCTATCCTATCCTTGATGGTTTTTATGAGCTGCGCAGCCTCGTCCTCGGCCCAGCAAGCCTTTCCGATAAGCTTGATATCCTCGTATAGCTCCTCGATGCTTCTCGAAGTATTTATGAGGATTATGGGTATTCCGAGCTCTTCAAGCTTCATGACTATGTCGGGTGGTAGATGGTTATGGCCTACTACAAGATCGGGTTCTAGGGCCACGATCTCCTCTAGGCTTGGAGTGGTATAGCCTCCAACGACTGTTATCTCGCCTCGGCCAACCTTTTCAAGAACCTCAGGCGGATAATTACAGTAGCTCGTAACGCCAACAACCCTATCTCCCAGCCCTAGAGCGAATAACGTCTCGGTAAAGCTTGGGGCAAGCGAGACTATCCTCATAGGCTTCTTAGGTATCAAGACTATCCTCCCGAAGTCGTCTATAATCTTGATCGGCTGCTCCGCAGCGATCGTGCAGATGAAGATTGAGGATATCAAGAGCAAGAGAGTTAATGAGATGAGCGGGAGGACGGTGGGCCTCAGAGGCATGTTTGTA
>CAYNFG010000002.1:18025-39399 GCA_964396455.1 uncultured Nitrososphaeria archaeon | reverse complement strand
CAAGAGAGTTAATGAGATGAGCGGGAGGACGGTGGGCCTCAGAGGCATGTTTGTATCCTTGTCTCAGCTCTATATAAAGGTTGGATAATCCATCCAAGCTTCAGGAGGGGCTAAACTTAAGCACTCCAAAGCAGTACTCCTATCTGGGCGCGTGGATGAAGAAACCCTCGATTGCTGAGGATATGATGAGCCGGGGTTCAGCAGCCGATCACGCGCCGTATCAAGAGATTTCCCTTATTAGGTTGGGATGCTGGTAGGTTATCTGAACTATGCGTGGATTCGCCATCCTTCTCTGCGCTGCTTTAGCGGGATTTGCCTTCGGATTGATAGCTGCTTCTATAGTCGGTGTTCATTATATCTTCCAGCTTCCAGCTCTTAACCTAGCCTTGTCGAGGGCTATCTTCGTCGCAAAGCATGTTTTCGGATTCCTCCAATCTATCGGGGCTGGAGGCTTCCAAACCCTAGTCTTATCGATCGGGGTTGGGATCTTCTTAAATAACTGCATCGTGGTTGCGATAATACTGTTCTCGCCGATCCTAATCTTTAAGGCGAAACCCTTCTCAGATAAACATCTTGGAAGACTCTATCAGAGGTATGGTTTATGGCTGTTCAAGCCTATCAGCTGGAAGGCTTATAGAATCCTAGCCGCGATCCTTCCACTTTATGCTTTAGCCCTCCAGTTTTACCTTATCGGGGGAACTATTCTAAGCTTGGGGAGACAGCTTTCAGGATTATCATTTCTAGCTTTAGAGATTCCAGCGGTGGCGGCCGCATGCTTAATCGCTATCCAGCCTAGTATGAGCAGTCAGCCTCTCGAGGAGCTTCCACGCTATGTCAGGAAGATTAAGGTTGGCATGTCCGCGATAATCGCTGTATTATTCTTGGCGGCGCTCCTAGAGGCGTATCAGCTATTATCAGCCATCCTATAGCCTCTTCAAAAGCTATCTCCGCGATACGTAGCCGCTATTCCTGATGTAGAATCTTAAGGGTGTTGGAAGATCCTCGGAGACCCCTATCCTGCGGCTCCTCCCGATTAGATCCGATGGAACATCTCCATTCTTCTCAATCCATAATCCATAGGTAATCGTGTAAACGGGCTTCCCATGAAGGCTCTTATCGATGGCCATCGCCTTGGTCAATCTACCGGGGCCTGTAGTCAGCGTTTTCAAGTTATCGACCCCTCTAAGCTTCTTCATGGTATCTAATCCTTCTAGAGGTTCTCCGCTTCTGATTAATACCGCTCCGGCCTCGCCCCTCTTGTGAGCGACTATGTTTAGAAGCCATTGCCTATGGATTCCGTAGATCAACGCTATGCCTACATCTCCATACATTACCCTCTTCAGGTCTCCGCCCTTCCTAGCTCTTGACGCGGGATCCTCCGATCCATAGTAGGCTTCGGTCTCGACGATCCTGCATGCAAGCCTTCTACCATTAACGATTCGGACGAGGATCTTCCCTAGGAGGCTTCTCGCGACTTCTGCTGGATCTCTTAGATAGAATTCTCTTGGTATGATTTTGTCGAGGGTTCAAGGAGGATCTCCTCTCGATTATTCTGCTCGCTATGCTGGGGCTTGAAGGTTATGGCTTCGATTAATATTGCTGCTAGGCATATGCTTTATCATGCTTGGAGCATATGCTGTCGTATTCATAGCTGCTCCAGGCCGCGAGGAGGCGGAGAAGATCGCTAGAAGGCTCTTGGATAAGCGGCTCGCAGCCTGCGCTAATATCTTGGATGGCGTCAAGTCCTTCTTCTGGTGGGAGGGGAGGGTCGAGGAGGCCGCCGAATCGCTTCTCCTAGTCAAGACCCGGCTGGATCTGCTGGAGAAATTGATTGAGGTGGTTAGGCAGGCTCATAGCTATACGGTTCCCGAGATAATCGCCCTGCCGATAATAGCCGGTAATACAAGCTATCTAGAATGGATCGATCAAAGCGTGGAGAAGCCGAGGTAAGGCGATATGCGTAAAAGCGGTCTCCATAATATGGGTTCTGGGATGGAGGGAGGATTCTGGGAGGGCCTCCTCTGGGGGATGGGGTTTAGGCGTTCGGTCGAGGAGGATAAGAAGAAGTGTAGATTCTGCGGCCGAATGATACCTGCTGATGCCAGGTTCTGCCCTTATTGTGGTAGAAGGCTGAGGGAAGATAGATAGTCTCAGGGGAAACGTAATCCTTACATCGGCCAGCGATGAACTCGCCTTTAGATGAAGATCTCCCGGAAAATCGTCATAGTAGATCCTGATAAGTGTGTTGAATGCGGTTTCTGCAGGGATGTCAGCCTATGCTATAGCGTGGAGCGGTGTATCGGATGCTTAGCATGTTATTATGCATGCCCTTACGAGGCTAGGGTTGTAAGAGTTGAAGAGATCGAATGCAGGCATATTAGGATCTTCGTCGATGGCGTGGAGCATAAGGTTCCTGAGGGGATTAGCGTTCGAGAGGCATTAGAGCTTATCGGGGTACGGTTTGGCGAGCCGGGATCGAGGGGATTGACTGCGCCATGCGGTCTCGGAGGATGCTGGGCATGCGCAGTCCTGATCGATGGAAGCCTTGAGCGATCCTGCATAACCCCGGTTAGGGATGGGATGAGAATCGAGCTTAACGTGGATGAGGTTGAGCCTCTGAGAATAGTTCATGGTCCTCAGCCTCATAGGGTTGGCGGGAAGGCTACTCCATGGTGGGAGGTTGATGGATTAGGCTACGTCGAGTCGGCGATCTGGACCGCCGGCTGCAATCTTAGATGCCCTCAATGCCAGAACTATCATGTAACCTATGATAACTCAGGCGAGCCTATTACTCCCCTCGAGGCTGCTAGGAGGCTTACCGAGTGTAGGCGAGCCTATAATACTCCGGGGATCGCGGTAAGCGGCGGCGAGCCAACCCTGAATCGGAGATGGCTTATAGAGCTTTTCAGAAGGCTTAGGGAGATGAATCCCGATGCGAGACTCCATCTAGATAGTAATGGCACGATACTTACCGAGGATTATGTTGATGAGCTTGTTGAGGCTGGATGCAATAATATCGGGATCGAGCCTAAGGCGGGCAGGCTGGAGACCTATATGAAGATAACAGGCATAACCAGCGAAGAAGATGCGAGAAAGCTTTTCGAGAACTCTTGGAAGATCCTCGAGTATATCGTCTCGAACTATTCCGATCGAGTCTATGTCGGAGCTGGCTTCGCATATAACTCGGCTTGGATGAGCCTGGAAGAGGTCGCGGAGATAGGGGATAGGATCGCATCAATAGATCCAAGGCTGCAGGTAACGGTCCTAGACTATTTCCCAACCTTTAGAAGGAGAGATATTAAGAGACCCACGACAAAGGAGATGCTAGAGGTGAAGAAGACTCTCGAGGAGAGGGGTTTGAAGACGGTTATAGTCCAGACGAGTATAGGGCATATAGGTCCGGGAGATAGAGCTATACGCTACTAGTAGCCCGAGGCTGGAGAGAAGGCTTATCCAATACCCTCATCCACTCTAAAAATGAGCTATGAGAGTCTATCTGGTCCAGCATGGAGAGGCAAAACGGGAGGAAGAGGATCCAGCTAGGCCATTAACGGAGAATGGGAGAGCAGAAGTCGAGAGGATTTCAAGGCTTCTAGCAAGGCTGGGGATAAGGGTTGAGAGGATACTTCATAGCGGAAAGCTTAGAGCCGCCCAGACCGCGGAAATCCTAGCCCAGCACCTCAAGCCCGCGAAGGGCGTCGAGAAAGCCGAGGGGCTTGAGCCGCTAGCAGATCCCCGGATCTGGGCTGATAAATTGAGAGAGGTGAAGGAGGATGTAATGCTCGTCGGCCATCTCCCGCATCTCAGCAAGCTCGCAAGCCTACTCATAGCCGGAAATCAGGATCTAGAGATCGTAAGATTCCGATATGGATGCGTAGTATGCTTGGAGCGGGGCGAAGAGGGCCGGTGGACTCTATTATGGGCTATTAGACCGGATATTATCCTAGGCGAATAAATCCGCTAACAATTTAAGTCGGAAGCGAGACCTGAAGATGTGGTGGAAGGGCTGGAAGAGTTAAGGCGTAAGCTGGCAAAAATCCACCTGACTCTAAGAATTCATGAAGGCGATGTCGAGAACGTCATGAAGGAGATCTTAGAGATCGGGCGATCCCTTAACCTAAATCTCGAGAAGAGGGCTGAAGGCTATGCTTTCACACCGTCGCACCAAGCCGCGCTTATAGGTCTCCCACATCTCAGAGTAGCAAGGATAGGAGATCTTCTAACAATATGGATAAGAGCGCCCTACGCGCTGGATGAAGCCAGATGCAAGGCAATAGGGCTGGACGCTAAAGATCTTTATCAAAGGCTCCTAACCGGAGCTAGGGAGATCGCCAAGACCTTGGAAAAATACTCGAGGAGCGCGGAGTTCCTCCAGATATCCCTACCCTAAGAAGCTAGATCTATCTGGAATTCGAGAGCAGGTCTAATGCTGCCCAGATAAACGTCATCCACATAGACGTCTATCCTATCGTATCCAAGCTGAACTATCCTCACGGTAACGTTAGAGGAGCCTTTAACCCGCTTAAGCTCAACCAATACATCGAGATAATCCTGATCGGCGGAAGCACCTCCCGGCCTATCCTCAAAACCGAGAACCCAAGTCTCATAAAGCTCTCCACCAGCCTCATATCCTCCAACGACGCCATCGATGATCCTGAACTCGCTCAAATTCTCTCCAGTAAAAGCATTCACAAACCTAATCCTCCTCAAAACCATAGCCAAATCCTCCGGAAGAATACGAGAAGCCTCCCTCATCTCGCCCACTTCACAAAACTCCAGAAGACATCCTAAAGCAAGGCCGGCAATCAATCCAGCCATAAAGACGACGACAAACCTTCCACGATAACCAAACATCCGCACCACCCAATTTAATCCAAAGCCTCCGAGGATAATTATCCATTAACTAAACCCCGCGAAGATGCAAATCTTTTACAATAAACCCTCCCCCAGACTTGTGATGGATAAGCTCTTAGAGATAGTCAGGCGGGCGATAGAGAGGTATAATCGCTATAGGAGTCCAGAAGCCTTCGCCAAGCTGGTGAAAGCTGAAGGGGATAGGGTAATCATCGAGTTCTCCGGAAGCTTTTGCAGATCCTGCGGAGTATACGACTGGCTAGAGGATCTAGTCTACGAGTTGAAGGAGGTGGATCCGGGATATGAGGCGAGGCTCATAGCCTGGAGCGAGATCGCCGAGGAGAGGATAATAGCGGAGTTCGAGGTTAAGAAGCTCTAGCCCTTCGCACGCCAACCCCACGCCATCCGCGTAAATGTTAATTCAACCCTCAGATGACTGAGACTTGGATGGGGCAAGACGACTGGAGGAGAATCTATAGGGAGATCAGGAGGAAGCTCCTAACGCGGGGAAAGGGTAGGATAGATAGGAGGCTATCAGAGGAGCTCAGTGAGAAGCTCGATCAGATGAAGAGGCTATTCGTTAGAGGAGCCGTCGGAGGCGAGCTGGATAAGGCGTATGACTGGTCTACGAGGTTAAAAGAGGCTTCGGAAACTCTTAAGAGGAGCCTCGGATTATCCGAGATAATATTCCCACGCGAGCTAAGAAGCTTCCTAGAAGATCCCGAAGCTCATCTAAGGAAGAAGCTCTTCATCTACGCTATGGATCTGGCTAGAAGAAGGCTCAGCCTAAAATCCTTTGAAGAGAAAGCCCATAGAGCAATCCAGACATCGCTCCAGACAAACCTTAGAAGCATCTACCAATCCTGGATCCTCCTAGTAGTCCTCAGATACGTGGCGCTTGATGGAGGCTATCTACTATACCCTGAGCATGGATATCTGAGCTTGGAGCGGAGCGGGAAGCAGAGGCTAGCATCAATACCGCCAAACGCGATAATAGAGACTGGAGGAGGAGCGTTAAGCTTCTTCCTCGAAGCCCCGAGGCCGATAGCGTGGGAGGATACCGAGGATCTGAGAAGGGTATGGAAGCTATACAAGGCCATGAGGCCGGACATACTAGTTTATGGCGGAAGAGTGATGAATATCTTCGAGGGAGAGAAAGATCCGCCGATTAAAAGACCTGACGTAATAATAGAGTGTAAGGAGCTCGAGGACTGGCATAAGAGGACTAGAGAGCTGAAGGGCGATGATAAGCCGCTCTCAGCCGAGGAGTGGAGATGGATGTGGCTCCAAGGACTTTGGAGGGGACTTGGAAAAGAGCTTGGAGCAAGAATAAAGCCGGAAGAACTTGAGGCAGATCAGAATAAGAAGATCCGATTGAAAGAGCCTGAGCTTGTAAAGATCTACATGAAGCTATACAAGCCTAAAGAGATGATACTGATAACGAGATGCGAGACGCCGATGGACGTAAAAGAAGACCTAGAGGCAGAAGGGATAGAAGTAATCGATGATGTGCAATTCGATCCGAGAAAGCTTAAAGGCATCTCAGAAAAGCTCTTAGACTACGCAACGCCCATAGAGGACATCATAATACTCCGAGGAGAGCTCGCGAAGATCATTAGAAGAAAGTCGAAGAGCCTCGGAAAGACCCCCGAAGAGCTGATATGGGAAGCCGTCAAAGCATTCTAGCATAACTGGTATTACTTTTAACCTAGAAGACCGAGAAAGACATGTAGAGCGGAGGGAAGCCATCAAGCTCGCAATAACAGGCATAGTAGCATTCACGCTTTAACTCTATCAGCCAGTCACAGGAATAGGAAGATATGAATGACTCATTCCTTTCAAGCATCATCACAGCCTCAGAACCCGGACATAAATCATCGTCATCCTCAAAGAAAACATCCCCATATATCAACATCACGCTATCAATAGCCTTCACTCCTCTTTTGAGACTCTTATCTCCGGGCATTTCTTATGGCTGAAGACCAGCCTTCAGGAGGCTGCCTAAGCTTCTCCAAGTTCTTCAAGCGCTCTTCTCAAAGACTTTAATTTATCCTCCATGGATCTTTCTACATCCCTTCTATCATCCACCTTGATTATGGTTATGACCCGTTCTACTCCCGCCTTTATCACCGCCTCATGAGCGATCCTTATATACTCCAAAGCCTTCTCCAAGCTCTCCTCCTCAATTATCGTGCACATAGGCGTCGTCACATGCTTCACCCCGCGCTTTTCAAGCTCCTTCACCGCTAAGGCGATAAGCCTCGAGACGCTAGCACCTTTCCCCATCGGAATTATACTAAATTCAACTACGACCGCCATCTCTAGAGAATTGGTCTCGTAAGCATTTAAGCATCCCTCCATCCAAGAGGCCGAGAATCTCTCGATGAAAGGTTAATACCAAACCAAGGCAATTAAGAATAGCAGGACGCTGGGGGCGTGGCCCAGCAAACCCAGATGGGGCTGAGGGTCTACGGCGCCGGGCTCCAGATCTCTACATGCTGGTCGGATTGAGGAGCAACCCGGAGATCCCCGGTTCAAATCCGGGCGCCCCCACACCTCACCAATTTCCAGTATCGCAAGAAATATCCTCTATGCCTTGAAATAGGTTTAAAGGAGGATTTGTTGAACCTTTTTTGATTGATGTTTGAAGAATCATTTGCGATTTTAAACGCCTATTTTCTAAGACATTTAGCGGCCTCCATGGCTTTCCTGATACCGCTTGTCCTCCTATGGTTTGCTGGGAGGCGGCGAACTGGATTTAGGAAGATGTCTTATGTTTTCCTAGGATTTTTCATAGGCTTTTTTATCCAGCTGGCTGGAGGATTTCTAGGCGCATACGTTTATCGGCTACCCGTCCTTCCCTTGATATTACGTCAGCAGAACATGAGCTCGCAGGAGATAGCTAGGATCGTTCTCTTCTATAATACGGCCTTCGACATGATATATCTATCATCGCTATTCGTATCGCTACTACTGATAGCTTACGGCATATGCAAGCTATTTGATAACCCGACAGAAGAAACTCGATAATATATTTTCCCGGGAATGAAACCTTTATCTATACTGTACTGTTGTGAGTTGTTTTGGAGGCGATAGAGTTAATGAGCTCTAGGAGGAATAGATGTAGGCTTTGCGGTAAGAGCTTTTCCACGGATATTGCTTTAAGGAGACATCTTAAGGAGAAGCACAGGGGTTATTACTACGGGATTAGGCTTGCACCCCTCTTGATCCTACTCCTGATTATCGGGATCGTGTTCTATGTGCTGGCTACTCCCGGGTTTCAGGCTATTCCCATGACCGGCAGAACGCTCTCCACCAGCGTTACTCAGGCTCCTACTAGAACAATTCAAACTAGTGTTGGATTATCTACCACGAGCGCGAGTATTCCTGCTCCTGACTTTGAGCTTCCGGAGGTTGATGAGCTTGGGCTTACCGGCAGGAGCATTAGGCTTTCCCAGTTTTCCGGCAAGCCTGTTTTCCTAGAGTTTATATCTCCTCTCTGCGGCTATTGTCGAGCGATGACGCCTACCATAAAGAAGCTTGAGGAGAAGTATGGTGATAGGATCGTCTTTATCTCTGTTATGGGGCTTGGACCTAGCGGTATTGAGGTTGCTAGCGAGTTCCTGAAGGAGTATAGGCTTAGCTGGATACATGTCGTTGATGAGAGGTTGGAGGTCTTTCGCCTATATGGTGTGACCGGGACCCCGACCTACGTGATCTTGGATTCTGATCATTTTGAGAGGCATGTTATCCGCGGGGCTACTAGCGAGGATGTGCTTGAGAAGGCTATCTTGGACGTTATAGGCTAGCCGCCCTTGGCTCGGCCCTTAAAAACGTTTTTATTTGGTTTTAACATGCAGATTTCAGATCTTAGGGCAGGGTAGCGTGGTTAGATGAGCCTAAGCCTGAGAGAGAGGCTCGAGCTGATTCGACAGGGGATAATCCGAGGCTATATTATCCCGGGGTTAGAGGAGAGAGGGTATATGGTGACTTTCTGGAAGAGGCCGATAAGCCTCGAGGATATGATATTGAAGGATGATCGATGGATCCCGATCTATACTAGATTTACGAGCTGGGAGACCTATGCCAAGGATTATCCCCTGTTCGTATACTTTAACACATTTTACGGCGATGTCTATGAGAAGGCTTATAGGAATTGCTTCGTCGAGTTTATCCTAAATGTTAAGAATCTGAGGCTCTCTCCAAAGCTTATCGGTGTATTCACTAGGCTGAATCTCCCGGAGGGAGGTTATTACTGGAAGCATAGAATCTCTATCGATTTGAACTTCCCCGATGCGTGCATTAAGGATATAGATGCGACCTATGACGAGCTATTGATACTTCTTGATAAGGAGGGTGTCCTAGAGATATTGGAAAAGGCCCGTGAGAAGCTCTAGCAGGTTATGCGAAACGTATATCGGATGGCGGATTCTCTTATCCATGGGCGATGAGGTTATCCGCCTCCTGATAGATGATGAGCGGGAATACTTCTGAGCCCAAGGCTATTAAGCTTCTTTGGAATCCTATCAGATGAGGATGATGAGAACTTACCCATCGGATTTGTGAAGATGAGAGGGTCAGCTGACTCATACCTTAAATTCTCCCGGAGAGCCAACCGAGTTGATAAGGGTTGATAATTCCAGCGAGGAAGCTGGTGATAGTGACTTTAAGGGATCATGAGCGGAGGGTCATTAGAAGGCTTGGGGAGCTTGGAGTAGTTCAGCTAAGGAGATTGGGGGAGGAGGATGCTAGGAGGATTAGGGAGGCTGAGGCCGATAAGCTTAGGGAGCTTGAAGAGCTCTCCGGGAGACTTATCCAGCTATGGCAGGAGTTATCGAGGCTGGGAGCCGTCAAGGGAGGAGAGGATTATCGTAGATATATCGAACTTAGAAATAGGCTGGAGAAACTTTACCCCAGAAGGGATGAGCTTAGAAAATTGAAGAGTATCCTTGAAGGGTTAAGATCGCTTGGAGAGGAGGAGATACCGGTCTTTCACAGATCTGACACGCTCTTCTCGAAGCTCTTGATAACGTCGAGGAGCGAGCTATCTAAGCTGGCAGACTACGCCTCGAAGAATGATATAGCCATATTCTCCGCGGAGCTATCCGGAGGAGAATACCTCGTCCATCTAATAGGCTTGGGTGATAAGCTTGAGAAGCTTCAAGCGATGCTTGAGAGCGTATATCATGAGGAGGTGGTTCTTCCGACGAGCCTCCCGAGAAACTGTAGGGAGGCTTTAGCGGCGGTGGAGGCGGAACTCGATAGGCTGGAGGATGAGATAAGATCTGCGGAGGCGGAGCTTAGAAAGCTTAAGGAGAGGATCACCGGATTTGTGAGAGAAGATTCGCCGAGCATTCCGATCCTCACAAAGCTTAGGCAGGATGCCCTCAGGCTTCAGAAAGAGCTTCTGGCAGGCGGAGCCGAGGCGCATGAAGAACTCAGCATAGAGGAGGCTTCAAAGCTTCTAGAAAACCTGCTGAAAGGGTATCGTAGGATAAGGGAGAGGCTGGCAAGCGTTCAAGAGAAGAGGAGAGATCTTGAGGAAGTTAAGAAGATTTTGGAGGAATTGTTATCGAAAGGGGTTGAGAAGATCGAGGTAGGCGGATATGAGAATCTCTCAGTTATCCTGGGGCTGGTAAAAGGGGAGGACTTGGAGAAAGCCCGTCAAGCGATCTCGGAGAAACCTGCCGTCTTGAAGGAGGTCGAGCTTAGCGATGGTAGAATATTTCTGCTGATCGCCTGCCTAAAGGAGTATTCGGATGATATTTTGACGAGCCTAAAATCGATCGGTTTTGAAGAATTTACGAAGCGTTTGGAGGGGCTTGACGAGGATTTGCATGTAGCCCTGGAGAAGGTTGATGAAAGGCTTAAGGCTCTTCGAGAGAATGAAAAGAGGGTCTTAGCCGAGCTTGAGAAGTTTAGGAGGGAGAATGCTGCGAAGCTCGCCTCCATAGCTAGAAGCTTGGAGCTTAACCTGAGAATTGAGGAGGCTTTGATGGACACTCTCAGAAGCGAGGAGCTTAGGATGATTCAGGGATGGGTTTCGGAGGATAAGATACCCTCTCTAACAGGCGAACTTAATGAACTTAGAGAGAGGATTGGAAAAGGCTTCGCCTACCGGTTTGAGAAGCCTAGATCGGATGAAGAGGTTCCAACATCCCTGAAGAATCCTAAGATCTTCAAGGTCTTCGAAAGTCTTGTAGCCCAGTATGGCTGGCCGGGATACCGGGAGGTGGACCCGACAATAATATCGGGGATACTCTGGACCCTAATGTTCGGGCTTATGTTCCCAGATCTAGGTCAGGGAATCGCGATAATCGGGCTTGGAATATTCTTCTCCCGCGTGCTTAAAGGCAGGCTCCTCGGCATGAATGCTAAGAAGATCGGGAGGCTTATGATATGGCTTGGAGTCTCTGCATCATTCTTCGGCCTCCTCTTCGGAGAATTCTTCCTGACCGAGGTTCAGCCTCTGGCGCCAGGCCTTAGACCGGGATGGCTTGAAGACCCTAGCGGGACTATCTGGCTTCTAAAGATCGCGATATTCTTCGGAATAGCCCAGATAATACTCGCTATGAGCATCTCGGCTTGGAGCGAGTTAAGGCATGGAGAGGTCCGCGAGGCGATCTTCAGCCATCATGGCGTCGCCGGGATAATAGCATTCATCGGATTCATTCTGACGGCATTTCACTTCTTAGGGATAGCCGTTATCCCCGGAGTTCTAGAGTTTCCGGAGCTCGGGATGAAGGCTCTTCAGACCTGGCCTTTCTATCTCATGCTGGCCGGCTTCGCCCTGATGATCCTAAGACCCATAATCTCGAAAGAATCGTTCGCGATGAATATGGGAAACCTGCTGGAGATAGCGATAGCGTTTCTAGCGAATACGTTCTCCTATGCTAGGATAGCGGGCTTCGCGATAGTCCACGCCGCCTTAGCCATGGTGGTTCATAGAATGCTTCACGCCAATCTGATAATGGGTATAGGTATGGGGCTGATCTTCCTAAACCTATTCGCGTTAAGCATAGAGCTACTCGTATGCATGATCCAGGCTCTAAGACTGCTCTACTACGAGTTCTATAGCAAGTTTTATCGGGGGATGGGGAGACCATATACTCCTTGGAGGCTTCGGTAAAAAGATAAATTAATTAACTGACCAAGCAATAGAAAGGCTAATGAGATTGAGGCTCATTAGAAGCATTCTTCCAACGATCTTGGTGATCTTGCTCTGCCTAAACATGGCTGTATACGCTGAAGCCCCCCAAAGGCTTACTCCAGAGCTAGCCGAGGTGGAGTCGGTCAAGTTCATAGCTATGGTGGCTGCTGTCGGGATCTGCGCAGTAGCCGCAGCCTACGCGGTCGCTAAGGTCTCGGTAGCCGCATTTGCAAGCGCTACCGAGAAGCCTGAAATCCTAGGCAGAGCGATAATCTTCGTCGGGCTTGCTGAGGGAATAGCGATCTACGGCCTACTGATAGCATTCCTGATATGGATAACCTAGCCTAGCAGGAGATCCCAAATGAATCATGGATAACATTATATTTTTGCTAGGAGAATCTTATCTGTGAAGGATTCCGCTGAGAAGATTAAGAGCAGATTTCTGAAAGTCCTAGCTATTTATCTTGCAATCTTGATAGTTCTCCAGCTCATCGGAATAGCTTATATCCTGCATGAGCCTAGCCTCCATCGAGGAATCCCCCTAGCAATATTTCTCGGCACGATCCTACCCATCCTACTCGCGTTAATATTCATGAGATTCGTCAAGATAGCCTAGGAGTTGATGAGAAGCCGCAGCCTAATATCGTTCGGGATATTATGATGAATCGATATTAGAATCGCTCTTAAATCCCTATACTCCGCTTCGAGATCTAGGAGGTATTTGATGACGTAGAAGAAGCTTATAAATCTCGGTATCCTACGCTTATCGGCGAACCTCTTCAAGATTCTTAGCCTCTCTATCTCGGCGAAAGGCTCTTCACTCGATATTAGCTTCTCGAGATAGCTTCTATATGCTGGGAAGTGCTCGAGATAGAATTTTTCATCATAGCTTTCTAGGAAGTGTCGAAGCTTTCTTCTTGATGTTCCCGCCGGATTTTCTATGAGCATCCTCTCCGCTATACTGCGATCCAATCTTTTGATTGCGGATAGAATGCACGTTCTGAGGTTTATGAGTTCTACTTCTAAGCCGAGGAGCTTTCTGATCTCAACCCTATCCCCGGCAGGGACTCTTGAAGTCCTCTCAAAGACTCTTGAGTAATAGTTTTTCCAAAGCTCGGCCTCGAGTTCGAGTAGGCTATTTATCGTCTTGGGTAGCCTATATGCTTTGGATCTTTTGATGATTTCTAGGGCTTGTGTTAGGTCTTCAGCCTCTAGTATATCCTCGATCTTGACATCGCTTATTTCCTCGACCGGGATTAGGAGTTTGGAGGCCTCCTCTTTTGAGGCTTTTCCGAGCCTCATTCTGAGAGCCCAGATTATGTTCTGCACTTCGTATCTCCGGAGGTAGGATTTGAGGAAGTCTACGCCTCTGCTTTCTCCCGCTACTTTGAGCAACGATCTTAGCCTGTTCAGGAGGACTTCTGTAATCGCGTTCTCCATCTCCATTAGCGTTCTCGCGGTTTTTAGTTTCTCGCCATACTCCGTTGCTGCTAGACGCTCTACAAGCTGTTGCAGACTTTGCGTTGAGGCGAGTTCCAGTATAAGCTCCCTTCCTAATAGTCTTGACGCATATCCGTGAGCTCTGCATATCAGGTAGGTTAAGCTCATGCCTGACCCCTCCTTCTCATTAACGCCCTTTTGACGAGCTTTATCCTCATGAATTCTTCGAGGAGGCTTTGATCTATTATCTCTCCGATTTGTTTTATCAGGTTCTCGTAGGTTGGGATCACCACTTTTTCTAGAGCGTTTACTCTGACGTTCGTATTTTTAAGATCTTCTGCGATCCGCTCTATAAGGGATTCGACCTCCGCGAGCCTGAGTAGGTCTGATATTATTGCTGATGCTTTCTCAGCTATCTTGGAGATGTGGGGTGGATACTTGTCCTTGACGTCTGGGATGTGCTTTATCCTTACTTCTGGGACATCTACTCCCATTATGCTCCTGGGGAGTATCTCGACCTCCATGCGGTCGCTTAGGGTTCTCGAGGAGGAGATTAATTCCTTAGAGCCGTAGATCGCATGGATTACTGCGAGATCCCGGTATAGACTCTCCATCTCCAGCTCCACCTTCCTCCTCAGTTCCCGGAATCTTGAGATCGCGTCTTTAATCTCTCTAACGAGCTGATCCCTCTTCATCTCTAACAGCTCGTGGGCATCTTTGACGAAGAAGAGCCTTCGCTTGAGGTCTAGGAGGAATCCCCGCGTATAGCGTATACCTAGGGACATTTTAGGCCGACCTATACCTCGGATGATATTTCTTGATATTCTCCTCGCTTATCCTGATTAGGTCGTCTTCGGGTAGCATCGATAGTAGATCCCAGGCGATCTCGAGGGTCTTCTCGATCGGCCTATTCTCGTAGACGCCTTGGTTGATGAATTTTCTCTCGAACTCGTCGGCGAATCTTAGATATTTTCTCTCCCTCTCGCTTAGGCTTAGCTCCCCGATTATTCTTGCCAGGCTTCTAGCCTTAACCCCCTCGGAGTAGGCCATGTAGAGCTGGTTTGAGACCTCCATATGATCCTCCCTCGTCCTGCCTGGGCCTACGCCATCCTTCATCAGCCTGGATAGCGATGGAAGCGGATCTAGCGGCGGATATATCCCCTTGGCGTGAAGCTCCCTGCTTAGAATCAGCTGGCCTTCCGTGATATATCCGGTTAGATCTGGTATCGGGTGGGTTATATCTCCGCCCGGCATCGTGAGGATCGGCATCATCGTTATAGACCCGCTTCTTCCGCGAATCTTCCCAGCCCTCTCATAGATCGAGGCCAGGTCGCTATACATGTATCCAGGATAGCCTTTCCTCGCCGGAACCTCCTCCCTAGCTATAGAGATCGATCGGAGGGCTTCGCAGTATCCGGTCATATCGGTTAGGATTGCTAGGACGTGCATCCCGAGGTCGAAGGCGAGGTATTCGGCTATCGTGAGAGCTATCCTCGGAGCTAGAATCCTCTCTATAACCGGGTCTTCCGCGAGGTTGAGTATCATTACAGCTCTATCTAATGCTCCAGTCTTCTCGAACTCGCTTCTAAAGTATTCGTATTCCTCATGCTTGATGCCCATCGCGCAGAAGACTACCGCGAACTCCTCCTCGGATCCCAAGACCGTCGACTGCCTAGCGATCTGGGCGGCCATAACGTTATGGGGGAGGCCGGCTTCAGAGAATATTGGGAGCTTCTGACCTCTTACAAGAGAGTTCATTCCATCTATAACGGAGATTCCCGTCTGCATAAACTCGCTTGGAGGCTCTCTTGCGGCGGGGTTTATCACCGAGACGAAGACCTCACGCCTCTCAGCGCCTATCGGCTCAGGAAGCCCGTCCAGGGGTCTAAAGCTTCCATCGAAGATTCTTCCGATGAGATCCTCTGATAGGGGTATGCGCATTACATCTCCGGTGAACCTTACGGTTGTGTCGAGGCTCAGTCCCTCCGTATGGCCGAAGACTTGGACTACAGCCTTATCCTCATACACGTCTAAAACTGTTCCGATTATCTCTGTTCCGTCGGCTAGCCTAACCTCCACAACCTCATTATACTTAGCGCCCTTAACCCCCTCAACGAAGAGTAGGGGGCCTCTAATCTCTCTAACAGTTCTATAGACCATTCCAGCCTTCTCGCTCTTAGGCTTCATCTCCTCAGATCACCCCGCGATACCATATTCTTGCCTAAGCTTCTCGAGGTCGCTCCTAACCTTCTCGACCGCTCTATCTATCTCCTCAAGGTTCTCCCTCTCTTTAAGTCTAAGCAGCTCGACGACGCTTCTCAGACTTCTTATTCGATCAACCGGCACGCCCGCTTTAACGAGGGGCGATGCCAGATCATGGAAGCTTATAATCGCCTTGAGTATCTTCACCTGCTTCTCGGGCGGGCAATATCTATCAATTGGATGGTAGGCGTTTTGGACTAGGAAGCCCTCCCTAATGATCTCGGAGGTTAACAGGATTAGCCTCTGCTCATTTGGGAGAGACTTCTCTCCGATAACCCTAGCAATCTCCTCAAGCCTGGAAGCCTCCTCCAGTATCGTTAAAGCCCGCCCTCGATAGCTCCTCCACTCAGGATCATGCCTCTTCCAAAATTCTTCTAGAACGCCGGCATACTTCGTGAAGCTTCTAAGCCAGTTTATCGCTGGGAAATGCCTCCTATATGCTAGCTCGGTATCGAGCGCCCAGAGAGCGCCCACGAACCTTAGGGTTGTCGAGGTAACTGGCTCGCTAAAGTCTCCGCCGGGCGGTGAGACCGCTCCCATTATCGTAACGGATCCGATCCGCCTATCCCTTCCTAGGGCGATTACCCTGCCGGCTCGCTCGTATAGCTCGGCGATCCGCTCCGCGAGATAGGCTGGATAGCCTTCTTCAGCAGGGATCTCTTCAAGCCTTCCGGAGAGGTCTCGAAGCGCTTCAGCCCATCTTGAGGTGGAGTCTATTATCACGGCAACGTCATAGCCTTGATCTCTAAAGTATTCGGCTATGGTTACGCCCATATAGACGCTGGCCTCCCTAGCTGCGACCGGGAGATTGCTTACATTCGCTATGAAGATCGCTCGCTCTATAAGCTTCTTACCGGTTCTAGGATCCTCAAGCTCTGGGAAGTGGGTTAAGATATCGGCCATCTCGTTACCCCTCTCACCACATCCGATGTAGATCACTATATCCGCATCAGACCATTTCGCTATCTGCTGGAGAGTTATCGTCTTCCCACTTCCAAATCCTCCGGGGATCGCCGCCGTCCCGCCCTTCGCTATCGGGAAGAACGTATCTATAACTCTCTGGCCCGTGAAGAGCGGATCTGAGATTGGAAGCCTATCACGATAAGGTCTTGGAATCCTGACAGGCCAGCTCTGAACCATCTTCAGCTCGATTCTACGGCCGTCCGGAGTCCTGAGAATAGCTATCGGATCATCTATCGTGAAAGACCCCTCTTCTATACTCTCGATTACGCCTCTCACCCCAACTGGGACGAGAACCCTATGCTCTATCACCGAGGACTCTTGGACGACCCCGAGAATATCGCCCTCCTCAACCTCGTCGCCAGGCTTAACCCTAGGCCGAAACTCCCATTTCTTATCCCTTCGGAGGGGAGCGATCTTATAGCCACGCCTAATGAAGGGGCCTGTAAGCTTCCATAGCTCGATCTCAGATCGCTCAAGACCATCGAATATCTCCCCTATTAGCCCGGGGCCGAGCTCCGCGACCAACGGGCTTCCAGTCCCTATCACGGGCTCGCCTGGTTTGACGCCGCTCGTATCCTCATAGCATTGGAGGGCTACCTCTTCTCCGGAGATTCTTACGACCTCGCCGATTAGCTTTAATTCTCCGATATAGGCTGCGTCTCCGATCTTCGCCCCCTTAAGCCCCTGAGCTATTATGAGCGATCCGTTAACTCTTTTGATTACTCCGACCTGCTGGCTCATCCTCTAATCCCCCTCCTGGAAAAGTATTGCCGCAACCTTTTCCCTAAGAATGGGCTTAAGGGCTTCAACACGCCCTTCGAGCGTCTCATAATATATCCTTCTCCCATCGGCTTCGGAGACTATTATCCCTCCCATGATCTCTGCTTCCTCAAAGCGTATCCTATCCACGACCGGGCTTGAGATCTGCTTAACCCTCTCCCTTAGGAATTGTATATCAGATCTATTTGCGTAGATTACCAGGTTTTCACCCGAGTCCGAGAGGAGGTTAAGAGCCTTATCCAAGACCTTGAGGAGGAAGCTTCGATAAGCCTCGGATTTCGAATCGGCGTCTTCTCGTAATTTCTCGATAGCTTTCTGGAACGCCTTCTCAACAAGCTCGTTCTTAGTGAGTATGAGAAGCCTCCTACCCTCACTAATGGCTCTCCCAAGAACCCTCCTTCTTATAATAAGCTTCTCAGGCTCCACCTTACTCTTCAGAGAATCCTCGGCACGCTTTCTAGCGTCATCGACTATTCTCCTAGCCTCAGCCTCAGCATCCCTAAGAATCTTATACGCCTTTTCCCTAGCCCTCCTCCAAATCTCCTCCTTAAGCGCTTGAATCTGATCAGAACTCATGGCTTAAAACCTCCTCCCGGATAAGCTCCGCAGCCTCCTCAATTCTTCCTAACGCTTTTGATCTTAGATCCTCCGCCCGCCGCCGATATTCTTCTAGAATTCTATCCGCCTCGCGTCTAACCTCCTTCTCGTATTCCTCGAGAAGCTTACGTATCTTCTCCTCGCTAGTCACAGATTTCATAATCTTCTCCGCCTCGGCTTTAGCCTTCTCTATCATCTCCTGAGCCTTTCTCCTAGCTTCCTGTATATGGAGCGATGCCTTCTTCTCTTCTACTAGAAGGGATGTAAAGCTCATCTAATCACCCCCGGATTAAAATTCCATCTCCACGCCCATGGCCATGCTAATCCTCCTCCTAAGATCCTCGATCCTCTTCCTTAGACCGCGCTCAGGCACGACCACCAGTAGCGGTTTAACGCCCTCCCTAACCGCCGCCTCCAATATACCACTCGCCAGATCGAGAAAACTCTCAGGAACCATTAACACAGAATACTCGCCGCTCTTCAAAAGCCTCTCAAAAGTCCTCGAAAAATCCTCCTCAGATTTTACAGCATAACCATCGATGCCGATAAGCCTCCAAAGCGATGCAAAGACATCATCCCCTATCGCCGCCAGCTTCATCGCAATTCTCCGCAGATAAGTTATCGAATCGACTATTAAAATTCATAATCTTCGCAAAAAGATTATGGGAGCCGCTATTAGGGCCTGCCCTTTTTCACTTTTTCTTCTTCTTTTTCTTCTCGGATTCTTCTTGGCTGGATGGCGAGTGCGGGAGATATGGATTTACTTGGCGGCCTCCCATGAGGTTCACCGGAAATCTCTCTTGACCGAGCTTATTATAAGCCTTACTCGAGAAGCCTCTTAAACTCGATTAATTTACCCCGTAGCCCCGGCTTCCATAAAACCGCGAACGAGTCGCCCCACACATCTATAATATCGATCAGCCTCCGTCCTCGCAGGATTCTCGAATATTTTTTGGAAGAGTTTGATGGGCCTATCCAGATTAATGCCGCCTTTCTAAAGACTTGTCTGATAGTCTCTAGAAGCTGAATGACTCTATCTATAAGCTCTTCAGGAGGATCCATTATCAGGACATCGCATTTAACGCCGCTTTCTAGAAAATCGAATGCATCGCCTTTGATGATCTTCAATCCTTTCTCGTTTCGGAGGTTGAGGAGCGCAGCCTCTGGAAAAACATCTACATAGACTACTTTTCTAACCCCGTTTCTTAAGGCTAGCTTAGAGATCGCGCCACTTCCGCCGAATAGATCTGCTAGGGATCTAGGTCTAAAGATTTTGATGAGCAGGTCTGCTGCCTCGACGAGGCCGGGTGTAGGCCCATAGACGTATTCGTCATCGAATAGCATGAGCCAGCTTATTCCGAGGTTTTTCGCTATCAAGACCACCGGCGACATAGGCGATATTCTTCCGCTTTTTATGAGCCAGCTTATCCTCACGGGCTTAGGCTTCATCCCGAATACACACCCAGAGATTTTTAGAGGATGTTTTGGAGGATTGGGCGGCTCAGTCAAATGCCTTCACTTCATCAAGGTCAGCGTAACTCTGATTCTTCATCGCCGTAGATTCCTGCTTTATCCGGCTTATTATGCTTTTAGCAGGCTAAAGCTTCCACGGCTCGACCGGGACGCCTATCGGGATTATGTATAGGGGTTCGCCTACCCCGCCGACGATACGCTTAACCTCCTCGTCATAAAATGCTCCAACGACAACGCAGGCTAGTCCCAGGCTTATGCATTGGAGATAGACGTTTTGACCTACATGACCTACCTCCATATGCACGTATCTTACCCCTCGGTCTCCATATACTCTCGTGGTTCTCTCATATACCGCATTTATCACGAGGTTCACCGGGGCGCTCCCAACCCATTCTTGATCGATTGCTGCTCTCATCAATTCTCTGCTGAAGTCTCCGAGCTTGACGAGCTCTAACTCATGGGTTTTCGGAAGATAGTGATAGATTCCGGGCGGTAGATCCTCTACGCCATCCTCTCGAACGGCTACATAGACTTCGAGCGGATAGGTGGCTCCGGCGGAGGGGGCTGCTCTAAAACCATACCTCCATTCCGTTATTCCTTGAGCAGCCCATAATAGCTGGGATAGCTGACTGAGCGTGATAGGCTCATCCCGGTAATCGCGTTTACTCCTCCTAAGAAGTATGGCCTTCTCGATCGAGACTTTGCTATCATATACTGGCTCAGGGAGCTTAAGCCTCTCCTTAGCCTTCACATATTCTTCACTCTCAGGGGTTTTATGAAAGATTTTCGATTGAGCGAGAAGTGTTAGAGATGCTAGAACCGCCAAGCCTCCCGCCAAGGCTGCTATAAGCCTCCTCCTGCTAATCAAGAAGCCTCCAATATATCGGATCCGGCCAGCTCGTATAAAGGTTAAGCCCTCTTCTGGGTCTAAAAATTGATAATGGTTTAAGTTTCGCTTATAAGCGGACTGGTTGAAGATGGACCTGATCCAGGAAGGCGATCAGATATTATTCATCACGGAGAGGGGGAAGAAATATCTACTCGAGGCTAGGAGGGGTAAGAGATTCCATAGCAGTGAGGGATATATCGATCTAGATAACGTCATAGGATTACCCTATGGAGCTAGGATAAAGACGAATACGGGATCGGTGTGGGTTGCCGCCCGGCCGCTCATACTCGACAACGTTCTAAACTTTCCAAGGATCACCCAGATAGTCTATCCGAAGGATCTAGGCTACATAATCTTAATGAGCGGCGTTAGATGCGGTAGCAGAGTCGTCGAAGGAGGGACCGGAGCTGGAGTATTGACGACCATGCTAGCCTACTACGTCGCCCCGCAGGGAAAGGTCTACAGCTATGATATAGAGGAGGAGCATCTTGAGAATGCTGCAAGGCAGCTTGAGAAAGTTGGGTTAAGGGAATTTGTCGAGCTTAAGCATGGAGATCTTACGAAGAATATCGATGAAAGGAATGTCGATGCCGTTATACTCGATATACCCACGCCATGGCTCGCCGTGGCCAACGCTAAGAAGGCTTTGAAGGACGGCGGCATGCTGGTCTCCCTAAGCCCGACGATAGAGCAGGTTATAGAGACTGTTGAAGCCTTGAGAAAGGAGGGGTTCTCGGATATATCCTGCGTCGAGATACTTCTGAGAAATCTAAGGGTTAGACGCGGGATGACTCGGCCTGAGCATTTGATGCATGCTCATACAGTCTATATAACGACCGCTAGAAAGGCTTATAGGATGGATGAGCTATAGCCCGGCTAAAACCTTAAAACCAAGCTACATAACCTTAAGAGCCAAATGATGAAGGAGAAGAGGATCCACGAGATACTCCTAATCCTTCTGCTGAT
>CAYNFG010000002.1:11430-17925 GCA_964396455.1 uncultured Nitrososphaeria archaeon | reverse complement strand
ATGGAAGGAAACAGGTTCCTAGGCTTCCTCTCCCTTCAGCTTCTTGACCAGATCCGCTAACGCGTTCGCCGCTTCTTCAGCATGCTGGTATGGGTATTTTTGAGGTTCAAGGAACTTTAAGCGGACGAGATAGCAGCATACATGATTGGCGGCGGCAGCTGCAAACTCCCTAGCGATATCCTGATGCTCCTGGACATCCTCCTCTGCCTCCACCTCTCTTAGCCTTCTCTGACCCTCAGCGGCTTTCAGGTCCTTCAATCTCCTCTGAAGAATATCCTCTGGCCTGAATTCTAAAACTACTACAGCATCGGGCTTTAATAGCTCAACAACCTTTGACGGGAGACCGGGATAATATCCATAGGGGGTTTTTATCGCTGCATGAGTATCTATGATGAGGTCTCCATCGAGCTTCGCGATAGCTTCCGCAGCCTTCTCCTGAAGCTCCTTGTAATCCGTCGGCTTAATCTTCTTCCTCATCTCATCTCTATCAGCTATCCCCAGAGACTTCTTCGCCTCCTCAAACATGTAATCTCCGAAATTAACGATCTTCAACTCAGGTCTCTTCTCCACAAGCTTCTTTAGGATAGTAGTCTTACCAGCACCTGGGACCGCTGCAACAACTATCCTAACCATGAAATGAAATATCCCCGCTCTATAAGATAAAGATTGGTGGTTGAGGAAGCTGGTAAGGGAGCTAGTATAGCTGCATCTGCCGCTCGATCTTCTGCTTAGCCGCTTGATACTCCTCCTCCGTAAGCTCCCCGATCTTATATCGTAGCTCGAGCTTATCCAGCTCCTTCTTAAGCTTCTTATGAAGCTCTAATAGATCCTTTAGGGATTCTAAGGTTTGATCGAGGTCCTCCACGATCATCTTTACGCTTTCCTCGCTCAACCCCATCGATTGACCCTTCTCGGATATTTCATTTCTAAGGTTTCTTACCTTCTCCTCATAGCTCGGTATATCTGCAAGCTTAACATCGAAGATGTTGTGGAGGAGGTTGAGCTTCGGCTTAAGCTTTGAGAGCTCTCTGTCGATTGAGAGCTTATCCGTAATATACTGTCTATCGGAAATCTCTCCAACTTCATGCCTTACTTTTAGCTGCTCAAGCTTATTCGTTAGCTCATTCATTCTCTGCTGAAGAGAGTTTATGATCTCAAGCCTCTTCGAGTTTATCGCCTGGATCTTCTCCCTATACTCCTTATACACGTCTAGGAAGATGTCGGGCGATGCTTCTCCATTCAGAAATACTTCTATGAGCTTATGCCTCCAATTTAGATAGTTTGAGAGCTGTTCGACGAGCTTACGCTCCTCAGAGATCTCCGGGATCTGCTTCTCGACCTCCTCCCTACCCTGGTTCTCCCTTTGAGCCTCTTCGGACGATTCATTCATGCTAGCCTCATCAGAGTCTAATGGTTTTCCGCAGAATGTGCAGAATGGAGCCTTATACGTTTCATGACCACAATGCGGGCAGATAATCTTCTCTCTCCACATGTTTTAGTTCGCCTTTTCATCGATAGATCCAGATAATAAGAATTTTCCTCGGCGACCTAGACCTAAGCTTCATGGAAATATTTTGGAAAGCTTTGCGTAATACTGCCCGACTTTAAATTCTAGCCGAATATTAGCAAACTATTAATACGTTAGCATTCGGAATTATTAGGCGGTATAGGGGTTAGAGAAAGGTGTGTCCTGGAGAGCTTTCATTAGCTCCTATTCACAGGCTCATTAAGAAGGCCGGGGCTGCGAGAGCTAGTGAGGAGGCAGCCGAAGAGCTTAGGAGGATTCTAGAAGAGCTTGGGATAGCGATAGCGAAGGAGGCTCTAAGCCTCGCGCAGTATGCTGGTAGGAGAACCGTTAGAAGGGAGGATATTGAGAGAGCTGCCAGAACGTTACTCAGAGGCTACTACTCCACACAATAAATCGCCGATAAAAGCCTTAGAAGAACGTCGGGAGATCAGGATAGCTGGAAGACTCTAGCAAGGCATTCAATAAATTCCGGGCCTCTTCCTCGGGTTTTTACCGGCTTATAAGACTAGGGGGTTTAATCCTTATATTCTGCTCGGCGGTGTATGATTTCGGCTATAGGTTTTGTAGGGAAGTTAGGAGGTGGAGAGAATGTCTAGGGCTGTAGGTGCTGGTCAGCCTGTATTAATTCTGAAGGAAGGGACTAGTAGGACTAGGGGGCGAGCTGCTCAGCGAAACAATATCGCGGCGGCGAAGATCATCGCTGAGATGGTTAAGACGACTCTAGGTCCTAAGGGGATGGATAAGATCCTCGTCGATAGCATAGGAGACGTGATCGTAACAAATGATGGCGCCACCATCCTCGATAAGATGGATGTCGAGCATCCAGCGGCGAAGATGCTTATCGAGGTCGCCAAGGCTCAGGATACCAGCGTCGGAGATGGAACCACTACGGTAGTCGTCTTGACCGGAGAGCTTCTAAAGAGAGCTGAGGATCTTATCGAGCAGAAGATCCATCCAAGCACCATCATCACGGGATATAGGAGGGCCGTGGATATAGCCCTACAGGAGCTCCAGAGAATAGCTAAGCCGATTAAGCTCGAGGATAAGGAGACGCTTAAGAAGATTGTCGGAACATCCCTCGGCAGTAAGAGCCTAGGCTTCGCAGCCGAGCATATAGCGGATCTAGCGATCGAGGCCGTCTTAAAGATTGTTGAGGAGAGGGATGGAAGGCTATACGCCGATAAGGATAACATCCAGATAGTTAAGAAGATGGGCAAGAGCCTGATGGAGAGCGAGCTCGTTAATGGAATAATCATCGATAAGGAGGTAGTTCATCCAGCGATGCCGAAGCGGATAGCTAACGCGAAGATAGCCTTGATCAACGCGCCATTCGAGATCGAGAAGACGGAGTTCAGCGCCGAGATAAGGATCCGCGATCCATCCCTGATGAAGCAGTTCCTAGACGAGGAGACTAGAATCCTGAAGGAGATGGTCGATAAGGTTGCCCAGGTAGGAGCTAACGTAGTAATATGCCAGAAGGGAATCGACGATATTGCGCAGTTCTTCCTAGCGAAAGCCGGAATACTGGCGGTTAGGAGGGTTAAGTCCTCGGATATGGAGAAGCTTGCTAAGGCGACTGGAGGGAGAATCGTAACGAACTTCGAGGATCTAACCGAGAAGGATCTAGGAGAGGCAGGACTGGTCGAGGAGAGGAAGATAGGAGAGGATCGTATGGTATTCATCCAGGACTGCAAGAACCCGAAGGCCGTATCGATCCTGATTAGAGCAGGATTAGAGAGACAGCTAGACGAAGCGGAGAGAGCGCTCAACGACGCGATAATGAACCTGATCTCATTAATCAGAGACTTGAAGTATGTGCCGGGTGGAGGGGCTGCCGAGATGGCCGCCGCCACGGCGATAAGGAAGGAAGCTCCGAAGTATCCTGGAAGAGAGCAGCTGGCTATGCTAGCCTTCGCAGAAGCTCTTGAGATGATTCCGAGGACGCTAGCAGAGAACGCGGGGCTTGAGCCTGTCGAGATTCTAACAGATCTAAGGGCCAGACATGAAAAGAAGGAGAATAGCTATGGAATAGAAGTGCTCTCCGGAAAGGTTCAGGATATGTTCAAGGCTGGCGTGATCGAGCCGATAAAGGTGAAGGAACAGGTGCTTAAGAGCGCCTTTGAAGCAACAGCAATGATCCTGAGAATCGATGAAGTAATCGCGGCATCCAGGAGGAAGGAGGAGAAGTCCTCGAAGAGCGAAAGCAGCGGCGAAAGCAGCGAATTCTAAATCTAGATAAACCTTTTTTCTGAAGATTCCAAACCCTTTTCTTGCATATTTTTGCGTGATTGAGAAGAAGACTTGTATATGGGGAGATTACTAGTGAAGATCGGTAATCATGCCACAACCCATCCCTATTAGCAGCAAGCTGAGAAGAGCATTCCATAAACTTGGTCTTACAGATTATGAAATGCGGGTATATCTTGCTCTCCTACAGCACGGCGGGATGACCGCTAATCAGGTAAGCGAAGTCGCTTCTGTCCCATACTCGAAGATATACGAGGTTCTCGAGAACCTCGAGGAGAAGGGGTGGATTAGTAGCGAGGGTGGAAGACCTGCGAGATTTTATCCTAAAAACCTCTCGGCCGCGCTTGAGATCAATAGGATGAGGATAGAGAAGGAGCTTAGAAGATATGAGGGAGTATTGCTTACGGAGATCCCGCCGCTATTGAGGGAGAGGGAGGAGAGGGAGAAGCACGATGTATGGATTCTTAGAGGAGAACTGAATATCCTCTCGAAGCTAAAATCCCTTCTCTCGAATTGCGATATGGAGCTTCAGATAGCATCTCCTTGGATGAATAGAGAGCTCGTGGAACTCATCCTTCCAGCATTAACCCTTCTTAAAGCGAAAAATGGCACAGCCCAGATAATGCTCTCAAACGATTGTAGTAGAGGATTGGCTAGAAAGCTTAGCGAATATGCCGAGATTAGATTTAGAGAGCAGTTATTTGGAGGAGGGATTATAGCGGATTCCAGCGAGGCGATGATAATACTCGGAGGCAGGAATCAGCCATCCCTAGCAATATGGTCAGACCACATAGGATTGGCTAAAATAGCAAAGATCTATTTCGAGCATCTTTGGAAGGATGCTGAGCCTTTCAAGTAATCTTCCTTCATCCAAAATCTTAAATGATAGACTTAGGGCTATTTTGAGAAGCTCGGCGGAAGGTGGGCTGAGGGAGATATAGAATGATGTATGAGTATCGCCGTCCCCCCCGTAGGCGGAGGCATGTAAGCCTCATCCTAGTCATAATCGTATTGCTCATAATAATTCTAGTCGGGATCTCCCAGACGATACAGCTCATGCTAAATTTCTGGGAGTTTGGAGATCTCTTCATAAGACCGTTTTACTATTCGCTTCTCGGAGGACTAATCCTTTCGTTCATAGCGTTTTTCAGGCTCGACTTCATTAATAGGAGATCATTAACTTTCTGGCTTCTAAGCTTCCTCCTCAAGTTTTATAGGCGGGCTGGCTATATCGAGACCCAAGACATAGATTTCTCAGCCTATAGGCTGAGCATAGGAAGATTCCTCGCATGGCAGCTTACCAAGATGATCGTAGGCTCTCTAATTTTTGCGAACAGTCTATTCGGAATGGCTTTAACGGTTATTCTTGGAGGAGCTGATCTCGGCTTGCAAAACATTCCCAAGCTCTTCGCATTACCATTTACCCCTATATCGATGGAGGATGTCTCTCCCGCGCTTCAGGTGATCTCCGCTTCTCCAGCTCTGGTGATCATCCTGCCGCCCATTATCTCGGCATTAGGTATAAGGCTCACCATACTCGTCGGCCTAACGCTTCTCGTAAAATCGATCTCATCCTCGATAATCGAGTATCTTAGGACGGGGCTATTCAGGATACCCGTAGAGGCGATCGAGGCGATAATAGCCCTAGCATCGGCATGGATAGGATTCACCCTCTTCTTCTCAAGCTACATAGACTACAACACGAAGGTCTACATCCTAGGGGCGTTCGCATTAGCCGCAGTCTTTAGCCTATTCATCTATTTGGATAAGAGGAAGCCCGGATTCCTCTACGCCTTCAAGATAAAGTTCGGCGCGTTAATACTTATCCTCCTCCTAATCGCTGCGATAGCGACAATCCAGAATAGCATAGCCGATGCTAGGAAGGTCGAGTGGCTTGGACCATATGTTAAGCAGGAGATCGAGGTGAATAGGTATCTTGCAGACATATCGGATATCGCGGTCGTAACCTATAACTTCACCGAGGGGAGGGGGACCACGATACAGAACTCCTCAGCTATAGATGAAGAGCTTTCGGTGGTTAGGCTCTGGGATTGGGATGCAGCCTTCACCAAGCTAAAGCCCGAGATAGGTCTGATACCCTATGTGGATTTCGAGGACTCCGATATCCTAAGATTCGGCAATAGGATCTACTGGAGCGCCTCGATGAAGCCCATCCTCCCACGCGGAGTCCAGCTGGAGAACATATGGTATAACGAGCATCTAGTCTATACTCACGTCCCAAATGGATTCCTGCTACTCGATGCCAATAACGGGTCTGTAGTCGATCCCTCAACCTTCTTCAAGCAGCGGAGGATATACTATGGTGAAGGAGGACTACTCGATACAACTTGGGCAGCCATAATCCTCGGAAAAGAGGAGAGCGATGAGATAACCGGGACGCGTTATAATGGTAAGGGAGGAGTAGTTGTAGGACCTCCAATAACCTGGCTCTACGACGTAACCTTCCTGCTCTCATACCCGGATAAGCAGGTCAAGCTTCTAAGATATCGAGACGTCTATGATAGGCTCGATCTACTCCTCCCATACTTCACCTATAGATGGAATGGAGAATACGTCGATATGTTCCCGGTAACCGATGGCGAGAACACATACTGGCTTATGCCACTCATAGTCAGGCTTCCGGCAGATCATGTCCCATGGAGCAAGGCTAACGATTATGTTAGGTTCATCGGATACGCCCTCGTGGATATATATAATGG
>CAYNFG010000002.1:0-11330 GCA_964396455.1 uncultured Nitrososphaeria archaeon | reverse complement strand
GGCTTTGAGAAGCCCGAATTCGTTGGAATACTATCGCTCCAGCTTCAGGGATCTATGGGCAGGAATCTAGCAGGCTTCATGATAGTTAGAAACGATTATCCGCATCTCGGTGAGAAGATCTTCTATAGAGTTCCGATTGGATCCGAGATAAAGCTTCTCGGACCATCGGCTGCAAGAGAGGCTTTAGAGAGGCATGCAGAGTTTAGGAAGCTTAGGACGCTTCTCGAGAATCCTAGGATAGGTGATATCCTCCTCTATTACATCGGCGGTCGGCTAGTCTATATAATTCCGGTCTATACCTCGCCAGCCGGAGGCGTCGTTGCCCAGCTCGGAACTATAGCGACTATTGGAGCAGAATTTACAGGCAAGTATTATATCGGGCTTGGACGCGATCTAAGGGAATCCTATGAGGCATTTCTTAGAAGCTTAGAAGAGGCTCCGCAGGCTCCAGAATACGATGTCAAGAATCTTACGCTTCAGATCCTGAAGGAGCTTGGAATACGTGTCTATTATCCGGAGAGGATAAATGCTAACCTTATCTTCAGGGAGGGAGAGTATTCTATAGCATCCCCGGAGGAGCTTAGAAGGGTTCTGGAATCCTTTATAGATGAATGGGTTACTGGGAAAGGTCTTGATAGGGTTTTGATCTGGTTTGAGGATGATAGGATGAATATCGGCTCGATCTTCGTCGAGGGAGGGGTCGTCGAGCTACATTATATCTCGATAGCGGGTTAAGCCTTAAAATCTGACTAGTTTTATGATGTTGGATGGGAGCCGGAGCCTTGGAGAGGTCGAGGTCTAGCTTAACGCTCTTGATAATGCTGATGCTGCTCGGCTTTCTAATCCTAATGGTATTGATGCGCTTCCAGCGGGGGCTTTTAGGATTAATCCTCACCGGGATAATAGCGATCCTAGGATTTTACTGGTTTAGAGAGCTTAGGAAGGCTCTCGAGCAAGGGAGAAGCGTTAGAGAGTATCCGCTTGAGGTATCCGAGGAAGATGATTTAATCAGCTTAACAGCCCAGATACCGGGGCCGGAGGATGAGGT
This sequence comes from uncultured Nitrososphaeria archaeon, assembly GCA_964396455.1. Taxonomy (GTDB): domain Archaea; phylum Thermoproteota; class Nitrososphaeria_A; order Caldarchaeales; family Wolframiiraptoraceae; genus Wolframiiraptor. The sequence continues at coordinate 10,282 of CAYNFG010000002.1, read as the reverse complement.
TTCCTTCGAGGTTAAGGGGAATAAGCTTTTCCTCAGGGGCGGGATGGGGTTTAGGAGGGTGATCAGGCTTCCGTATAGGGTGAGGATTTTAAGTAGCTCCTATATTAATGGCGTTCTCCACCTCAAGCTCGTAAAAGCGGATGTTATAGAGAGGAAGAATCGTTAAACATCTTCTAGGGCTGAGGCGATTAGGAGGGGCAGTATTATGGTTGCATCCCCATGGACCGTAACCTTCATCGCCTGAGGCTTCACCTTCATCCAAGAGACCGCCTCCGCCACCCTAGCCCCGCTCAAGCTTCCATCATACTCGCATGCGGTCGTTATGTAGATCGCATAATCCAACCCTTCCTTAAACTGGTTCCACCAGAGGGTATGGTGCTTGGAGATTCCTCCGCCGATCATGAGAGCGCCAGTCCTCTTCGCCGTAAATATTAGATCTGCGAGCATATCGGCATCCCTAAAGAGGTTTAGCTTGAAATCTCTATGTCTTTGATGGAATAGCCATAGCTGGGTTCCGACGGCGCCATCCATTATCCCCGGGATGAATATTTTTACATTCTTTCTCGCCGCCCAGTAGAGTATGCTGTTCTCGTCTTGAATTCTCTCGCCGATAAGCCTCGCGATCTCGAAGCTTCCGACCTCTCGAACGCCCTTCTCATAGACTTCCTCTAGAAGTTCTTGCATGAACTTTTCTATCGCTGGGCCATATGATTCTAGCTTTACCAGAACGCTTCCGAGCCTATGATAGCCCTCCTCTCTCAGCTTTGAGTCGTCCATCCAGAAGTCTCCGTTATAATAGTTTGAGAGGGATCTCGCTATATCATGGTCGAGGGCGCCGCAGGTCGTTATTATAACGTTAAAGAATCCCCGCTTAATCGCTTCAACCAGAACTCCTCGAAGACCTGTTGCTATCGGCGCTCCGACAAATGATAGGAATCGTAGGCATAGCTCATCCTTAAGCATCGACTTCAGAATTCTCGAGGCTATCCCGAGATATCTCGCTGCGAATCCGCCGGATTCCTCAAGCTGCTCCATTAGCTCGGATAATTTTATTCCGGGCCAGAGCCTGATATCCTTGACGGGCTTCATCGACCGAATTATTTTCTCATTCCTATTTATTGGCTAGCTTTTCTTAAGGGCTTTAAACCTCTCGACTATCTCCTGCGGGGTTCTCAGCCTGCAGAGGATAAAGCAGATGTTTTCTAGCTCTGCTAATTCTATTGCTAGGCCATCTACCTCATCTCTACTCTCCGGGCCATGGATTACTATCATCTTGGGCTTTACAGGATATAGTCTCGCTGCTACGATCGGCGATCTGCCACGCTTAACCTTTGTGAAGACTACCGCCCTCATGGGGTTTCTCCCGAGGAGGTAGAGGAAGTCGTATGCATCTAGAGATCTTATAGCCTTTATGCTGTCTATGATCGTATAACCGTAGATCGGGGTATCCAGCCAGCGCTCGCCCGCTAGGATCTCGCCTTCGAGAGCCGAGGCTATCTCCCTCGCATTCCTAGGAGAGTCGAATTCGTCCATATCTATTACGGCTGATCCGATGTTGCGATAGAATATCGCGTATTTTCTTATATGCGGTCCGCCCTTAAGCTCATCGGCTTCTATTAGAGCCTTGACGAACCTTTTGACGAATATTGTTCCCGGAGATTTCCTCCGATCATTTTCGTAATCGCTGATTACTGATGGCGATATGCCCATCAGCCTAGCTATCTCGGTCTGGGTTAATTCGAAGAGGTTTCTCCATTTTCTCATAGCCTTTCCAGGATTGGTTGAGAGGATTATCTCTCCGGCGATCCTCCTCATAAGCTCTTCCTTAGCTTCTTCCTCCATTAACTCCCAAGGATAGCGGGGTTTAAGAGGCTTTGAATCTTTCGAGCCTCCGACCCGCTGGAGGAGGTCTTGAATCCTGGGGAAGATTATATTAGGCAGGAGGTTTTGATCCTATGAGAGGCGTCGATGACTTCGGAGAGGATGTGGGTTAAGGTTCATCATTCGAGGACTGGTGAGGTGGTCGTGGCTATATGCGATGAGGATCTGCTGGGTAAGACGATTAAGGTTGATGATGATTTCTCGATAGAGGTTAGCGAGGCGTTTTATGGCGGAGTTCTGGTCGCTAAGGATGAGCTTGACAGGTATATCAAGCAGGCTGGTATACTAAACCTCCTCGGCGAGAATACGATAGCATGCATGGAGGAGAAGGGGCTGGTATCGAGGAAAGCCGTGATAAAGATCGGTAACATCCCGCATGTCCAGCTCTACCTCTAACAGCTGGTTATATAGACCGGCATCTAGACTCCCAAGGCTCTCGATATCGTCATCAGTTCTGGACCGGTCGTCATCGAACCTATTATCGCTCCCCGGCTATTCGCTATTATCCCGCTCCTCACGAACCTCACGCCATTATTCACGGTTCCGGGGATTATATCCACCTTGAATAACTCTGAGAGATTTTTCTCCTCTTCCTCAGATACTTCTGCGAAGACTATTCCACCTATATTCGTTATCACCGCGAGCGATCCTACATAGCTCCTGCCCGCAATCTTCCCGGTTACAACCTCTACGCCGAGGATATCCTCGATCTTTTTCACAGCTCTTTTCGGAAGTATGCTGCTTACTAATGCTGCGTGATCATTTGCTAGAACAAGATTTCCGATAGCCGTGTATTTGCTTTCGATCACGCCCATGTTTAGATCTCCAGCAAGCTTTTTGATTGCTTCAAGCTCCTCGTCTAAGACCATGCTCGAGAAGAGCAGTCCATTACTGTTTCCAGCTGCCATAGGCGCTAGGAGGATCGAGCCTGCAAGAGTCGTCGGGATAACAGTTACGCCCAACACGTCTTCTATAAGCTTCTTCTGCCTAGGCTTTAGCTGGGGAGGGACTAGGCAGAGCCTCTCGGTGGGAACCGCGAAGAGACCGACCTCAGCTGTTCCGAAGAAGGTTTCGAGATATATTCCGCGGGATTTCGCCGTTACCCCGCTCATCCATATCACCGGCTCTAGCCTTCAAGCTCTCTAACTATCCTCTCATACGACTTGGAGAATTCATAAACATCCCCTACTTCTAGATCTAGATCGAGAAGCTTTACCAAGGCTTCTACGCCTCTCTTAGCAGCATAATAGTCTGGAGTGGTATTGCCGGCCTCGACCAAGAGCGAGAGATTCTCCACTCCGCGTTCTCCTGCCATGGTCATGAGAAGCCCTGCCGCGCCGATTATCTGCCCCTCATAGGGCGTTGCATCGATCTTATCTAACGCCTGCCTGATTAGGTCCTCGCTCGTCGATGAGAGATAGACCGTTCTTACATCGCTTACGCTCTCCTTACCATATCCTCCAAGGGTTATGACTAGATTTACGCCTAGGTTTAAGCCGACCTCCAAAACCTTTTCACAGAATTCATGCTGGCCATAGTAGGTTGCGGGCTGAGCATTACCATAGAGAAGTAGGAGGGGTCTATCCCTCTCGACGAGGTATAGATCGGCGAAGTATGGGAGGAGCTTCCCATCCCTGACATAGCTTAATGATGGAAAGTATGGAGAGTAGAATCTGCAGATCCTTCTTCCGCTAAGCTTATCCAATAGATAGGCTACCGCGACCTTGGCCACAAGCCCTACGCCTGGAAGACCCTCGATTAAGATCGATCCGGGAGCTTTGAAGTTCTCGAAGCCCGGCTCGAAGACCGTATCAGTCTCCATCAGGTTTCCTCCTATAGGAGGCTTCTACTCCTAAATTTAAGGCATACTAAAGGCTTATCCTATTCCGCGAATAAGCCGACCAGCCTCTGATTCACGACATCGTAAAGCCCTTTATCGGTTATCCTGGCTTCCGGGATTACTGGCAGGGCTAGGAAGAATAGTGGGGGCGAGTAGGGGTGATCTTTAAGCCCGATCCTTCTAAGGGCTAATCTCACCTTCTCGAATTCGTCCGCCACCTTCTCGAGAGGCTCCTCCGACATGAGGCCGGCGACCGGAAGAGCTAGAGACGCTATTACCTTCCCATTTTCTACTACCGCTATCCCTCCCCTTAGCCCGATGACCTCTCGAGCGGCCATGAGCATGTCCTCCGACCTACGACCTAATACGATGAGGTTATGCGAGTCATGGGCTATGGTCGATGCGACCGCTCCAGCCCTTAGCCCCGAGTTTTTTAGAAGACCCTTGGATATCTGCCCGGTTTTACCATGCCTCTCTACTACAGCGATGATCGCTAGATCATCAGTGAGCTTAAGATAGCCATCCTCGACCGGCAGCTCCATTATCGAGAATCTTGTCAGAATGCTTTGGGCGAATCGCTCGGCATCTGGAAGATCCTCGGCCGGGGCTAATAGCTCTATCACCCTCACCCTAACCCTCTCTCTTCCAGCCGGAGCCCTTATCCTGAAATCGTCTAGCTCAAGCCCCCTGACCCTAACCGTATCCTTGGCATCGTCTGGGAAGACTCTCGCCGGAATCTTTTCCACGAGCCTACCATCCTTTGCCACAAGCCTACCATCCGCGAAGACCATCTTCACATTAAATTTCTCAAGATCGTCGATGAGCACTATATCTGCGAGCTTCCCGGGGGAGATTATTCCTCGATCGTATAGCCTTAGGTGGAGGGCTGGATATATCGTCGCCGCCCTGATAGCGTGTAATGGATCCAAGCCTGCCTCGATAAACCTTCTCACAACGTTGTCGAGGTGGCCGTCTCGCCTCAGGTTATCTGGTAGGATATCGTCGGTTACGAGTAGATAGCCTATCGGATCCTTGAGCGATTTCAAGCCTTTAACGAGCTCTTCGACGTTTAGGAGGTATGGTGTTCTAAGCTTTATCAGCATTCCTAGCCTAAGCTTCTCTAAAGCGTCTTCGAAGCTGAAGTTTTCATGATCTGCCTCCATTCCCGCTGCTATGTATGCGTTGAGATCCAAGCCTTTTAGGAAGGTATGCCCATCGATCACCACCCCCATGCTTCTTCCAGCCTCGATTATCCTGATCATCCTCTCGTCCAGATTCACCACTCCAGAGAAGTCCATCACCTCCGCGAGGCCGATTACGCGATCCCATGCCAGCATCCTCCTGATAGCCTCCGCATCTATCTCCGCTCCGGAGGTCTCGACGCCCGGCAGGGATGGAACGCATGTCGGCGCGAGAACGTAGACTTTTAGCGGCAGGTCTCGGCTCGAGTCTAGCATATACTTCACGCCCTTTTCTCCCAAAACGTTTGCTATCTCATGAGGATCTATCGCTATGGTTGTAACTCCCCTCGGCAGGACCGCTTCGGCGAAACGCGGTGGGGTGAGCATGCTGCTCTCGATATGAAGGTGGCTATCGATTAAGCCGGGAATCGCATATAATTGCTCTCCATCATAAACCTGCCTAGCTTTCAATCCCTCGGGAGAGCCTTCCACGACGTAGGCGATCCTATCGCCGAAGACCCCTATAGACGCTTTATAGATCTCGCCCGTGAATAGGTTTAGATAATTTACGCCCCTTATCAGGAGATCTACGGGGATCGCCCCTCTAGCAGCCTTGATCAAATCCTTTAAGCCTGAGGCGTTCATTCCATCTAAACTCGATCTCAGCATTTTTATCGGTTTCCGCTTCGGGGAATATTTGTTAGCTAGTTTTACCTTGATGGCTGCTGAGGCTTGTTCGAGGTTTTGGCCGAGGATCTTCTAGGGAGGATTGGGAGAATTAGGACGAGGGGTGGGAGGGTTGCCGAGACTCCGCTATTCCTCCCGGTCATAAATCCTGTTACCCAGGATATTCCTGCAAGCTGGATGAGGAACGAGCTCGGAGCGGAGGCCGTCATAACCAACGCGTATATCGCCTTGAGGCGGAGGAGGGAGGAGGCTCTCGAGAAGGGCGTTCATGGAATGCTAAACTTTGATGGGGTTATTATGACGGATAGCGGAGGCTATCAGGTATTGGAGTATGGTGATGTCGAGGCGAGGCCTGAGGAGATCGCCGAGTTTCAGGAGGATATTGGGACTGATATCGCGGTTCCCTTGGATATACCGACCGGGCTGAGCGGTAGGGAGAAGGCTGAGGAGAGCGTCGAGCATACTCTCATGAACCTTAGAAGGACTCTAGAGGTTCTTAGGCGGAGGGGTGAGAGGAGATGCTTATGGGCTGCGCCGATTCAGGGAGGGATTCACCTAGATCTACTCCGATTATGCGCCGAGGAGGAGAAGAAAATGGGTTTCGACCTATATGCTCTCGGGAGCCCCACGCCGCTAATGGAGGGATATAGGTTCGATAAGCTATTTAGGATGATTCATGCCGCGAGGAGCACGATAGGATTTGGCAAGCCCCTACATCTTTTCGGAGCCGGCCATCCAATGATCTTCCCATTCATAGTGGCTCTCGGCGTGGATATGTTCGATTCCGCGAGCTACATCCTATACGCGAGGGATGATAGGTATATGACGGAGCATGGGACGATCAAAGTCGATAAGCTGGATTATCTTCCATGCTACTGCCCAATATGCTCGAAACACGATGCGAGGGAGTTTAGGGAGATGGAGAAGAATGAGCGGGTGAGGAAGCTCGCCATGCATAACCTCTACGTATGCTTTGCAGAGCTGAAGAGGATAAAGCAGGCGATAAGGGATGGGAGGCTTATGGAGCTTCTCGAGATCAGGGCGCGAGCCCATCCAAGCCTATACCAAGGATTTGTCGAGGTGATGAGAAGCGAGGAATTAATCGAACTTATGGAGAGGCATACGCCGATCTCGAGCCGGAGGGGCCTGAACCTCTATAATGGGATAAGCCTTAGAAGACCCAGGGTTAGGATAGCTAGAAGGCGGCTTCTCGAAAACTATTTCTCGGGAAAGCGCATGGACTCGGCGGTACTGCTTCCGGAGACTCTTAGAATCTCAGCCGCCAAAGCTGAAGGACTCATGGAGAAAAATGAGGTGCTGTTCTACGGAAGCCCTTACGGCCTCATACCATATACGCTCAGATACACGTATCCATTCTCCCAAACCAATTATCCGAAAACGCTGATCATAGAATGCTTGGACGAGATACTTGAAGAGATCTTAAAGCAGTTTAGGATGGCAGGGTATAGGAGAGCGTATATCATGCGGGCTAGGTCCAGGCATCTCATGAGACTCGAGGAGGAGCTTGTCAGGAAGTTGAGAGAATTGGGGGTCGAGGTTGAGGAGCTTAAGGATGTTAGGCAGCTTACGGCAAAGGAGGAGTGATCATTCCTTTACAAGCTCTATGCACGTAAAGCCGAATCTCTCAGCCTCCTCTAAAGCCACCTCTCTCGGCCTTTCGAAACGCTTCTCTCCAGGAGGATAGCTTATGGTCGAGATCAGCCTACGTGGTCTAAGCCCTAGCCTCGCTCCGAGCTCGATGATCTCCTTTACCGAGTAGAAATGGGCGTGGGAGTAGAATGGATGGCCCTCTCTCCCGAGCTTCTGATAAAGCCTACCCCAAGCCGACTCCCTCGGAACCGTGCATATGACGATCCTTTTAGAGACTCTTAGGGCTTCAGCCAAAACCTTTTGGGGATCGTCGGTAAAGCATAGGGTGATTATTATCAGGGAGCAGTCAAAGATCTTAGATCTGAAGGGGAGGTGCTCGCCAACGGCCTGAATTCTATGAATGGTCTCTGGAGCATGTTTAAGCATTCTTATGCTTGGATCGATGCCTGCGATCGCTCCAACCCGCATCGAGAACCTTCCGGTTCCAACCCCTATCTCGACGGCCTTTTCGCATCGAAATAACCTGACCGCTTCAAGCTCGCTAAGATAGGTGGGCTTATTCCGCTCATACCAGAGATCGTATCTCTCCGCCTCTTGATCGAAAATCTTCGAGGAACTCATTCGACGTAAAATTGCCGTGAAGCCGTATTTCTGATTTTATCTCAGCAAAGCCTCATAGGCGTCAGCTTATGAATCTAGTTCCAAGTCTCCGAAATCCTTAAGATTAGGCTGGGGATCTGGTTGGAGGAAGGGGGAATTAAAATCAGCTAGCGTGGAGAAGGATGAAGCTTAGCTTTCTCGGCGCGATCGGCGAGGTTGGAAGAGCTGCGATCCTTGTCGAGACGAGGGAAGCTAGGATACTCTTAGACTATGGCGTTAAGCCGGCGGAGCCCGAGCCGCTCTTCCCAGGCCATGTCTCCCCAAAGGATATAGACGCGCTTATCATCACCCACGCCCACCTCGATCACAGCGGCGCGGCCCCGCTCCTAATGCTGAACGGCGGAGTCAAGGTCTATGCAACGGATATGACCTTCAAGCTCTGCGACATCCTCCTAAGAGACTTCCTCAAGCTTAGCGGATACTATATCCCATACGAGGTCTTAGAAGTCGAAGAGCTGATTAGGAGAGGGATTCGAGTCGATTACGGCGAGACCATCAGGATAAAAGATGCGGAGATAACGTTCTTAGACGCAGGCCATATCCCGGGAAGCCTCCAAGTCCTCATAAACGCCGATAAGACGCTCCTATACACCGGAGATTACTCGATCATAAAGACGCGCCTACTATCAGGAGCGAAGAAGATTCCGCAAGACGTCGATGTGATGATTACGGAATCGACCTACGCCCTCACCGAGCATCCGAGAAGATCCGACCTCGAGAAAGAATTCATAAACAGCGTTAAGGAGGTAATCGATCTGGGCGGAAGAGTCCTTGTCCCAGCATTCGCCGTAGCCCGAGCTCAGGAGATGATGTGCGTCCTAGAAGCATATGGGCTTAGGAGAAACATCTCCTTAGACGGAATGGCGGTTAAGGTTCTCGATCTATTCCTCGAAAACCAGGAGTATATCGATGGTTACCAGCTACTTTACTCTGCCTCGAAGCATGTAACAAGGATCGATGATAGGAGGAAGCGTAAGAGGGCTGCCGAGAGGCCTGGGGTAATAATTAGCCCGGCGGGGATGCTTAAGGGAGGGCCTGCGGTCTATTACGTCGAGAGGATTATAGATGATCCATATTCCGCGATCTATCTGGTAAGCTTCCAGATTCCGGGGACGCCTGGAGCAAAGCTGCTTGAGGAGGGTAGGATAACGATTAGGGGCGAGGAGGTTCAGGTAAGATCAAGGGTTAAGCAGTTTCTCTTCAGCGCGCATTCCGGCAGGAAGGAGCTTAGATCTGTTCTGAGAAGGATGAATCCGGATGTAAAGGTCTTCGTGATTCATGGCGAGCCTGAGGCATGCCAAGACCTAGCAGAGTATGCGAGGAATGAGCTTAGGCTGGATGCGAGAGTCCCGGAGAAGGGCGTGGAATACGAGATTTAAGAGAGGAGGATGAGGAGGCCATGGATATGAGGTGCAGGCTATGCGGAAGATCAGCGGCATATCGGATAGAATATGCGAGGACTAGTTTATGCAGGGACTGCTTTGTCAAGTATTATGAGCGGAAGGTCTATAAGACGATCTCGAAATACGGCATGCTTAAGGGATCGAGGAGGCTGGCGGTCGCAATCTCCGGCGGAAAGGATAGCGTCGCCCTCCTAAAAGCTCTACACACCATAGCCTCGGAAAAGTTTCCCGAAGTAAAGCTCGTGGCCCTGCATATAGACTTGGGGATACCAGGATACTCTGAAGAGTGCCTAAAGATAGTCGAGGAGATTTGCGAAGAACTCGAGGTAGAGTATTACGTCCATGATCTTAGGGAGGCCGAGGGCTATACCATACCCGACTTCGAGAATACGCCCTTCAGGCGGAGGATATGCGGGGCATGCGGGACTGTTAAACGCTATCTAATGAATAAGCTCGCATACGAGCTTGGAGCGGACAGGCTGGCAACAGGCCATAACCTCGACGATATCGTGGAAGTCCTCTTCGAACTCTATCTAAAAGGATCGGTCGATGAGATAGTCAGGCTGAAACCTGTCTCGTGGAGCAATCATCCTAAACTCGTCACAAAGATAAAGCCCTTGATAGAATTGACCGAAAGGGAGAATCTATACTACGTGCTCGCACAAGATCTGCCATTACTAGAGGCTAGATGCCCCCTCGCAAGAGAATCTAGGATGCTTAGAAGGAAGAAGCTAATGAATCTAATCGAGAAGGAGATCCCGGGATTCAAGCACATGTTCTTCAAATCTCATCTTAAGCGAATAATGCCTAGACTCGGAGAAGCGGTTAAAGAGCCTAGTCTGAAGGAATGTAGGATATGCGGTATGCCAGCCCTCTCTGAAACCTGCAGCTACTGCAAGCTCATCTCAAAACTTAAGAGACAAAATCTTAGACAGCCGGTAGATCAGACTTAGAGAGATCTAATATTGGTGCGGCCGCCGGGATTTGAACCCGGGACCGCTGGCTCGGAAGGCCAGCGT
>CAYNFG010000001.1:47338-77977 GCA_964396455.1 uncultured Nitrososphaeria archaeon | reverse complement strand
GGGTAGGGGCAGGAGGGGTGAGAAGATTGATGAGAAGTTGTTTAGGGAGGCTTTTGAGAGGGCTATTCGCCAGCCTAGGCTTGCGTTCTATTCTCCTGTCGCCAGCTGCATTCTTAATTATTGGAAGAGCGCTATTCCGAGGTTTAGTATAAGCGAGTTTTTGGCTAAGCTTGTTGAGAGGGAGCTTGCGAGGGCTTGGCCTAAGCTTTATGAGCGAACTGTTAAGAGATTGAAGAGTAGCTCTGGTAGGGGTTGAGGTTTCGGAAATGCTAATATCCTCGATCTTGGGAGGGCTTTGTAAGGATGTTTAAAATCGACCTTGAGTGCGTTCCCTGCAATCTCTCCATAGTAATCAGATCGTCGAGATATGCTACTAGTGATCTTGGAAAGCAGAAGGAGATTCTGAAGAGGGCTTTAGCGAAATTAAATGATCTTAGCTGGAGGGAGAATCCCATGGATATATCATCTGACCTGCAGGAGATTATCGAGGACGTGGTAGGAGTGGTTGATCCATATCGCGAGATCAAGGAGAGGAGTAATGAAGTCGCTTTAAAGTATGCTCCTAGGATTCGGAGGATGATCGAGGAGAGCGATGATCCGTTAAGGACCGCTGTGAAGATCGCTGCGGCTGGTAATCTCATAGACTTCGGAGCTTACTCCAAGGTCGATCTAGATGCGCCTATAAAAAATGCTGAGAAGGCCGAGTTTATAATCGACGATTACGAGAAGTTTTCCAGGAAGGTTCTCGAGGCTAAGAGGATGCTATTTTTCTTTGATAATGCTGGCGAGGTGATATTTGATAAGCTTTTGATAGAGACCATGATTAAGGTTAGAGAGAAGCCTTTCGAGAGGATGACGTTCGTCGGTAAGGAGAAGCCTCTCCTAAATGACGTTACATCGGAGGAGCTTAGGAGGCTAGGGCTTAGCGATTTTCCGAATTCTGAGATAAAGAGCATTGGATGTGGAAAGAATGCTAAACTTCATGCGAGAAGCATGGAGGTCGATAAATGGTTCATGGATCATGATCTAGTGATTCTAAAGGGTCAGGGCAACCTAGAAATGTTCTCGGATAAGTCTAGGGTCTTCTTCCTACTCGTAGCTAAGTGCGTTGTCGTCTCGAGGTTTCTAGGCGTAAAGCCGGGATCGTTCGTATTGAAGTATTCGGGGTAGATTGTGATCCCCAAACCTTAAATGCCGCAGTGGGAACAGGTTTTGTTGATATGATTCTTGCGGGAGGACTTCCTCGACGAATACTATTTGAGAGGGGGGCCTTAGATAAGCTCCCGGAGCTTTTATCCGAATTCAACCTAGGCGATAGAGCTATGATAGTTACTGGTAGGAGGTTTGCGCGAGAATCCGGCTATCTCGACAAGCTTCAGAACCTCCTGAAGTCCGCTGGGGTTGATAGGATTGTCGTATTTGATAGGGTTAAGCCTAACCCCCCTGCGGAGATAGTGGAGGAGGGCGGGAAGCTAGCTAGGGATGAGGATATCGACTTCGTTATAGGCTTCGGCGGCGGGAGCGCGATGGATGCTGCGAAGGGGATAGCCGTTCTAGCCACTCATGAAGGAAGGCTTAGGGATTACTACTATCCTTCTGAGCCTAAGCCGCCTATCCTGCCGATAATAGCCATACCGACGACCTGCGGAACAGGTAGCGAGGTAACCAAGTATGCTGTCTTTAGCGAGAACCTTAGAAAGAACGTAATGGTTGGAGAACATATAGTTCCTTTGGTAGCGATTCTTGATCCCGGCGTTCTCGATAAGATTCCAAAAGAGCTTTTAACTCACACGGCGATGGACGCCCTCGCGCATGCTCTCGAATCGTATTTCCATGTCAAAGCATCCGACTTCTCCGAAATATTTTCCTCGGAAGCGGCTAGGATAATCTTCGACAACTTCAGAGGCGCGTATAATGGGGATCCATCATCAAGGGAGCAGCTTCTCTATGCCAGCATGCTGGCAGGAATGGCGATAAACTTTGCGGGAACGGTCATACCGCATGGACTTGGATACTATCTAACCGAGAAATTCGGAATCTCCCATGGCCTCGCCACATCACTTTTCCTGACGCAGTTCATAGAGTATGCTTCGAAGAAAATCCCCGAGAAGATGCTATCCCTATGTAGGAGGCTTGGGATGGAGTTTGACGATCCATCCGCCTGCGCGAGAGCTTTGATAGAGAAAATAGACTCTTTGCGAAGTTATGCGAACCTTCCCATGAGGCTTAGAGATGCTGGCATACCAGAGACCGAATTAAGGAACGTGATCGAGAACGGGTTAAGCTATAAGCGTAATCTGGAAAACTGTATAGCGCCGCCAACGCCAGAGGACGTCGAAGAGATCGTAAGGAAGGCTTTTTGAATAACTATTCCCCAAACTTCCTTAACGGGATGACGCTAAAAGAGGTAATATACCAGGCATTACTCGAGGGGCATAAGGCCTTATCGAATTGCATCGCGCATGGACTAACGAGTATCGAGAGGAGAGGAGATTTCGGCGATTACTCTCATCAATTTGATATTCTGACCGAGAGGGCGATAATAGGCTCGCTTAAGAAGTCTTTGGGAGATGTTTATATCGTCTCTGAGGAGGCTGGGGAGATCCCATGCAGTAATCCTAGATTCTACGCTCTCGTCGATCCGGTCGATGGATCAAATAACGTTGCCTACGGGCTTCCCTTTAACGCATCTGCGATAATGATCAGTAAGGGCGTTCATTTATCTGATGCCATAGCCGCAGGCGTAATAGACCATTCAACCGGCAGAATATATCTCGGAGACTTGGAGACCGGAGTAACCGTAGATGACGGGAAGCCGAAAATCAGGAGGAATTCCGCTCTTTCAAAAGCCCTCGTATTCGTAGATCTTGCTAGCCTAAAAAAGGATAGCGAAGACTCCACAAATCCCACAGAATGGACTATAAGGCTTGCTAGAAAGGCGAGGCATGTAAGGTTCTTTGCGGCTGCAAGCCTCGAGATCGCATATATTCTAGATGGGAAAGCTGACGCATTCGTCTGCCTCTCAAAAGACTTGAAGCTGATGGACTTCGCAGCATCTGTAACCCTCTTGAAATGGAGTGGTGGAGTGTATCTGATAATTGGTGGAGAGGAAAACCCCTCGATATATGATAGGGGGAGATACGGGGTCATCGCAGCTACAAGCGAAAGCCTCCTCCAAGAGATACTTTCCCTGAAATGCTAAATGCTTATATGCCCGAAGCTCTAGTACAACGCCAAAATGAAGCCTAAAGTATATGTTACCAGAAGGATACCGGAGATAGGCTTAAAAATTCTAAGAGAGCGCTGTGATGTAGTTTATAGGGATGAGGTTCCGCCGCCTACACGAGAAGAGCTCCTGAAGGCGGTGGAGGATGTTGATGCGATATACTGCACCCTAAACGAGAGGATTGATAGAGAGGTATTGGATAGGGCGGAGAAGCTTAGGGTTATCGGAACCATGAGCGTGGGCGTAGATCATATAGACGTAGATTACGCTACCTCGAAGGGGATCTACGTAGTCCATACCCCGGGAGTCTTAACGGAGACGGTCGCGGATCACGCTTGGGCGCTCATATTGGCTGTCGCTAGAAGGATAGTCGAGGCAGACTCCTATGTGAGGAGGGGGGAATGGAGGATAGCTTGGGCCCCGACCATGATGCTGGGCTATGATGTCCATGGAAAGACCTTAGGGATAATTGGGTTGGGGAGGATCGGGGCTGCGGTCGCTAGACGCGCAAAGGGCTTCGATATGAAGGTGCTGTATTACGATATCGTCAGAAGGCCGGAATTGGAGCAGGAGCTTGGAGTAGAGTATGCTACGCTTGAGAGGGTTTTGAAGGAATCGGATGTAGTATCGATTCATACGCCTCTAACGCCTCAAACTAGGAGGATGATCGGCGAGAAGGAGTTGAAGCTTATGAAAAGGACGGCGATCTTGGTGAATACTGCGCGTGGCCCGATAATAGATCAGGATGCTCTGGTTAAGGCGTTGAGGGAGGGGTGGATAGCTGGAGCAGGTTTAGACGTATTCGAGGAGGAGCCGATAGCTCAAGATAACCCGCTTCTAAAGCTAGAGAATGTTGTTCTAACACCACATATAGGAAGCGCATCTCATGAGACTAGATCTAAGATGGCGGAGCTAGCGGCCTCCGGGATAGTAAAGGTTCTCAGGGGCGAGAGGCCGGAAAACCTCTTCAATCCGGAGGTCATGAAGGTTAGATCGCTGGAGGAGGTGAAAATGATTTAAGAATGAAGGAGAAGATAGGCTTATGGCAGCGGAGTTCTTCTTCGATGGAGATCTTACCCTCTTAAAAGATAAGGTGATCTCGGTAATCGGGTATGGTAATCAGGGAAGGGTTCAGGCGACGATCTTAAGGGAGAATGGTTTGGAGGTTGTCATCGGAAATATTAGAGATGAGTATTGGAGGAGGGCTGAGAAAGACGGGTTTAAGGTTTATGAGATTAAAGAAGCCGTCAGGATCTCCGACATCGCTCTTCTGCTGGTTCCGGATGAGGTAGCTCCCGATGTATATTATGGGATGATGGAAGCTGAGATTAAGAAGAAGGATTTCTTCATCCTCGATCTCGCAAGCGGCTACAATATCGCTTATAACCTAATCAAGCCTCCATCGAATACCGACGTGATAATGGTTGCTCCCAGAATGTTCTCCTGGGGTATTCTAGAAAGACATAAGCAGGGTTTAGGATACCCTGTCCTACTAGGAGTTTCTCAAGACTCTTCTGGAAAGGCTTGGGAGTATGCTAAGGCATTAGCAAAGGGTATAGGTGCGATAGGTAGGCCTGGTGGAGTAGCCTTAAAATCGTCCTTCGAGGAGGAGGCTTTCCTCGATCTCCTAAGCGAGCACACCCACATACCGATACTAATAGCGGCCATGCTAGCATACTTCGAGATAGCTACTAAGCGGTATAAGGTATCGCCGGAGGCAGCCATCCTAGAGCTTTATGCTTCCGGCGAACTAGCCGAGCAGGCTAAGGCGATGGCTGAGGAGGGGCTTATAGAGCAATTGAAATATCATTCGAGGACGAGCCAATACGGCCAGCTAACTAGGATAAAGCGATACTATCAGCTCATTAAGGAGATCGTTGAGAAGGAGGCTGACGAGATATGGAGCGGAGAATTCGCGAAGGAGTTTTCGCAGGAAAAGCTTTCAGGAATGCCCGTTTTAACAAGGCTTACAAACATCCATAGGTCGAGCGAACTCGTTAAGGCTGAGAAAAGGCTCTTCAAAGCATTAAGAAAAATGGGGTAGAGGCTTGAGGCTAGTATCCCGCCGCGGCTTCCTCCTCGGCTCTTCCAAGCTCCTTAAGCAATCTTTCAAACCCTCTCCTCATTACGCCGAGATCGCTCATTAGCGCTATGAATCTAAATCCCTGCTCTATAGCCTTCTTAACATATCCGAGACCAAAGCCGTGTATCCCCGGCGTAACATCATATTTCTCACAAGCCTTAACCACCCTTCTCAATACCTCTTGGAATTTCGGGTGATCATACTGGGTTGGGATCCCGAGATTGGTTGATAAGTCTAGTGGTCCGACGTAAGCGACATCTATCCCCGGCGTCGAGAGGATGTCTTCCAGATTTTCGATAGCCTTCCCCGTCTCTACCTGAACCAAGATTAGCCTCTCATTCTCCTCGAAACTTCTATAGTATTCGAGGAAGCTTCTCTTCCCATATCTGATAGCCCTTCTAGGTCCAGCTCCCCTAACCCCCCTCGGAGGATAGGATGCGTATCTAACCGCTTCTTCTGCTTCTCTCCTCGTATTCACCCAGGGTACGAGTATCCCTTCCGCCCCGATGTCTAGAGCCCTTTTTATCATGACCATATCGTTCCAGGGAACCCTGATTATTGGGGCTATATTCGTCCCCCTAAGTGGCATCATCAATACCTCTATATCCGAGATCTCGAGCGGAGCATGCTCCATGTCGAAGACCAGCCAGTCGAGGGGTAGCCCCGAGAGCGCGTCAACGACATCTGGATGATTTATGGTAATCCATGTTCCTAATGCCAGCTCTCCGGATTTCAAACGCTTCTTCAAATCGCTCATAGTCGATCAACGAGAATGGGAGACGGGAATCTGCTAATATATCTTACCAGACTCGAATCCAAGGAATATGTTAATCTTATGGCTTAGCTAAGATAATGCTAGGAGCAGAGCCGATGGAGTCTAGCTTGGAAAAGGTCTCAAGCCAGCTGATAAAGGAGTATGCCAAGCTTAGGAAGGCAGGATACCGTATCGTTGGAAGACACTCCGCCGTCAAGATCTGTCATTGGACGAAGTCCGTTCTAAGGGGTGGGAAGAACTGTTATAAGGGCTGGTATGGGATTAGGAGCCATCGCTGCCTCCAGATGACGCCAACCCTCCAATACTGTAATATGATGTGCATCTTCTGCTGGAGGCATCATACGATTAACCGGGTTGAGGGCTATGCAGGCGATTGGGATAAGCCGGAGGATATTCTAGACGGATTGATTAGGGAGCAGAGGCAGCTTCTCTCAGGATTTAAGGGAAATCCGAAAGTCGATAGAAGATTGTTTGAAGAAGCCATGGAGCCTAAGCATATGGCGATATCCTTGGATGGTGAGCCGACGATCTATCCCTACTTGGCAGATTTGATAAAGCTTGCGAGAAATAGGGGGATGACGACATTCCTAGTTACGAATGGGACTAACCCAGCTAGGCTTAAGGAGCTGATCGAAGCCGATGCGGAGCCAACAAATCTCTACATAAGCCTCTATGGACCGGATATAGCCACTCATAAGGCGATCTGCAGACCCCTGATACCCGATAGCTGGGAGAGGCTTATGGAAAGCCTGAAGATCATGAAGGATTATCAACGCTCTAGAAAGGTGATTAGACTGATAATGGTGAAAGGCTATACGATTAAGGAGCCTGAGAAATACGCCGAGTTAATTAAATTGGCTGATCCGGACTTCGTTGAGCTTAAGGGGTATATGCATGTAGGAGAATCGCAGAAGAGGCTTAGGCGTGAGGCTATGCCATCCCTCGATGAGATAAGAGCCTTCGCGGAGAAATTGGGAAGTCTCATCGGCTACGAGTATCTAGCAGAGGATTATCCTAGTAGAGTATCTCTGCTAGCGAGCCCATCTTCAAAATACTATGATGAGGTTCGTATGAGGGTAGCTAGGCTTTCAGATTCTCAAAACGCTTCTTAAGCCTCTCCCAACTCTCCTTCAAAGCCTCGGGCACGACCTTCGTCTCCGAAAGAATCGGCATAAAATTTGTATCGCCTATCCAGCGGGGAACGACATGAAAATGTATATGATCTTCCAATCCGGCTCCGGCAGCCCTCCCAAGATTAACGCCTATATTAAATCCATCGGGTTTATACTCCTCCCTAAGAGCTTTGATTGAGATCTTGAGAAGCTTCATTATCTCGGAACTCTCGCTCCCGCTTAGATCTAGGAGGTCGCCGATATGCCTGTATGGAGCGATCATTAGATGCCCGTTATTGTAGGGATAGCGGTTCAAGATTACGAAGCAGCTCTCCCCACGATAAACCACGAGGTTCTCCGAGTCGTTCTCCTCCCTCGCAGCCCTACAGAGAAAGCATCCAGACTCCTCTTTTCTGCAGAACTTTCTTATGTAGGCCATACGCCATGGAGCGTAGAGTATCTTCATCGCCTAGACCATCGGCTGGCTATGATTTAAGATATTCCATTTGGGGAAGGTTTAATCAATCAGCTATGACCGTTTAATCATGGGTGTTTGGATTCTTGTCGATTAGGCAGGTCGATGTATCGGGGAAGCCCATCGTGAGGAGGGAGGCGGTTGCGAGAGGCTTTATCAAGCTTAGGGAGGAGACCATAAGGAGGATTAAGGCTGGAGCCGTGGAGAAGGGAGATCCGCTTCAGGTCGCTAGGCTCGCCGGGATAAACGCTGCGAAGCTTACATCCCTTCTCCTACCACTCTGCCATCCCCTAAAACTGGATCACGTAGATATCACATGCTCCATAAGGGATGACGGGGTAGAGGTAACGGCCAGGGTTATAGCCTTTGAAAAAACTGGGGTCGAGATGGAGGCATTAACCGCGGTAACGATAGCCTTGCTGAATATCTGGGACGTCGTTAAAGCCTACGAGAAGGATGAGGCTGGACAATATCCGGAGACCGAGATCTCATACGTGAGGGTTGTTGAGAAGAGGAAGGGAGAGCCTTGAAACGGCCATACCATGAGCATAGAAAGCATGCTCCAAGAAAGCTAGCCTTCGCGTTAATAACCGTGAGTAGTTCGAGGTATGCGGCTAAAACCTCGGGTAAGCCTTATTCCGACGAATCTCAGGAGATAGGATTCAACCTGATTAGAGAAGCTGGTCATGAGGTTAGGCTACGCGATCTAGTCGATGACGATTTAGATATGATTAGGGGGAGGCTTCTCGAGCTTTTAGAAAATCCGGAGGTAGATGTCATAATCTTCATCGGCGGCACGGGCTTCTCGAAGGATGATAAGACTATTGAGGCTGTTAAGCCTCTTCTGGAGAAGGTTGTCGAGGGGTTTGGCGAGCTATTCCGCTGGCTTAGCTTCCAAGAGATAGGTGCTGCAGCTATTCTTAGCAGAGCTTTAATGGGAGTCGTAAAGGATAAGGTTGTGATCTGTCTTCCGGGATCACCGCATGCGGTAGATCTAGCGTTAAGAAACTTTCTATCCGAGCTTCCCCATCTAATCTATATTCTGAGATCCTAGCTTCTGGAGGATTCTTTTCCCGCCTCGCTGGATGATTGCTGTTGTGTAGCTATCGGCAGAGCCACCCTAATTAGATTCTCCTCTCCCCTCATGACGTGATAGCTTGGGGATCTCACCTTCTTATCCCCGACATAGACATGTCCATGAACTATAAACTGCCTAGCCTGGTGGATTGTTCTGGCGAGACCTAGCCTGTAAACCATCGTCTGAAGCCTTCTCTCGAGAATATCTCTAACCGTAAGCTTAAGAACGTCATCGGCGGTCGCGTTCTCATCGACGAGGCCCATCCTATAGAGCCTTCCTATCAGGGCACGCTCCTCCCTAACCCTCTGCTCTCCCGTTAATCCGAAGAGCTTTCTAGCATGAGTTCTGATCTTTCTAAGAATGGTCTCAGCCCTCCAAAGCTCCCGCTTATTCCTCAAGCCATATTCTCCTACGAGCTGAAGCTCGGCAGCTAGCCTATCAGCCTTCCAAGGATGCTTCGGCGTCTCATACTGCTTCCTCGGCTTCTTCGGATCCCCCATTTTCGGCGAGACTATCTCCTACGACCTTATTAACATAATCTGCGTACATCAATTTTCGGAGAGGATTAATAAGCGACTCCACAGGGGTATCTACGGCATGTGGAGAAGCAGAAAAAGGGGCAGAGAGCTACCAGGAGAGGATCTAGAACTTGTAGAAGACTTCGGCGAGATCGTTAAGAAAGCAAGAATGAGCCTAGGCTTAACCCAAGAAGAGCTGGCCAAGCAGATAGGAGAAAAATCGACCGTGATAAAAAAGATCGAGGCAAACGAGCTAAAACCATCGATAGCGCTCGCGAAGAAGCTTGAGAAATTTCTTAAGATAACCCTCCTAGTCCCAGCCGAGGAATCATTAAAAGATCTAGAGAGATACTTTCTCAGCAAAGGCAAGCCTGCGAGTAGTGGGATAAGCTTAGGCGACCTCTTAAAAAAGAAGCAGAAATAGATCTCAAAGTTTTAAAATGGCTCCTATCTAAGATAGGTGAAGCGTGAGGGTTGCGATAGTCCATCGAGTCTCAAAGGGTGAAGAGGATAATCTAGTAGAGCTTAGAGAGCTTTGTAAGACCGCAGGATATGATGTAGTCTATGAGCTTAAGCAGGTGAGACCGCCCCATCCAGAGTATAACATAGGCCCTGGAAAGGTTGAGGAGCTGAGGAAGGTTGTTCGGCAGATGGATATCCAGAAGGTTATCTTCGAGAACGAGCTAAAGCCCGTCCAAGAGTATAATCTCGCTAAAGCTCTCAAGGTTCCGATAATCACGAGAACCCAGCTCATACTCGAGATCTTCAGCCTTCATGCAAGTAGTCTTGAGGCTAAGCTTCAGATAAAGCTCGCCGAGCTAAAATACGAGTTATCGAGGGCTAAGGAGAAGGTTAGGCTCGCTAAGAAGGGTGAGCAGCCTGGATTCCACGGCCTAGGCGCTTACGAGGCAGACGTCTACTATGATGAGATTCATAGGAGGATCGTCTCGATAAGCAGGAAGATAGAGCATATTAAAAAGCATATGGACTTGATCAGGGTTGAGCGGAGGAAGCGTGGTCTCCCGATAGTATCCCTAGCGGGATATACTAATGCTGGTAAATCAACCCTCTTCAACGCTCTGACCCGGGAGAGGGTTACCGTGAACTCGCAGCTCTTCACAACCCTAACCCCGACCACGAGGATTACCAGGCTGGATGGTAAGCCCGTCTTCCTATCCGATACCGTAGGTTTCATAAAGAATCTTCCAACACTCCTAGTCGAGGCGTTTCATGCAACGCTTAGAGAGATAGCCTTATCCGACCTAGTCCTACTCGTGGCCGATATCTCAGACCCGCTTCCAAAGCTGAGGGAGAAGATCGAGACATCCCTACAAACCCTCTATAGCATAGGCGCTCACGACGTCCCCATACTCCTAGTATTCAATAAGGTGGATCTATGCGGGCTTAGAGAAGCCGAGGAGAAGATCGAGGAGCTCGATCTAGAGCTTCCATACACCCTCATATCCGCAAAATATCGCTGGGGGCTTTCAGAGCTTCAGGAGAAGGCTTCGAAGCTATTAAAGGGCTTTATCAGGGTTGAGACGCTACTCCCATACACCAGCGACTCGATGAAGATGATAAACGAGATATGCCAATTCTCGAAGATCAACATCCTCGATTACAACGAGAACTTTATCAAGCTCGATGCAGAGATGCCGATCCCGCTGGCGGAGAAGCTTAGAAGGAGGATTAATAATGGACCAGGATACTTCAAAGCCCTCACCTAATCTACTAAGAATCATAAGAGACCTAGCGGACTATCAATTCGGTAAAGGCGTCGGAGAAAAACTATTCCCAGAAGATTGCAGGATCGAAGTTTCTAAGAGGACGGGTAGGCCTCGCTACGTCTATCATGGAGAAAAGCTCCTCGCGACGATACGCTATCCGGATAATCTTTTAGCCCTGAGCTTGGAGGGTGCTGAAAGGCTTAGGAAAATACTTGGGGAGGATGCTCCGAGAGTAATCGTTAGGAAATCGGCTGTGGAGAAGATTCTGAAGGGCCTTAACCCGACCGCCAGAGACCTTCTCTCATGCTCACCTAACCTAAGACCGGGCGACGAGGTGATTATCGAGGATGTAGATGGAGGGATAATAGCTATTGGGAGAGCTGTGGTTTCCAGCCAGACTATGAGAGAGCTTCGGGAGGGAGTTATTGTAAAGATTCGCAAGGTTTTGAAGACTTAAATCCTGTCAGGATAAGATCATACGAGGATATGCGAAGGATATCCCCGAGGCAGTTAAGGAGACTGCAGGCTAAGATGCTTGGAAGCTTAGGCTTGGATATTAGGGAGCTTGGAAAAGCCGAGGAAGTTAGGATAAAATTCCCGGATAAGGAGATAGTCTTGGAGGGGGCGAATATATTCGAGATGAAGCTCGAGGGGGAGAGGGTCTATCAGATAGTCGGCGGAGAGGAGGTTATCGAGGAAGCAGCTTTAGAAGAGAAATATGAGCCGAGCGAGGAGGATATAACGCTCGTAGCGGCGCAAGCCGGGGTAAGCGAGGAGGAGGCGCGAAATGCCCTGATAGAGGCGAACGGCGATCTAGCTAGAGCAATACTCCTTCTTAAGTCGAGGAAGTAGGTTAACTGCCTACGCTTATCGAGATAACTCCATAGCGGTTAAGCTTGTTCAAGTTCTCTGCAAGATGGATCGCATCGCTTAAGCCCTTCGAGAACCTATTAGCCTTTAAGCTTATGTAGAATCCGCCATCGAGGAATCTCACAATCTCCTTGATCGAATCTATCCAAGAATCGATGCTCTTAAAATCTTCTAGATCGGGGATCGGCGTCACCGAATATATCCTCGACCCGCCCTTGATAACGTTCTTAAGATTTTCCTCTCCATAGCGGTAGGAATCTATTTGGAGGAATCTTCTTGCGGCCAATTTTGGACACCTACCTCCTAGTAGGATTCTCCCACCGCCATCCTGCGAGATGATCTTGGAAACCTCCTTGATTATCGCAAGCTCTATCTCTATTGCCTCCTCGATCACCGACGACTTATCCCTCGCCAGAAGCTTCGATGCCTCCACAATCCCGCTAAGCGAGATTATAGAGCATGCACGTATCCTCGGATGGAACTTGGAAATTATCTCAAGACCTTTCTTCAGGATAGGTATGACAGCCTTTACGCGCTCCTTTAATCTCGTAATAATTCTTTCCAAATCTCCTCCGCATAGCATTACTAGCTCGAGGACGTTGAAGGAGATTATCGAGTGGATTGCCTGGAGATCGTTATTAAGCTTGAATCCGCTGAAGCATACCTCATCCGAGATTGAGAAGCTATGAGGTATTCCAAGCCTATTAAGCCTCCTACTCAGCTTGATCAGCTCCTGGGGATTATGCTGGAGTATATTGAGTAAGATTCCAAGCCTAGCATCGATATTCTCTATCAGCGGTAGAAGCTCCTCATTCAGTTGAAGGGAGAGGAGTGTTCTGGATGAAAGGTTGTGGGGGATGTTCTCTAAAAGCCTTTTAAGGGCCGGGGCTTCTCCGCAAAGCATTACCTCGTATTTCGTATAGATCGTTGAGGCTATCAGGTCAATAGCAGATTCGACGAGATTCTGCGAGTCTAGAGATATCATTCTCGAGAAGATATTTGTCAGCCAACCGTTTATCGGATGTATATCGATTCCGCCATGAAGATGCATTTCCGCTATCTTTCTTGGCAGGAAGTTGAGGAGGAGATACTCCTTGATTATTGATCCTGACGCCTCCTCTAGGAATAGCTTCCAATCTCCTTGGCTGACTGCTCGCTTAAAGAGGGTTTCGGCGTCGTGTAGGGGCATTCCGATCCTCGTCAATTTATGCCTATACTTTTCTAGCCCCATGTCAAGCAGAATTGAATTGACTAATTCTCGTATTAGGGGTGCCGTGAGATAGTCTATCTTGAGGTCGAGGAGCTTCTTCTCGGTGATCGACGCGACCTCCTTAGCAAGCTTGGGCGAGAGCTTCGCTTCCTTGATTAAGGCTTCCGCGATTTTATTCTTATCGAAGGGCTCTATGATTTGATCGCTTCTCCTAACGATCATTAAGGTTCTTCCGCCGACCTCCTCCTCGAGCTTCTCCAGATGCTTAAAGACTGTAACGCCTTTTTGAGAGAGCGTATATTTCCCAGAGCTTGAATCGACTTCGATTAATCCGCATTCCAAGAGTTTCCTCAGATGGTATGAGAATTTTCCAGCATCTTTATCCCTATCCATTCCAACGGCTTTCGCAAGCTCCGAGTAGCTTAGCTTTTGATAGGCTAGGGATTTAAGCATGTTTAATCTGGTGGATGAGGCGAGGCTTTCTAGGATCAGCTCTAGGTCAGAGCTCCGCTTATGCGTCTTCTTCATCCTCTAGAGAGCCTTACATTCGGGATAAAAAGTGTTAGGATTAGCTGGAGCTAAACATATATGGTGGGGGGAGCGGGGATTCTCGGAATGGGGTTAAGAGAGTTTCTTAGATCGGCTGGGGCTACGCTTAAGCTTACCCGGAAGCCGACGAGACGGGAGCTCATGCTCGCCATAAGGATAACGTTGATGGGGGTCGCAGCCATAGGGGTAATAACCTTCATAGTAAAATTCTTAGCATTAGCGATCCAGGGAGCATAAGGGAGGATGAAGGAGGATGGCTGAAGCCCCCAGAAGACCTACATTCTTCATGGTCAAGGTCACCACGGGTCAGGAGAGGAATGTGGCTAGAATAATCGAGGCTAGGATAACTTCACCCTCCCAAGGCATATACTCCATCCTAATCCTTCCCGGAATCCGAGGCTATATCTTCATAGAGGCTGAAAGCAAGGATAAGGTCTCGATGATAGTCCAAGGGATAAAGCATGTTAAGGCGAGGGCGATAATGCCTGTTAAGAAAGATGAGCTAATGATCCATCTGGTCGAGAAGCCGACAATCGAAACACTCTCGGTAGGCGATATGGTTGAGATAATCTCGGGGCCGCTCCAGGGCATAAGCGGCAAGGTTATAAGGATCGATAAACCTAAAAACGAGGTAACGATCGAGCCGACCGATACGACCTTCGTCCTCCCGATATCGGTTCCAGCAGATCAGGTTCGGGTGATAAAGGAGAAGGGGGTTTAGATTATGCCTGAGAAGACCCTGAAATTCCTGATCCAAGGCGGCGAGGCGACGGCGGGTCCGCCGATAGGGCCAGCTCTAGGACCTCTAGGAGTAAATGTCCTCCAGGTCGTCGAGGAGATTAATCGAAAGACTAGCGAGTTTAAGGGTATGAGGGTGCCTGTCGAAGTTGTAATAGATACCGATACTAAGAAGTTCGAGGTTAGGGTTGGAACCCCGACGACCGCAGCCCTAATAGTCAAGGAGGCTGGGATCGAGAAAGGATCATCACAGCCGAATAGGGAATTCGTCGGGAATCTAAGCATGGAGCAGGTGATTAAGATCGCCAAGCTTAAGATGCCCGATATGCGCGCCAAGACCCTGAAAGCTGCCGTAAAACAGGTTCTAGGAACATGTCTTAGCATGGGGGTAACCGTCGAGGGGAAGAGGGCTAAGGAAGTGATAAGGGAGGTCGATGCAGGAGCCTACGACGAACTTATCAAGAAGGCTGAAGAAAGCTGAGGAGGGCTTAAGCGACAATATTTAAATCGTGCAAGCCCACGCCTCAACTAGAGAAATGCTAAGGACTCTTGAAGAATCATTAGTTGAAGCGGTTGAGAAGGCTAAGAAAGCCGGGAAGCCGAGAAACTTTAAGCAATCCATAGAGCTGATAGTAAACCTCAGGGATATAGATCTGAAAAAGCCTGAAAATAGAATCTACGAGGTGATAGAGCTGCCCCATGGAAGGGGTGGAAAGCCTAGCAAGATCTGTGTTATAGCTGGGCCAGCCCTAGCCTCAGAGGCTAAGAAGCTTCCAGAAGTTGATAGGGTTATCGAGCGGGACGAGCTCGAGGTCTTGATAGGCAATAAGAGGATTGCCAAGAAGATAGCCTCCCAATACGATTTCTTCCTAGTAGAGCCTGCTCTAATGGGCCTTGCGGCGAGAGCTCTCGGAGCTGCTTTAGGAGGTCGGGGGAAGAGGCCTCAGCCGATACCTCAGGGAGTTAACCTGGCCGAGCTTGTTAGGAGCCTGAAGAAGAGCGTGGCCATAAATGTTAGGAAAAATCCTCAGGCCATGTGCTTGATCGGGACCGAGGATATGGACTCGCGAGAGCTTGCAGAAAATGCTGCCGCCGTGATATCTAAGATCGTGGATAGGCTTGAGAGGAGGTTCAAGAACATCCAGTCAATCTACATTAAGAAGACTATGGGAGAGCCTGTAGAGGTCGAATTCGAAGAATAGGTGAGAGGTGGATAATGCTTGTCCGTGCAGGCTGTTGCAAAGCCTAGGCGTAGGATCCCGGAATGGAAGATTAAGGAGGTTGAAGAGCTAGCAAACTTGATCTCATCTCATAGGGTGATAGCAATCTTCAAGCTTACGGGGCTGAGGGCGAATCTAATCCATGAGATCAGGAGGAAGCTTAGAGATATAGCAACCATACGTGTCGCGAAAAAGACCCTCTTCATGAAGGCTGCCGAGAAGGCTGGGAAACCCGAGCTCTCGAAGATTATCGAGGACTTTAAGGAGCCGATAGGCTTCATCTTCTCGAATATCAGCGCCTTCAAGCTGAAGATCATACTGGATAAGAATAGGATACCGATGCATGCGAAGGCTGGAGAGAAGGCGGACTTCGATGTCGTGGTCCCCGAGATGAATACCGGTCTCCCACCCGGCCCAATTCTAAGCGAGTTCGGTAAGCTGGGGATCCCGACGAAGATAGAGGGTGGGCAGATCTGGATCGCTAAAGACACGGTCGTAGCTAGGAAGGGCGATGTGATCTCGCCGGAGCTCGCCTCGCTACTAGCTAGGCTAGATATCAAGGCCGTCCTAAAGGGAGTCGTAATCGAGAAGGCGTTTGAGGACGGCGTCCTCCTAACAAAGGAGCAGCTCGAGATAGACTTGGAGAAGATGCGTGAGGAGATTAAATCGGCTCATCGGAATGCTTTAACGCTATCGGTTGAGATCGGCTATGTAACGCCTGAGACCATTAAGCCGATACTGATTAAGTGCATGATGGAGGCTAAAGCCCTCGCGGTCGAAGCCGAGATACCATCGAAGGATACGATCAAGGACATAATCCTGAAGGCTGAAGCGATGGCTCAGACGCTTAAAACGCATGCGAAGCTAGAGTGAGGAGGAGCTTTCTCCTAGGCTTCCAGCATCCTCACATCCCTGAAACTATTTCTGAGACGATTTTTCTAAGTTCGTCTATCGTAGGTCTTCTTGCGACGCCGCCTTGACCTAGCCTCTCCCTTCCGCCTCCCTTTCCGCCAAGCCTTTCAGCAAGCTTCGCCGCGAGCCTTCCCCCATGAATTCCAAGATCTATCGCCTTCCGATTAGCTATTATCAGCAGCCTAGGCTTATCCTCGCCATAAACCGCGATAAAGCATTCCGCATCCTCCTCTCCAAGCAGGTTATCGGAGATCTTTAGAACATACTCCTGATCGGATTCTAGCTCGCATGTAGCATAGAACCTGATGCCCCGAATCCTAAGCTCAGGCATTTCTCTAAGCTCCTGAGCCCTAAGCTTAGCCGCATATCCTAGTAGTCTTCTGACGGTTCTCCGGAGATCCTTAAGCTCGCTGAGGAGTTCCTCGAGCTTCTTCTCCAAGAATTCTAGCGGCGTGCCGATCTTCTCCGAGATTCTTCTAAGCTGGAGCCATTCCTCCTGGATGTATGGTAGGGCTGCTGGCCCGGCTGCGAAGACCAGCCTCTCGACGCCATCCTGTATTCGCTCGGTTCTTATTATCTTGATGAATCCTACATCCTCGGTGTTCTCCACGTGGAGTCCTCCGCATGCCTCTACATCCCATCCCGGGATCTCGACCACCCTTATCTCCGCCGATGGGACCTCTCCACCCTGATAAAGCTGGAATCCGTATCTCCTCTCAGCCTCATTTCTATCCATCGTAGCTATTTTGACGGGAATCCTCTTGGCCACGATCTTATTCGCCTCATCCTCTATCCGCTTGATCTCCTCGTAGCTGAGCCTCTTATGATGGCTTATATCCAGCCTTGCGAAGGAAGGCTCCTTCCTAGCGCCGGCCTGCCATGCATGCTTGCCAAGTATTCTCCTAGCGGCGCCCAGAATTATGTGTGTAGCCGTATGATGCCTCATGATCGAGTGCCTTCGCCGCCAGTCGACCTCACCCTCAACAGTCTCCCCCTCATCGGGTAGGGGACCCTCCACTCGATGGACTATAACCCCGCCGCTCAATAGCTGGACATCAACGACCCTACACTCTCCCTTAGATGACCGTAGGACGCCTTGATCCGAGACCGCTCCTCCCCCCTCGGGATAGAAGTAGGTCTTATCGAGTGCAAGATAGTTCCCATAAACCTTTAGGACTTTTGCCTCGAATCTTAGCTTATACGGCTCTTGATAATATGCTTTCACGGTTGCGGGAACCTCTTTGAAAGCCTCCTCAAGGATTTTAGTCTCCTCGCCCGGAGCCTCAGCCTCCTCTTCTCTTAGATGCCTAGCGGCGACTAATTCATAGAAGTTTTCCGGAACCTTTACCGCTATCCCAATTTTTTCAGCAATAGGCTCTATCACATCCGGGGTTAATCCCCTCTCATCGTATGCCTTGATCAAGAATTCTAGCGGAACCTCCTTAACTCCCCGCTTCTTCATATTTGATAGCTCGCGTTCCGCATAGCTCGACCCCTTAGCTATGGTCTCCTCGAACTTCCTGATCTCCGTCTCGATTATGTCGAGAAGCTCGTCTCGCATCTCTTTTAGATGCGGGAAGTCTTCGCCCCAATATTGGACTTGGAGGTCTATTAGGTCTAGAAGCTTATCCTCATAGCCTATCTCCTTTAGGAGCCTGTAAGCCTTTCTTATTAATAGCCTTGCGAGATATCCTTCGCGGACGTTTGAGGGGACTACGCCCTCGCTTATGATGAAGGAGATGGATTTGGTGAAGTCTAATGCCGCGTAGATCTTCTCAAGCGGAGCGATCTCCTCAACTATCCTCTGGAGCGGGATTCCGGACGCCTCGGAAACCCTCCTCCTAGCCTCCGCAACGCTCATCCCAGCCTTCGGGACTACTAGCGCCGTATAGGGCGAGTATTGGAGGAGGAGCTTCTCATCGACCTTCGGAAGCTCGATAAGCTTGGAGAGCCTTGGATAAAGCTCGCCGTAAATCGCGTCGAAGCAGCTTGGAGTTCCCTGGGTTAGCCAGGTGAATCGCTCGATCCCATAGCCTGTATCGACAGTTCTTATCGGAAGCTCGATCAACTTATCGCCGACCGTCTTATACTGCATGAAGACGAGGGTTGCGAGTTCGAGACCATAGGAGATCGATTCGAAGCATGGGCCAGCATTACCTCCACCGCTCCAGACGCCCTCCTTATAGATCAGCTCCTCCTCGGGTATCCCGAAGACCTCCTGAGCGAATTCGTGATAATATCTAACGGTCTCCTCCTTCCAATACACTTCTCTATCCGGGTAGTTGAAGGCGTGAGCCCCGCCCATCTCGAAGATTGTGAGATGCCTGCCGAAGGTAAGCCCAACCTTATCTATATCGACGAGCCTTATGCAGGGCTGGCTTATGACCAGCGGGTTTGCTGGAGGAGGAGCTATGCCGGAGGTTACGAATGGCTGGAAATCGACGATGCTCGCATCCGTCAAGAACATGTCCGAACGCCATCTAGCGACGACGGGGTAGGGCGAGATTATCGTATGACCATGCTTCTCAAAGAATTTTAGAAAAGCCTCTCTAACCTCTCTCAGCCTCATTCTCCGCTTGGTAAGATTTTTCCCAATAAACTGGTAAGGCTCGCATGGAGAATCTCCGCAGACATCTCTATCAGGGTTAAGAGTCCAGAAATATTCTCCACAAACCCTGCACTTCTTCCGGATATAGCCATGCTCCTTGAAGAATTCGAGGGAGTAAGCCTCCGGCTCAAATCTCAACAATCCTCACCTATCCCGAGACAGGGATTCCGAAACCCCAGTTTATCCTAACTAGCAGTAAATATGGATTTAAGGATTAAAAATGCGGAGGAGAGAGCCTGTTGAGGATAGAGGTTTTCGGCGGTGGGTTATGGGGTTTTAGCCGAATAGGGCGCTTAGCCCTGCTAGAGCCTCTTCCTCCTTCTTCTCCTCCTCTTTCTTCTTCTCCTCCTTGGCTTCAGGCTTCTTCTCCTCTTCAGCCGGCTGAGGAGCTGCGGCCGGCGCTGCTGCAGGAGCTGCTACCGGCATGGCTGTAGCGCTCTTCAAGACCTCGTCGATATTGACCTCTGAGAGGGCGGCGACCAAAGCCTTAACCCTAGCCTCGTCCGGGTTTATCCCAGCAGCCGATAACACCTTCTTCACATTCTCCTCGCTAACCTCTTTCCCAGCCCTATGAAGTAGGAGGGCTGCATAAACATACTCCATAGCTGCTCAGCACACCCAATAACTAGCTTATTCATAAACATTATGGCAGGCGGGCGGAAACGAATTTACAAGCCAAGCCGAGTATATCGTCTGGAACGATCGAGATGAAATATATCGAGTTTGAGCTAGTCTGGTTCGACTCCCTAGGAGCGAAGTCCGCCTGCACCCTAGTCGAGACCCCGGACGCCTCCATCCTGATAGATCCCGGAGCAGCGGAGATGCAGCCTGGATTCCCGGCGCCGAAAGAGCTTAAACGTAGATGGCTTAGAGAGGCTAGATCGGCTATACTCGAAGCCTCGAGAAAGGCGGACATAATAGTGATAAGCCATTATCATTACGACCACTTCACGGACTTCGACAGAAGGCTCTATGAGGGGAAGACGATCCTAGCCAAAGACCCGAATAAATACATAAACAGCTCCCAGAGAAAGAGGGCTGAAAGATTTTACAGCAACCTCGTAAAAGAGTTCGGGAAAGCTGACCTAGAAGACCTGCTCGAGGAACCCCAGCCCGAGGACTATCCCGATCCATTAGATGATCTGCCAATAGCTCGCTCGAGAGATTATGGAGAATACTCCGAGAGAAAACGTGAGCTTCTAGAGCTCGGAAGGAGATGGTTTAGGAAGCGCGTTGAAGAATGGAATAGGATGCCAAGAATACCGGAGCTAACCCTAAAAAACTGCAGGGTAAAATTCGCCGACTCGAAGACCTTTAGACGCGGAAATACGTTGATGAAATTTAGCAAGCCGAACTTCCATGGAATAGAGTATGCTAGGGTTGGATGGGTTACCTCGATCGAGATAATATACGAGGGCGAGAGGATCCTTCACACATCCGATCTAGAAGGCCCCGTGATAGAAGATCAAGCCGAATGGATAATCCGCGAGAAGCCCAACATCCTGATCGTCGATGGGCCGAGCACCTATCTAATCCCATACATGCTAAACCTCATCAACCTGCGGAGAGCGATCGAGAACATGAAGAAAATAATTAGGAGTATAGATTCAGAGCTGATAATCTACGATCATCACCTGCCGAGGGAACCGAGGTATAGGGAGAGGGTGAAGGAAGTTTATGAGACCGCGAGAGAAGAGGGGAAGGATGTCTTGACGGCAGCCGAATATCTGGGTAGGGAGCCGGCGGTCCTCACCGCCTCTAAAACCGGCTAAGGCGAGAACCTATCGGATATCCTCCGTGGCTCGCTTTATAGCCTCCATCTGCCGAGAGAGATAACCCTTGTAGATCTCATCTCCAGCAAGCGCCCTCCTAACAGCCCCCAAATCCCTAAGCTTGACCAGCTTATCCTCGTAAACGCCTTTAGAAGGAAACATGCCCCTCCTCCTCGACTCCACGATCACCAGCCCACTAGACCTAAGCTCCTCCAAAGCCCTATCCAGCATAATATCCGTAAGCGCATAATCCGGGACACGGCCGCGAAGCTTAACTATATCCGGAATGATCTCGCTTATCCAAGAAACTCCACCAAAGATGGCCAGCACCCTTATAACATCAAGCTTCAACCTACTCAACCCATCATCCCTACCCCTCAACCTGTTAATCTCATCCTCCAACCCCATCTACATTACCAAGACAGTATACCGATCCATCTGATAAAAACTATTATGGATTCCAGCTAGCCGGAGGAAAAGCGAAAATATGTAAAAAGGAGGCTTTCGACTTCTATGCTACAGGTAGCGGATCGCCATCATAGCTCCCTAAAAAAGGCTGACTATGATTCACAATGCATCCTGAAGCTCTTCATCCAGCTTCTTCTCCATGAAGTTAATATGAGATCTGAAAAATGCTGTTTCAAAAAATAGGGTTAAGATGGTAGCCCGGCTGGGATTCGAACCCAGGTCCCCGGGTTTCCTCTCACCCCTTTTACGCGGCCATGTGATCCAAAGCCCGGGATCCTTGGCCCCCTTGGTCTGACCAGCTGGATTGGCCGCTAGACGACCGGGCTTTCACCCAGTATTATATTATGGCGGGTTTTAAACATAATCGGAGCTGTAGGTGACGGGCTTTAAGAGCTGTGGGGGAGGAGGTTCGTATTGTTTTCGGGGGTTTTACTTGGATGGGGATAAAAATTGTCTTGATCATCTTGAGTATGTAATGGCTGATATGGTTAGGGAGAGAGTTCTCTTTACGTGGAGTGGTGGAAAGGATAGCGCTATGGCCTTGTATAAGCTGTTGGAGAGTCGGGATTATGAGGTTGTGGCGTTATTGACGACCCTGACAAAGGAGTATGGTAGGGTGAGCATGCATGGCGTTCGGCAGGTCTTGTTGGAGGAGCAGGCGGATTCTATAGGTCTTCGATTAGAGAAGATCTACATCGCTAGGGGTTCCTCGAACGAGGATTATGATGCGAGGATGAGGGAGGCTTTAACGAGGTATAGGAGGCTTGGAGTATCCGCTGTCGCCTTTGGAGATATCCTTCTAGAGGATGTTAGGAGGTATCGGGAGGAGAGCCTATCGAAGATTGGGATGAAGGCATTATTCCCCATCTGGGGAAGGGATACAGCTAAGCTCGCTCGAGAATTCATAGACCTCGGCTTCAAAGCGATTGTCACCTGCGTCGATTCAAAATCCCTTGATAGGAGGTTCGTCGGCAGAATATATGATGAAGAGTTTCTACGCGATCTCCCGACCGGAGTGGATCCATGTGGTGAAAACGGGGAATTTCATACATTCGTATATGATGGGCCGATATTCCGGAGGAGGATAAGGTTTAGGGTTGGGAGAATCGTCTTCCGCGATAATCGCTTCTACTTCTGCGATCTAATACCCATTTCATTACGCCCATAATCCTTGTTAGACTGCATGTATCCTCTCGGGATAAGCTCTTTATTTCGGGTAGATGCTTAGGTTAGCGGATCGGGATTGGGGAAGGTTTTCAAGGTTGTAAGGTGCCCCCGATGCGGCTTCCTCCAGCTCACTACGGCCCTGAAGGCTGTTAGATGTTTTAGCTGTGGGCATTCTTGGCAGCTCGACGAGGAGTCTATACTGTTTTCCAGCCCCGACTCTGAGAAGGCTAGAGAATTTCTCGTGAGGCTGAAGCATGGTGGCGGCCTCGGCTTTAGGAGGGCTTCTAGGGAGGCTCGCGGAGAAGCCGGCTCACCATAAAGATTTAAGCCTTGGATTATTTTCTTCTCGATGGATGCTTCTAGGCGCTCATGTCTCAATCTCTGGATCGATCGATAAAGCCGTTGATAGGGCTAGGGAGCTTGGCTGCACGACCTTCCAGATATTTACCAGAAATCCAAGGGGATGGGAGGCTAAGCCTCTTAAGAAGAAGGAGATCGAGATGTTCAGGAAGAAGTTTAGCGAGGCCGGGTTTAAGACCGCCGTAGCCCATATGCCCTATCTCCCGAATATCTCATCGCCCGATAAGACCGCCCATCGAAGATCTACGAACTCGCTTATCCAAGAGCTTAAGAGAGCTGGCCAGCTCGGCCTACAGTATCTAGTCGTTCACGTTGGAAGCCATCTAGGTAAGGGGATCGCGGCTGGGATTAGGCAGGCTGCTAAAGCCGTGAATACCGCTCTATCTAAGGTCGATAACGACGTGATGATCCTGCTGGAGAATATGGCTGGCCAAAAGAATAGCGTCGGATCGAGATTCGAGGATATACGGAGGATACTAGACCTAATAGAGGATGAGGAGAGGGTCGGCGTATGCCTCGACACGTGCCACGCCTTCGCAGCCGGCTACGACTTTAGAACCCGCGAGGCGATCGAGAATACGCTAAAGGATTTCGACGAGATAATAGGATTGAAGAGGCTTAAAGTAGTCCATGTTAACGACTCGAAGGGAGATCTTGGAAGCGGGATAGACAGACATGAGCATATCGGGATGGGGAAGATCGGCGAGAGAGGATTCTTCGAGCTAACCCACCATCCAGTAATCAGGCCGCTTCCATTAATCCTCGAGACTCCAGTCGATTCCAGAGGGAATTTCGCGACGAATTTGGCAAAGCTTAAAGAGCTGTATCTAAGAGAGAGCTTCTGACGATGAAATCCATAAAGAGCATCCTCGCCTGGGTTAGGCGTAAAATCTTCTCGATAACGTTTCTGAAGTTCGGGATAGTCGGCGGATCAGGAGTCATAGTAAATTATCTATGCTTCTGGATTCTCGTCGAGATATCTAAGTTAAACCACCTAATAGCCAGCATAATCGCAACCGAGGCCGCGATACTGAACAACTTCGTCTTCAACGATCTATGGACTTTTAGAGAGAGGAGGGGCGGATCAAGCCTATCCTTTAGGCTTCTAAACTTCCACTGGTCTAGAATCCTCGGGCTACTCGTCACGGTCGCAAGCCTCTACCTACTCGTCGATATACTAGGCTTCAATAAGCTCGTATCCTATGTATTCGCGATAGGCTTCGGAACCCTGACCAACTTCTTTACGAGCGATCTCTTCGTCTGGCCTGAGAGATAGGTCTTTGTGGTAGTAATTGTCCGAGCAAGCCGCTTTTATCAAGGGTTAGTAAGACTAGATAGCCTATTATGGATCCGGGAACCGAGCTTGCAGCCCATCCAGCCCAGAAGATTGGTAGAAAGCTGTATAAGCCGTATTGCTCGATCGCTCCAAGCAATCTTATATCCCCGACGGCCGGCGCGACTATGAATATCGAGAGGGTGCCGCCTATGAGAACAGTTCCTATAGGCTCTAGTAGTGCTGCAGAATACCTTACTAGAGGGTTTCTAGCATTTCTTGTTAGAAGATATGCTAAGCCGACCACTATCGCTCCTGGAATCCCTCCTGGAAAAGCATAGATAGTCCCTATCCCGAGCGCGTTTCTGATTATCCCGATGAGGATTGCTGCTATAGTAGCCAACCAGGGGCCGAGCAATACTCCTGCTATGGCGTTTACTAGATGCTGGCCTGGGAATGCCTTGGTCGATATGAAAGGGAACCAGGCTAGCGGAGCTATGATTACGCCGACCGCCGTGAGGGCTATGAGGAGCGAGATCTTCCTTATGGGGGATCCGTTCATCCGGGGTTACTCCATGCCGCGGTTATAAAAACTTGATTTTAAAATGAGGAGATCGGATAGATCATGAATATGGATTTCCAAGATTTTCTCGGAAAGAGGATTCTCATAGTGGGCGAGATCGGCTCTGGAAAGACTAGGCTACTCGCCAAGTTCATAGACTTCCTAGTGGAGGTCGGCCTCGAATCCGAGACCACTCTAATCGATCTCGCTCCGGGTTATGGCGATATAGGGAGGCTCACAGAAGGATATACTGGAAACGTTTATCGAGTGAGGTATCTAAAGCCTGATAGGATATTTCCTCCGCGGACTCTTGGCAGGAGTAAGGATGAGGTTCTTGAGTATGCTAGGAGGAATTATGAGGCTGCGAGGAGGCTGTTTAAGAAATTTCTCGAAGAGCCTACGAGGATACTCTTGGTAAACGACTTGACCATCTACCTCCATTATGGCGAGATCGACGATATTCTAAAGCTGATGAGCTCCGCCGAGACCTTCACCGCGACAGCTTACGAAGGCGTTATCCTTTCGGATGATAAGGGTTCAGGGATAAGCGTTAGGGAGAAGAAGCTTCTCGATAGATTGAAGCGTGAGGTGGATCTGGTTTTGAGTCTCTCGAAATCTTAAAAGTATTGGCCTTGGATCACTACCTTCTGGATGAGGATTCCTAGAGCCTTGACAATAGCTGGATCGGATTCCGGCGGTGGCGCCGGGATACAAGCCGATCTGAAGACTTTTGCAGCCTTAGGGGTCTATGGGATGAGCGCGATAACGGCGATAACTGCCCAGAATACGGTCGAGGTTACGATGATACACGACGTCCCCGTCGAGATGGTTAGAGAGCAGATTAGGGTAGTCCTCCAAGACATCGGGGTTGATGCTGTTAAGACCGGGATGCTCCATACTAGCGAGATAATCGAGGCTGTAGCATCCGAGCTTAAAGAGGTTCAAGCGCCGATAGTCGTCGATCCGGTGATGGTTGCTAAGAGCGGAGCCAGGCTTCTAAGAGAGGAGGCGATAAGAACGTTTATCGATCACCTCCTGCCGCTAGCGCACGTCTTAACCCCGAACGCGAGGGAGGCCGAGGTCTTATCCGGGATAAAGGTTAGAGATCTGGATTCGCAGAAGAAGGCCGCGAGGCTAATCGCAGATCTAGGTGCTAGGGGCGTCGTTGTGAAGGGAGGACACCTCCCCGGAGAAAAGGTGATAGACGTCCTCTACTACGATGGCGAGTTCAAGCTCTATGAATCTAAGAGGATAGAAAGCAAGAATACTCATGGAACTGGATGCTCATTCGCATCAGCGATAGCAGCCGAGCTCGCGAAAGGTAGAAGCCTGTTCGAGGCGGTTGGGATAGCGAAGAGATTCATATTCAACGCGATAAAAAACGGCCTTCCAATAGGGAGGGGTCATGGCCCTGTTAACCCCCTCGGAGAGCTTTACCGAGCTGCGGAGAAGTTTGCGGTTCTAGAAGATATGAGGAAGGCGGTCAAAGTTCTCGAAAGCGATAAACTCGCATGGAAGGCGATACCCGAATGCCAGTCGAATCTATGCATGGCGATTGAGAACGCGGAAGACATAGAGGACGTCGCAGCAATACCCGGAAGGATAGTCAAGTTATGGGATGAGGTTAAGGCATCGGAGCATCCCTGGTTCGGGGCATCAAAACATGTAGCCAAAGCGATTCTAACGGTCATGAGACATCATCCGAGTATTAGGGCGGCCATGAACATAAGATATGATGAAAAGTTTATCGAGGCTGCCAAGAAGCTCGGATGGAGGATAAGCTTCTATGATAGAAGAGAGGAGCCCGAGGAGATTAAGAAGATTGAGGGAGCAACGATACCTTGGGGGATAGAGGCGGCCATAAGGAGGATCGGCGATATACCGGATATGATATATCATCTCGGAGACTGGGGTAAAGAACCCATGATCCTTATTCTCGGAGAAGATGCGTTAAATGTCGTGGAGAAGCTGAGAATTCTATTACGCGAGGCAGAAGATGCAGCCTCATCGGTAGATAGCCATGAAAATCCTTAAGCTCGGCGTAAAGGTATCCGAGAAGAGGGCCGAAGAGCTGAGGAGAATTCTCCTCGATCTTGGGGTCTTAGAGGGAGAGCTTAAGCCGTGTCAGCTGGATAGGTTCGTAGTCTTCCCGATAACCGAGCCTGATGAAAGGTTGAAGAGAATTCTTGAAGAGTTCAACGCTCAGATTGTGGAATGCTCTTTCGAGCCTAGATCCACGAAGCCTCGATCCCTTAAGGACGCCCTCAAGGATAAGATTCCAAAAGACCTAATCCAATACATTCCATCATCATACGACTTGATAGGAGACCTAATCCTGATAGAGATCCCGGACGAGTTGAGAGGATATTCTAGGCTTATCGGGGAGGAGCTTATGAAGCTTCACCCTCGGGTGAAGAGCGTTTTGATGAGGGGGGAGACCGTCGGAGAGTATCGTATTAGGAGGGTTGAGGTGGTTGCGGGATCGAATGATACGGAGACTATTCATAGGGAGCATGGATGCATGCTTAAGCTCGATCTCAGGAAAGTATTCTTTAATCCTAGGTTTTCTGGCGAGAGGCTTAGGGTGGCGAGAAGCGTCGCTCCGGGAGAAAATGTTCTCGACATGTTCGCCGGGGTAGGCCCATTCTCGATAATAATCGCGAGAATCCAGCCCGAGTGCAGGGTTACGGCCATAGAGCTGAATCCTGAAGCATACCGGTATCTGGTTGAGAATATTAGGCTGAATAAGGTGGCGGATCGGGTAACCCCGATTCACGGAGATGCTAGAAAAGTCTTGGAGGATGTCAGGGAGCGATACGATAGGGTGATAATGGATCTTCCGCATAGCTCCCTAGGATTCATAGAGACCGGGCTAAGGGTATGCAAGGAGAATGGGATAATACATTTCTATGGAGCATCGGACTCGGTTGAGAAGCTTGAGAAAGAGGTGCTTGATAAGGCTCGGGAGCATGGTTATGGAGTCGAGATAGTATTTGCGAGGGAGGTTATGGAGGTCGCTCCAAGAAAACATATCTTCGTATTAGATCTTCGGAAAATCTCTTAACCTTTATACGCCAATTCGAATCCTATAGCGTTGGGAAAGGGCATGGGCGTAAAAATTCGTGAGATCATACCTGAGGCGGCCGTCCAGAAGATATCTCTCGAATCTCTAAGCGGTAAAGCCGTAGCCCTCGATGCATACAACATCCTCTACCAGTTCATCACGATCATCCGAGGCCCGGATGGAAGACCTTTAATGGATAGGCGGGGTAGGATAACGAGCCATCTAAGCGGCTTATTCTTCAGAACGATAAACCTGCTTAAGATAGGGATTAAGCCGATCTTCGTATATGATGGCAGGCCGCCCGAGCTGAAGAGGGCTACGGTAGAGGAGAGGACTGAGCGTAGGGAGGAGGCGAGAAGACTTTATGAGCAAGCTCTGGCCGAGGGGAGGATCGAGGAAGCTCAGAAGTATGCTAAGCAGGCTGCAAGCCTTAACGAATTCATAGTAGAAAGCTCTAAGAAGCTTCTAACCCTAATGGGCCTCCCAATAGTCCAAGCTCCAAGCGAGGGGGAGGCTCAGGCAGCCTATCTAGCAGCTCGGGGAGATGCTTATGCATCCGGATCCCAAGACTTCGACTCTCTACTCTTCGGGTCTCCAAGGCTCGTCAGGAACATCTCCATAGTTGGTAGGAGGAAGCTGCCCGGAAGAAAGGAATACGTCGAGGTGGAGCCGGAGCTAATCCATCTCGACAAGCTGTTAGAAGAGCTTGGGATAACGAGAGAGCAGCTAATAGACCTGGCGATCCTCGTCGGAACGGATTATTGTGAGGGGGTTAAGGGCGTCGGCCCAAAGACTGCTCTTAAGCTGATCAAGACGTATGGCTCTGCTGAGAAAGCCTTGAAGGCCATCGGCAAGACTTTGGACGTGGATCCAGCCGAGATAAGGAGAATCTTTCTAAATCCTGAGGTTACAAAGGATTATGAGATCGAATGGAGGGAGATCGATTATGAGGGGGTTAAGAGGATGCTATGCGATGAACACGACTTCTCCGAAGAGAGGGTCGATAAAGCATTAAACGAGTTAAGGGATGCGTTAAAGAAGGCTAAAGGGTTAACGAGCCTCGATCAATGGTTTTAGAGCTAGCTTCCGGGCTGCCTTTTCACCAAGAGTTCGACGACTCGCCGTTCTTCATCGAGGCTTAGCACTCTAACCTTATCCCTTATCTCGAGCTTCATCAGCATCTGTCTAAGCTCTGGCAGGGTTATATCGA
Source organism: uncultured Nitrososphaeria archaeon (assembly GCA_964396455.1). Taxonomy (GTDB): domain Archaea; phylum Thermoproteota; class Nitrososphaeria_A; order Caldarchaeales; family Wolframiiraptoraceae; genus Wolframiiraptor. The sequence continues at coordinate 49,000 of CAYNFG010000001.1, read as the reverse complement.
ATCCACGCTTCTTTAATTCTTCCAGGAGATTTGACTCCATAGTTTTTCCGCCAAGCTTTTCAAGAACCTCGATTATCCTTGGATAGATCTCGCTTCCAGGTCTTATAAGCTTCCTAGAATACTCTTTGCTCGTCATGGCTTCTCTCAGCTTATCATGATATGCTGCTCCTTCTTATATCTCAGAAGCTCGCTCACCCGCTCATACTCCTTTAATAGCTGCGGGGTGATGCTTGGCTTGATCATGTTTAACGCCTGCTCGAAGTCTTGTCTCGTAACATATTCAGCGTCCAGGCTTCTCCTCAAAGCATTCATGGCGGCCTCCCTGCATAACGCCGCTAGATCGGCGCCGCTATACATTTCAGTTCTAATCGCTAGGTCTTTAAGCGATACATCCGGGGCTAGCGGCATCCTCCTAGTATAGATCTTTAGGATCTGGTATCTCGACTTCTCATCAGGCGGCGGGACGTAGATTAGCCTATCAAATCTTCCTGGCCTTAGGATCGCTGGATCGAGGAGCTCCGGCCTATTAGTCGCCCCGATTACGAGGACGTCCGAAAGCTCTTCTATGCCATCCATCTCGGCTAGGATCTGGCTTGTAACCCTACTCGCGACCCCCGATGAATCGTCTCTCAAATCCTTTCGAGTAACGACGGACTCTATCTCGTCGAAGAAGATTATGCATGGGGCGGCCTGCCTCGCCTTTCTAAATATCTCTCTTACGGCCTTCTCGGACTCTCCAACCCATTTATTGAATATTTCAGGACCCTTAATCGAGATGAAGTTCGCCTCAGCCTCGGTCGCTATCGCCTTAGCGAGCATAGTTTTTCCACAGCCGGGCGGGCCGTAGAGCAGGATTCCCTTCGGAGGCCTGATCCCCATTCTCTCGAATTTCTCAGGGTATTTTAATGGCCATTCGACGGCCTCTATAAGCTGCCGCTTAACATCCTCAAGCCCTCCTATATCCTCCCATCTAACATTCGGGACCTCGACCTCTATCTCCCTGAGCGCTGTCGGGGTTATCTCTCTGAATGCTTCCATGAAGTCTTTCATGGTTACGACTAGCTTATCGAGTACCTCGGGCGGGATCTTCTCCTCCGAGAAGTCTATGCTCGGTAGGATTCTCCTGATGGCCTTCATGGCAGCTTCTCTGCATAGGGCTGCTAGATCGGCTCCGGTATATCCTCTAGTTATCTCGGCGAGCTTATCTAGATTCACGTCTTCGGCTAACGGCATCCCACGAGTATGTATCTGCAGGATCTCCTTCCTACCATTCCTATCCGGTATCCCTATCTCTATCTCCCTATCGAATCTTCCAGGCCTTCTTAGAGCAGGATCCAGAGCATTCGGCCTATTCGTCGCTCCGATGACTATTACCTGGCCTCTGCTCTCTAGACCATCCATGAGGGCTAATAGCTGGGCTACGACCCTCTTCTCGACTTCTCCGGTTACCTCGCTTCTCTTCGGAGCGATCGCGTCTATCTCGTCGATGAAGATTATGGATGGAGCTTCTTCCTCAGCCTTTCTAAAGATCTCCCTCAGCCTCGCCTCGCTCTCACCATAATACTTGTTCATTATCTCGGGGCCGTTGATTAGGATGAAGTTCGCCTCGGCCTCAGTTGCGACAGCCTTGGCTAGAAGAGTCTTCCCGCAGCCGGGCGGGCC
>CAYNFG010000001.1:0-47238 GCA_964396455.1 uncultured Nitrososphaeria archaeon | reverse complement strand
CGGCCTCAGTTGCGACAGCCTTGGCTAGAAGAGTCTTCCCGCAGCCGGGCGGGCCGTAAAGTAATACCCCCTTCGGAGGCTCTATCCCAAGCTTCTGGAATAGCTCCGGATATCTTAGCGGAAGCTCTATCATCTCTCTTATCCGCTGGATCTGCTCATGTAATCCTCCTATATCCTCGTAGGTTACGGTCGTCTTCAACATCTTCTCCTGCATCGCCTTCGAGTGTATTATCAGCCTGGTTCTCGGGGTTATCTTGACGACGCCCTGCGGCCTAGTCTGTAGGACCGTGAAGGTGAAGAGGTTTCCGAAGAACATTACTGGGATTATATTCCTCTGGACTATCGGATACTCGATAAGCCTACTCTTGACGAGCCTAGTGAAGTTCTCATCAGGCCTGATCGAGGAATTTACGGGTGCGAGGACTACGAGCTGAGCCTCCCTAACCTTAGCCTCCCTAACCGTAACCCACTCGTTTAAGGATACTCCAGCATTATTCCTAATATAGCCGTCTATACGGATAACATCCTTCTCATCCTCCATATAGCCTAGCCAAAGGGTTGCGGCCGTAACCTTCCTCCCTATAATCTCAACAATATCGCCGGTCTGGAATCCGGCCGAAGCACCAACCTCTCTATCAATCCTAGCTATACCATATCCGACATCCCTTTGACGAGCCTCAACAACCCTTAAGCGCAGCTCCTTCGGACTCATCAGCCCTACTACCTGATATCAGCCTAGGCTACTATTTAAGTAAGAATCGGAGAGAGGATATTTTATCTTCAGAAAACCCGGCCTCTACCTGATTCCGGAGGCGGAAAGATGCTAAAGCCTCGTCATAGCGACAATATTAACTTCCTGAACATCCTCAAATCCGCTTATCGCCTTCTCAAGCTTCTCCGAGGCGCCTTCCTCCTCAGGAACCACGAACATCGCCTTAATCAGGGAGAGACCGAAGGCCACAGGCCTTGTTTCAAAGCTTTTCAATTCGAAGCCTTCCGGAAGCTTTTCCCTAATCCTATTGATAAGATCGTCTAAATTAATAGCCGGATCTGCTGGAAGGATCTCAACTATAATAGCTACCTTAGCCATATCCAGCACCTCATGGACCTGTAAAGCCGCATGAAGGGCATGTATAAGGCTTTGCAAGCTCTCTACAGATCTCACAACGCCAAATCGTTACCTTGCCGCAATTTGGGCAAGGAAATTTTATCGCATGCTCATGCGGGTTTATGGGTTTTCTACAGGATGTGCAGATCGGGAGCACGATCTCCTCGCCGCTACTCATCGAACTGAGGAGGAGATGCCTTTATATAAGCTATGCCTAGAGCCTAGCAAAGCCGAGAACTGGAAATCCATATCCCCCCTTCTCCTGAGATATGCATTTCCAAGACTAGAGCATAGTAGGCTTAGCAATAGCTCGTAGAGTTCGGAAAAAGCCAGCCTCCAGACAAGATTTCTAAGAAAGGCGATTCTCCGAAGCTCCTTCAAGACGAGCCTAGCATTCCCCAGGAATTTACTCGGATCTCCCCCGATTAAATGCTCTGATATCGCTTTAGCGATATTGGTCGAGATTATTCCACCCATTATAACCCCTCCGCCAGTAGTAGCTTTTACATGGCCAGCGGCATCGCCTACAGGTATAAACCTCTGAGGAAAAAAGGCTATACTATCAATCGGATAACCAGTATAAACAATATAGGATATTCTCTTCAGGACCAGAGCATCCGGAAACTCTTCCTCGAGAAACTTCTTCAACATCCCGTTTAAATTTGGGATTCTGGAGGCGGCTCCAAGCTTGCCATACTCTTCATCGATTGGGATGAGATAGGAGAAGAAGTCCGGCAAATACCTCTTGAAATAAATATACACGTAGTGCCGATCTAATCCATGATTTCTAACTAATAGCTGGATTATCGGTATCCATTTACTTGATTCCGGAGCAGTTTTGAAAAGCCTTTTGAGAAGAGCCGCTCCAGCTCCCTCGGCATCGATTATCCATCGCGCTTTAATCCTTATCCCACCTGAGGTTTTTAGAAGAAAAATCTCCCCGCTTCTAGAAATGTCTGACACTCTTCTATTGCAGAAGATTTTAGCGCCACGCTTCTCCGCTCTTTCCGCGAGCTTCTGATCGAATATCCTTCTATCGACGACCGCTGCGATAGGTCTTCCAGCATCCACGTTATATATCCTGCCGGAAGAAGTCTTAATCACCGCTCCATTTACGAGATTCTGTAGATAGACTTCATTCACAGGTATTCCGAGCATGTTTAATCCAGAGATGCTTAAGAGGCCGGCACATCTATCTAAGACCCCTATCTCCTGATTCTTCTCAAAAACCGCTACCTCGACCCCGCTTCTAGCAGCTTCATAAGCTGCGAGTAATCCTGCAGGCCCGCCCCCGATTATTGCTAGATCGAGCATCGTTTCCATGTCTTTTTAACAGGTTTCGAGGATAGCATAAAATATTACGCATGCTATGGGTAACCTGAAGCCCGGCGGTGAGCGTGAAGAGTTTTGAAAAAAGTTCGTGCTCACGTCATAATAAGTGGAAGGGTTCAAGGAGTCTTCTACAGGATTAGCGCGAAGAAGATGGCTGATAGGATCGGGGTTAAGGGCTGGATTAGGAATCTGCCCGATGGAAGGGTTGAGGCGGTCTTCGAGGGAGATGAGGATGCTGTAAAGCGGATGATCTCCTGGTGCTGGGTTGGGCCGCCGGGAGCGAAGGTAATAAGCATAGATGTCGAGTGGGAGGAATACCTCGGAGAATATAAGGACTTTAAGGTGCTCTACTAAGCTGAAAACAGCCATCGAGAAGATTTCCCATAGTTCCAAATAGTTATAAGCTACAGATGGATCTAGTCAATTGATTGGAGAATGATACGATCTAGAGGTAGGGGGCCGGAGGTTCAGCTTAGGGTTGCTGAAGCTAGGCAGAGGGATATTGGGAGAAAGATTGCTAGGGTTGATAGTAGGGCTATGAGGGAGCTCGGGCTAAGTCCCGGAGATCTTATCGAGATAATCGGGAAAAAATCTACGGTCGCGATAGTCTGGCCCCCGTATAAGGAAGATGATGGAATGGGTCTTATCAGGATCGATGGAGAGATTAGGAGGAATGCGGGGGTTACGGTCGGCGATTATGTAACGATTAGAAAGGCTAGGGCGGAGCCTGCGAAAAAGATAGTATTAGCTCCCTTCGAAACCCTCCCATTCGTTGGAGATCTCTCGCGAATTGTGAGGAGCCAGCTACTTAACCTACCCGTTATGAGAGGCGATATAATAGTCATCCCCGTCCTCGGAATGGGTATAGAGCTTAAGGTTACCTCGACAAGCCCCTCTAATATCGTGATAGTAACCGAGAATACCATCATAGAGGTAAGCACAACCCCTGTTAAGAGAGTTGAGGAGGTTGGAGGAGTAACCTACGAGGATATAGGAGGACTCCATGAAGAACTCCAGCGGATAAGAGAGATGGTCGAGCTGCCGCTAAAGCATCCAGAACTATTCAGACATCTAGGAATAGAGCCTCCGAAGGGAGTCATCCTCTGGGGGCCGCCCGGCTGCGGAAAAACCCTGATAGCCAAGGCGATAGCAAACGAGACTGGCGCTCATTTCATCTCGATTAACGGCCCTGAGATAATGAGCAAGTTCTACGGTGAGAGCGAGGCGAGGCTAAGAGAGATATTCAAGGAGGCTGAGGAGAATGCTCCATCGATAATATTCATCGACGAGCTTGATGCGATCGCTCCGAAGAGAAGCGAGGTAACCGGAGAAGTCGAGCGGAGAGTGGTCTCCCAGCTATTAACGTTGATGGATGGATTGAAGACCAGAGGCCAGGTTATAGTCATCGGAGCAACAAATAGGATCGATGCTATAGACCCCGCCCTAAGAAGGCCTGGGAGATTCGATCGAGAAATCAGGATAGGCGTCCCAGATAGGAATGGTAGGAAGGAGATCCTGCAGATACATACTAGGAGAATGCCGTTGGCCGAAGACGTGAATCTGGACGAGCTAGCGAATATAACCCATGGATTTACCGGAGCCGATCTAGCAGCCCTATGCAGAGAAGCTGCCATGAACGCCTTGAGGAGGTTCCTGCCAAAGATAGATTTAGAGAAGGAGACCATACCGACGGAAGTATTGGAGCAATTGAAGGTTACTCGAGAGGACTTTATGAACGCGCTTAAGGTGGTTCAGCCATCAGCCTTAAGAGAGGTCATACTCGAGATACCGAATGTCAAGTGGGAGGATATAGGAGATCTAGAGCAGGCGAAGCAGGAGCTTAGAGAAGCCGTCGAATGGCCATTAAAATATCCGGACGTCTTCAAGAGACTTGGGATCAAGCCTCCGAAGGGAATCCTGCTCTACGGCCCGCCTGGAACAGGTAAGACTCTCCTAGCCAAGGCCGTCGCAAACGAGAGCGAGGCGAACTTTATCTCGATTAAGGGTCCTGAGATTCTCAGCAAGTGGGTTGGAGAATCCGAGAAGGCCGTAAGAGAGATATTCCAGAGGGCTAGGGAGGCCGCCCCATGCATAATCTTCTTCGACGAGCTTGACGCGATCGCTCCGAGGAGGGGTATGCATACGGATGCAGGCGTAACCGATAGAATCGTGAATCAGCTATTGACAGAGATGGACGGGATCCAGATCTTAAAGGACGTGGTGGTGATCGGAGCGACTAACAGACCGGATATACTCGATCCAGCGCTACTCAGGCCAGGAAGATTCGATAGGATAATCTACGTCCCGCCGCCCGATATCGAGGGAAGATACCAGATATTCCAGATACATACCAGGGACATGCCTCTAGCAGATGACGTCGATCTAAGGAAGCTCGCCGAGATGACCGATGGTTATACCGGCGCGGATATAGAGGCTGTATGCAGAGAGGCAGCCCTAAACGCTGCGAGAGAGAACATAAACATCGACAAGGTCTATATGAGACACTTCCTCGCAGCCCTAGAAAAGGTCAAGCCAAGCATCGCTCCAGAGCAGAAACGCGAATACGAAAAAATACTCTCCGAGTTCAAGAAATCGCTAGCATACATCTCTTAACCCCGGAAATTATTTCTTAGGAGTTACTATCGGGAGACCTGACCTATCCAAAACCTCGATGAATCTTGCCGCATCTTCTCTCATATAGACGTTGTTGAAGAGAACGTATATCCTCTTTTTCCCCTCCTCGAATACTTTCTCAACGATCTCGCGAAGCTTTTCCAGATCATCATCCGAGTATCTGTATCTGTAGTTTACCTCGCCTCCGCCTATGCCGTGAAGCCTGAAGTAGGCTAGCTCGTGAGCCGATACCGGCTCGCATCGAAACGGATCGACTACGTGGATTATATCGTGTTTATCGCATAGCTTCTTAACAGCCGATAGGTTATCTCTCCAGGTTCCTCTAGGCTCCCAGCCTATCAAGACCCCATCCCTTCTTATCGTCGAGAAGAACTTCTCGGCGTTTGCGAGGTTCTCGCCGCTATAGCTGAAGGCCGCCGGAGTCTGGATTACGCATACCTCCGCTCTCATGGCCTTGCATATCTCGAGAGTCTTCTCCCATGCTTCCAGATTCTCCTCTGTAGGTCTTAGGAAGCCATAGCGATCATACTTCGACTTCAGGATCTTTAGCCCGCTCCTCCTCCAGGTAGGGCTTGTAGGCGGATGGGTTATCGCCTGCCAAGCCTTCATGCAGAATCTAAAGTTCTCGGGAGCCGCCTCAGCCCATCTAGCAACGGTCTTCGCCTGGGGGAGCTTATAGAAGGTCTCCTGAACCTCCACGATGGAAAACTTTTCATAATACGCGCTCTTACCACCCCTAACGCACCAGCCGCAGCATCCAACCCTAATCTCCATAGCTCGATAGGGAAAGCGTTCAACTTCGAGAAAAAGTTTCATAAACGAATGAGATAAATGTGGGCGATCATACGTTATAGCGAAATGCTTAAGGTGCTCCAGTTGATTAAGAAAAAGCCGGAGGTCTCGATAGAGGATTTCGAGAGGCAGGTTATGGAATCCTATGCGAAGACCCTGAAGAAGGTTCGAGGCTTGAGAAGCTTCGTAATGAATGTCGTCAGGGGAGTGCATGAGGCCGAGGGAAAGCCTGTAGACTACGTGGCTGAGCTAGTATTTACAAATGAGAAAGCTTTTAGCCAGGCTCTCAGCGATCCGGAGGTTAAGAACGCATTAGGAGAGCTGGAGAGGGTTTCAGAAGAGCCGAGATTCATCTACTTGGAGGAGAGCGTTCTTAAGAAGCCTAGAGCTGCTGCAAAGCCGAAGCCTAAAGCTAAGAAGGCTGCGAAAAAGAAGCCTGCCAAAAAGAAGGCTAGAAAAGCCAAGAAGGCGAAGAAAGCAGCTAGGAAGAAGACGAGGAGGAAGAAGTAGCCGCGGAACCCCCGCTCACCAACACCATAATTTTTCTCTAGGAGCGGTTAAGGGAATAATCTTTAAAGCAGGCACTCCATACTCATTACCTTGGTGTCCATATGCCTCAGGTTCCATTGGAGAAGGTGGATGAGGTAGTTTGGAGAATTCCGAAGTATAGATCTGATATGAGAGTCCCGGTTATGATCTTCGCTTCTGAGCAGCTTCTAGAAAAGATGAGGACCGATAGGACGCTAATCCAGGCATCGAACGTGGCAACCCTCCCCGGAATACTGAAGCATGCAGTAGTTCTTCCAGATGCTCATGAAGGATACGGATTCCCGATCGGAGGGGTTGCAGCGACCGACTATGACGAGGGGGTTATCTCGCCCGGAGGCGTGGGCTACGATATAAACTGCGGAGTCAGGCTAATGGTAACTAATCTCGATGAGAAGGATGTCAGACCTAAGATCCAAGAGCTGATAAACACAATATTCCGAAACGTTCCATCGGGCCTCGGATCGAGGAGGAAGGATTTTCAGGTTACTAGAAGCGAGCTTGATAGGATATCGGTTGAGGGTGCGAGATACATCATCGAGAAGTTCGGTCTTGGATGGCCTGAGGATCTGAAGCATATCGAGGAGGAGGGATGCCTAGATGGGGCTGATCCGAGCTATGTAAGCACGGCGGCCAAACAGCGTGGATTCCCGCAGATAGGAACTCTTGGAAGCGGAAACCACTTCCTAGAGGTTCAGGTAGTCGATAAGATATTCGATGAGAAGGCTGCAAAGCGTATGGGGATAACCCATGAAGGCCAGGTAACTGTTCTAGTTCATACGGGGAGCAGGGGGTTCGGCCACCAGATCTGCAGCGACTATCTAAAGGTTATGGAGCGGGCTGCGAGAAAATACGGTATAAGGCTTCCGGATCGAGAGCTTGCATGCGCTCCAGCGAAGAGCAGGGAGGCTGAAAGCTATCTGAAGGCGTTTGCATGCGCTGTGAACTTCGCCTTCGCGAATAGGCAGGCGATAAGCCACTGGGTTAGACAGAGCTTCGAGCAGGTGTTTAAGCAGCCCGCCGAGACCCTCGGGCTTCAGCTAGTCTATGATGTCGCCCATAATATCGTGAAGCTTGAGGAGCATGTGGTGGATGGGGTTAGGAGGAAGGTCTGGGTTCATAGGAAGGGTGCTACGAGAAGCTTCCCCGCAGGCCATCCGCTCATCCCAGAAGACTATAGAGATATCGGCCAGCCAGTCCTACTCCCCGGATCGATGGGAACCGCTAGCTGGGTTCTCCTAGGAAATCCAAAGGCTATGGAGATGACCTTTGGAAGCACGGCTCATGGCGCTGGTAGGACTGCGAGCCGAGCTGAGGCGAAGCGGAGGCTTACCGCAAGCCAGGTCTTGAACTCGCTTAGCAGGAAAGGCATCTACATTAGGAGCGATAGCATGGAGACCGTGGTCGAGGAGGCCGACCAAGCATATAAGAACGTGGATATAGTCGCCGAGGTAAGCCATAAGGCTGGTATAGGAACGAAGGTCGCTAGACTGGTCCCGATCGGAGTCGTAAAGGGCTGAAAATGCTCGACAAGATCCAATTAAATCCACTCGTCTTTCTAGGAGTAATCCTCATAATCTTAGGCATAATCCTCATACTCTTACCAACCTTATCCAAGCTTGGACTAAGGCTCGAGGAGGTCCATCCCCTACTTCTACTCGGAAAGAGATTTGATGGAGTCTATATCGGAACCTCGCCGCTACTAATCATAATACTTATCGCCCTCTATCTCCTAATCCTCTTCCTTAGGAGAGGCTAGACCAGACGCTTAATCCTCGAGAGATATTCGAGGACCTCCGAGTCGCTAAGCTGGGGGAAGCTTTGATAGAATTGACCTATTGCGAAGAATGGTGTTGGGGTTTCGAGGCATCGGATATCGTCAGCCTCCTTTGATAGCTTTGGCAGAACCTCCGGCGGAGCTACCGGAGCCGCGATTATAAGCTTCCCCGGATCGAGTTTTCTGAGAAAGCGTGCTGTAGCTATTATCGTCGCTCCGGTAGCGATACCATCATCTACTAGGAGGATCGTATAGCCTTCGAGACTTGGAAGAGGCTTCCCCCCACGATATATCTCAAGCCTACGCCGAACCTCCTGAAGCTCTCGCTCAGCCTCGATCCTAATCCAATCCTCTCCGACGCCGAGCATCCTAGAAACCTCCTCCTCAACATATATCGTTCCATCTTCCGCGACCGCTCCAACCGCGAGCTCGGGATCCATCGGCGATCCTATCTTACGGGGGACAGTAACCTCAAGCGGGATATCCAGCTTCGAGGCTATCGCGTATCCAACCTCGACCCCGCCTCTAGGGACTGCTATAACCGCCGCCCGCTCGCCCCGATAATCGGATAAGATCTCGGCAAGCTTTTCTCCAGCCTCAAGCCTATCTTTGAATAGCATCTCCTGATGCAAATCCGGCTAGATCGCTTATCAAGATTTCCCGCCCCTCGATAATGCTTAATAACCGGGAGCAGGGGCTAGGATTGGAATGTCCTCCGAGCAGGCTCCTGAGGAAAAGATCCTCTATCAATGCGTCTGGTGTGGGAAGAAATTTGAGAAGAGGATGCTCTCGAAGATAGCTGAGACGAGATGCCCATACTGCGGATTTAACGTTATAATGAAGGCGAAGTCTCCGACGGCGAAGCTTATAGTCTCATCGAAGCTTACCGAGGAGCAGAGGCTCCTAACCGAGGATTAGGACTTTACCCCCCTTATCTCGGCCACCTTCTTAATTATCTCATCCATGAAGTCCTTCGCATCTCCAGGCTCGATTATCGAGACGCTGCTAGCAGCCACCTGCAGACCCGCAGCCTCTCCAAGCTCCCTCTTAGAGGCAACGAACGTATATGGTATCTTACGCTCATCGCAGAGGGTTGGTAGGAAGGCCACGATCTCAGGCGGATCAACATCCATAGCTATGACGACGAATTTCGCCTGCCCACGCTCAATCGACTTAATCACCTCATTCACGCCCTTCCTAATCTTCCCAGTCTCTCTAGCAAGCTTAACAACCTCTAGCGTCGCCTTCATAAGCTCTTCAGGCACGTCGAAATTCACATAATACGGCTTTGATGGATTAGGCATACGCCCTCATCTCCCCAGCACCTAAGAATCACCTAAGCTAAAAACCCTTCCCCAAACCGGTCTTCAGCAAAAGGATGAAGCCAAGATTAAAATCGATCCGAGGAACTTGATCTGGGGATAATGGATCTAGAGAAGCTGGCTTTGAAATGGGCTTTGAAGAATGCTGTGGATCATGATGGCAGGGCGATGCCTGGTCCGGTGATCTCGAAGATCTTGGGTGAGAAGCCTGAGCTGAGATCCGAGATTAGGAGGGTGAAGGAGGCTGCTGAGAAGGCGGTCGAGAGGGTTAATCGGATGAGCTTAGAAGAGCAGAGGAGGCTTCTAGAAGAGGTTGCTCCCGAGCTTCTCAAGGCGAGGAAGGTTGAGGAGAAGAGGCTTCCACCGCTCCCCGGAGCTGAGAAGGGGAAGGTCGTTACCAGGCTTCCGCCCGAGCCAAGCGGCTACATGCATATAGGCCATGCGATGAGCGGGCTACTAAACTACCTCTACGCACGAATGTATGATGGAAGGATCTGGCTAAGGTTCGAGGATACCGATCCCCGGAAGGTTAAGCCCGAGTATTATGAGAGCTTTAGGCGTGGGTATAAATGGCTTGGAATAGAATGGGATCACGAGAAGAATAATAGCGATGATATGGAGCTTTTCTACAAGTATGCTGAGCAGCTGATAAAGATGGGGAAAGCCTATGTCTGCACCTGCCCGGTCGAGAAGGTTAGGAGGCTTAGAGCCTCCGGAGAACCATGCGAGCATAGAAATCTTGGAAGGGATGAGAATCTAAGCCTTTGGAATGATATGCTGGCCGGAGGGTTTAGGGAGGGAGAGGCAACCCTAAGACTCGTCGGAGATATGCGGAGCAAGAATATGACCATGAGGGATCCAGCCCTCTTCAGGATAATCGAGCATCCGCATCCACTAACCGGAGACAGGTATCGCGTCTGGCCCCTCTACGACTTCGCGGTCTCCATAGAGGATCATCTATGCGGCGTAACCCATGTCTTGAGAACCAGCGAGTTCGCTCCAAGAGACGAACTCCAAAACTATATCAGAGGGCTTCTAGGGATGAAGAACCCGATCTATATCGAGTATTCCAGATTCGAGTTTAAGGGGACGCCCGTCTCGAAGAGGAAGCTTAGAGCGATAATAGAGGCTGGGATAGCTTCAAGCTGGGATGATCCGAGATTCCCAACAATAGAGGGGATTAGGAGGAGAGGGATACTGCCGGAAGCGATAAGAGAATTCACGATCAGCCAGACGGGCTTCTCCTACGCCAAACGCGAATACGATTGGAGCCTGCTCTTCGCGATAAATAGAAGGCTTCTAGATCCAAAGGCTAGAAGACTATTCTTCGTCCCAGACCCCGTCAAGCTCGTGATCGAGGACGCTCCAAGACTTACGATAGACGCGCCATATCATCCATCAAACCCGGATCTAGGATCTAGAAGAATTGAGGCGTTTCAAGAATTCTATATCGCTGGATCGGATGCTGAGAAGATGGAGCAGGGATCGATCTATAGGCTGAAATATCTGCTAAACTTCGAGGTCATAGCAAAGGATCCCGAGGGAGCGATTAGGGGCAGGTTCCTCGGAAGAGAGCCGATGAAGGATATTCAGATAATCCAGTGGGTTCCAGCTGAAAGCTTCCTAGAACTCGAAGTGATAGTGCCGGACGTTCTCTATCATAATGATGAGGTCAATCCTGAGAGCCTGAAGATCGTGAAAGGTTATGGTGAAAGGGCTGTCGAAAGCGTCAGGGTTGATGAGATAGTCCAGTTTGAGAGATTTGGGTTCTGTAGGAGGGACTCAGCTGATGAGCTGAAATTCATTAAGGCTCATGATTAAGGTTTCTTAACCCTCTGCATAAACCATTCGTATAGAGGGCCGTGCAAGACGTAGCTCGACTTCTTTAGATCGTTTATCGTCTTTGATCCTGTTAGGAACATGGCGGCCTTCAATTCTAATGCGAAGCGCTTTATCAGGTTTTCAACCTTCTCCGAACTCTCGAGAGCGGGCTTTAGAAGGGGCTTAGCTATTCCTACGAAGTCTGCTCCTAGGGCTATTGCCTTCGCGCCCTGAAGACCATTTCTTATACCGCCCGAGGCTATTAGCTCTAGATCCTTAAGAGCTGCTAGCTCAATTATCGACGCCGCCGTCGGTATCCCCCATTCCAGGAAAAGCTCTGCCAGCATGGACTTCTCCGGGTTTAAGCCTTTGGCTCGCTCGAATTCTATCCTCGTCCAATTCGTCCCCCCAGCCCCCGCGACATCTATAACCCTAACCCCTGCTTCTAGAAGCTTCTCCGCCACTTCTCGCGATATTCCGGCGCCAACCTCCTTAACTATTATCGGGATGCTAAGCCTTTCAACAGCAATCTTGATCGCTTTGAATATTCCCTTGAAGGATGGAGATCCTTCTGGCTGTATAAGCTCCTGAAGGCAGTTTAGATGGATTGCGAGGGCATCCGCCTCGATCATCTCGATAGCCTTCTCCGCATATTCTACGCCGCCTTTCGCAAGCTGGACTCCACTTATATTACCTATCAAGAAGATCCTTGGAGCGGTCTCCCTAACGATCCTATAACTCTCCCTAAGCCTTGGATCCTCTATTCCAGCCCTCTGGCTTCCAACGCCCATCGGTATATCGAGCCTATGAGCCGCCTCCGCGAGATTCCTATTAATCTCATAAGCCTTACTAGTGCCTCCGGTCATCCCCTCAATTAGGATCGGATAGGAGAATTCTCTGCCGAGAAGCCTTGCCTTAAGGGAGATCTCGTTAAAATCTAGCTCAGGCATGGCGTTATGTATAAGCTCGACGTATTCGAGCCAGGTAGTCTTTTCTATAAACTCCGCTTCTGCTCCAAGATCTAGACAGAGGTTGATATGATCTCTCTTCCTCTTCTCGATCCCGCCCATTTTTATCCGAGGAAGATTTAGCTAAATGATATATATTTGGCGTAGAGGCCTATTATGCTGAACCTTGAAAGCTCGAAGAATGCCTGCGGTCGCCGGAATGTTCTACTCAGCCTCCAAAGAGGGGTTGTTAAAAGAGCTTGAATGGGCTTTCATGCATAGGCTCGGACCCGGAAGGCTTCCGAAGCGTGGAGAGGATGGGGGGAAGCCTCCAGCTCTCATAGCTCCGCATGCAGGCTATATGTATTCCGGGCCTGTGGCAGCCCACGCCTATCTCCAGCTCGAGGATAGGAAGGTTGGAACGGTCATAGTCCTAGGGCCGAACCATTATGGCGTAGGAACCTCCGTCTCGATATTTCCGGAGGGCGAGTGGATTACGCCGCTCGGAGGCATCGAGATCGACCGGGAGTTGGCCATGGAACTCGCCAAATTATCAGATGTATTCTCGCTTGACGAGATCTCCCATGAGCGAGAGCACTCGATAGAAGTTCAGCTACCCTTCCTCCAATACGTCCTGCCCGGGTTTAAGCTCGTCCCCATATGCATCCTCGATCAAAGCCTCGAGACGTGTATTAGGATAGGGGAGGCTTTAGGAGAGATCTTGAGATCCTATGAAGATGTATTGCTCGTAGCATCAAGCGATATGACCCATTATGAGCCACATGATCAGGCAAAGGAGAAGGATTCTAAAGCGCTTAAGGAGATCACAGCTCTAAACGTTGAAGGACTCTATGAGGCGATCGCTAAGTATGGCATCTCCATGTGCGGCTATGGCCCCGTCGCCGCGATACTCCATGCCTGTAGAAGGGCTGGAGCTAAGAATGGCGAGGTGTTAAAGTATGCTACAAGCGGCGATATTACCGGAGACTACGGCTCTGTGGTGGGCTATGCCTCGGTTAAGATCGAGCTTAAAGGATAGCTTGAAGACCGAGCAAAGGGTTAAGAATAGATTGTTACCTGAAACCTCATAGGACTGGCGATGAGCAAGAGGGTTGAGAAGGTAGAAGAGCCTGTACCGGCGGTCGTTGAGCAGATCGTTGGGAGAACCGGGGTGACGGGCGAGGTAACCCAAGTAAGGGTTAGGATACTCGAGGGTAGGGATGCTGGAAGAGTGATCTCGAGGAATGTGAAGGGGCCGGTTAGAGTAGGAGATATCCTACTCCTCCTAGATACCGAGCGTGAGGCCGAGAAGATTAGATGAGGTGAGTAATGATGCCGACAACCCATAAATGCGCATTCTGCGGAAAAGAATTCCTTCATGGCAAGGGAATACTTTACGTCAAGAACGATGGGACGAGGCTATGGTTCTGCTCGAGGAAGTGCAGGGTAAGCATGATAGAGTTTCATAGAGATCCGAGAAAGCTGAAATGGACCGAGAAATATTCTCCTGAAGCTGTCTAGTTATCGTTATATCTCTAAATTCAAGCTTACTCCATCAAACTGTATGGCGGAGGAAGTAGAGAGAACATTCATAATGCTTAAGCCGAGCTGCGTTCGGAGGGGCTTCGTCGGCGAGGTCATCTCGAGATTCGAGAGGAAGGGATTGAGGATACTTCAGATGAAGGTTCTCAAGATGAGTAGGGAGAAGGCTGAGGAGCTCTATAAAGTCCATTACGGTAAGCCGTTCTACGAGAATCTAATAAACACTATAGCCGATAAAACGGTCGTCGTCATGGTCTTGGAGGGGAGGAAGGCGATAAGCGTCGTTAGGAAACTAATTGGAGCAACAGATCCGGCGGACGCCGATCCGGGAACGATACGAGGAGATCTAGCAATAGAGCTAACAGACAACCTCATCCACGCCTCCGATAGCCCCGAATCCTATGAAAGAGAGCATAAAATCTTCTTCGAGGAATCCGAGCTTAACACCTTCTAAAAATGGGAAAACGTAAATGGTTAAGAGTCGGGAGGATAAGCAGATTTTCGGTGAAGCTTGTCTACTCCAAAGCCTCTTCCAACTCAGCCTGAGGTAAACATCGGGACGCTAGGCCATGTGGATAATGGTAAGAGCACGATAGTTCAAGCCATTACGGGGATCTGGCCTGCGAGACATTCCGAGGAGCTTAAGCGTGGAATCACGATAAAGATAGGCTATGCCGATGCCGCGATCTATCGATGCCCGAGCTGCGAGGAGCCTCATAATTACACGACCGAGGAGAAGTGTCCTAGATGCGGGTCTGAGACGGAGTTCGTTCGAGCGATCTCATTCATAGACTGTCCTGGCCATCACTCGCTAATGGTTACCATGTTATCGGGTGCAGCCCTCTTCGATGGAGCAATCTTCGTAGCGGATGTCAGGCATAAATTCCCACAGCCTCAGGATAGCGAGCATCTCCAAGCAGCCTTAATCCTCGGGGTTAAGGATATGATCTTCGCCCAAAACAAGATAGATGTCTCAACGAGGAAGCGGATAATCGAAAACTATGAAGAGATCAGGCAGTACATCAAGGGAACGATAGTCGAGAATGCTCCCATAATCCCGGTCTCAGGCCAGCATGCGGTCGGAATCGATATCCTACTCTGGGCAATGGAGAAATTCATCCCAACACCACCACGCGAGCTAGATAAACCCTTCAGGATGCCTATCCTAAGATCATTCGACATAAACCCTCCAGGAACTCCTGCTCAGAATCTTAGAGGAGGGGTTATAGGGGGATCGATCATCCGCGGGGTAGTCAGGGTCGGAGACGAGATTGAGATAGCTCCCGGGATAATCATTGGGGAGCGGAAGAACGAGCCCCTGATAACCGAGGTAGTCAATATCAGGGCTGGAGGAAGGAATGTCGAAGAGGCTAGGAGTGGAGGGCTAACCGGTATAGAGACGAAGCTCGATCCAGCTTTAACAAAGTCGGATGGGATGACCGGAAATATGGCCGGAGTCCCCGGAACACTCCCACCAACACGCTACGAAATCGAGATAGAGTATAACCTCTTCGAGAAGGTTGTAGGCCTTAGCGAGGAGGTAGCGGTAGCCCCGATAAATGTTGGAGAGCAGCTAGTCCTAAACATCTACTCTGCGGTAACCAGCGGGATCGTAAAAAGGAGGACTAGCGAAAAGATAGAGCTAGAGCTAAGAAGGCCGATCGTGGCAGAGGAGGGCGATAAAGTCGCGATCTCTAGAATAATCGGATCCGCCTGGAGATTGATAGGCTATGGAGAAGTAGCCTGAAGAGAGGATGAAGGTTCTAGTCGATTCAAGCTTCCTAATCCATTGCGCTGAACGGGGGAAGGATTTAATAGCCTTAGCAGAGGAAAGGCTAGGAGAAAGGCTTGAATGCTATCTCTTAGAGGAGGTCTTAAAGGAGCTTAGGGGGCTATCGGCTAGAAGGGGGAGGAGGGCTGCGATGGCCTCCACCGCGCTTAAGATAGCGGAGAAAATGAAGTTGATCAAGTCTCACGCCGAAGATCTCCCAACCGATGAGAAGCTTCTCCAAGAAGCTAAGCGAATCCAAGCAGCGATAGCAACAATAGACTTCGAACTCATCGATAAAGCCAGAGAACGGGGCATCTCGATCCTAACCGTAACCCGGGATTTAAGAATAGTCTTTGAGGGCGTGAGGCTTTAAGCCGGGAGAATCCTTATATCAGAGATAAATAGCTAAATTTCGGTAATTTCAAAAAGGTTAGGAATATGTTCTACCTTACCGAGATTGAGGATGTAGTCGCGATCCCGCCTAAAGATTTTGGCAAGCCTTTAAAGAGGGTCGTCTTGGAGAGGCTTAAGGAAGCTTATGAGGGGAAGATTATTGGGGATCTGGGGTATATAGTCATGGTTGTGGATGTTGAGGCGGATCCGGTAGGAATCCTCCTTCCGAGAGATGGCTCGACCTATCATAAGGCTCGAGCTAAGCTCCTCTGCTTCTATCCACGAATCCAGGAGGTCGGCGAGGGAGAGATAGTCGAGATAACCGAGTTTGGAGCCTTCATTAGAGTTGGTCCATTAGACGCCCTCCTCCACATCTCCCAGATAATGGATGACTACATCACGTATGACGAGAGACACTCCATCCTCATGGGCAAGAAGACTGGAAAGAAGCTCGAGGTCGGAGATAATGTCAGGTTTAGGGTCGTGGCGGTCTCCCTAACCCATGGAACGACGGGGAAAGTCGGCGTAACGACCAGGCAACCGTATCTAGGAAAGCTTGAATGGATTAAGGAGAGCTTAGAAAAGCTTGCTCCAAAGAAGCCTGAGAAGGCTAAGGCGGTAGCCGGTGAAGAGTAGATGCCGGCCAGAGAAAGAGCTTGTAGAGAATGCAAGTTCATAACCATGAAGAATCGCTGCGAAAACTGCGGCTCGACAAATCTAACGCAAAACTTCTCCGGAATGATCATAGTAATCGATGAGGAGAAGTCCGAGATAGCGAGGGAGCTTGGGATAAAGAAGAAGGGGAGCTATGCGATCAGGGTCGCTTAAATGGCCTCCAGATAAGAAGATAATCTTCCCGGAGACCGTGAAGAAGCTTCTAAGAAAGCCGTCAGGCGAGCTAATCTCCGGAGAGCCGGATGAAGTCGCGAAGAAGGTTAAGAGCATAATAGAGGCTGAAAAGCCGCTGAGAGTAATCTCCGTCGGAGACTACACCTCGATGAAGCTGAGAGAGGCGGGCGTCGAGGCGCACATGTATATCATAGATGGAAAGACCATGCGAAAGCCTTGCAAGATCCTCGACACCAGGGGACTTAAGCTCATACGCGTTGTAAATGAAGCTGGAACGCTTAATCCCAAGGCGGTAGCGGTATTGGATACCTTATTGAAGAGGGGTGTCGAGAACGTCGTCATATTCGTCAAGGGGGAGGAGGATCTACTAACCCTCGCCGCGATAATCTCAGCTCCCAAGGGATCTATGATAATATATGGCCAGCCAGGAGCCGGAAACGTCATCCTAAGGGTAGATGAGAGATTGAAGAAGCGGGCGTTAGAAATCATAGAACTCGCCTTAGAAACGCGGGAGTAAAGGTGAGGTTTATTTACTCCCTGCTCAGAGAGCATCTTGCAGAAAGAGGGTAATCCTAGAGGCTGGAGGATTGCGGGATGCCTCGCAGATACCTAAGGACTAGAAGCCGGAAGAGGAAGTACGTTAGAACTCCTGGAGGTAGGGTGGTCATTCACTATGTTGATGAGAAGAGGAATCATCATCACTGCGCTAGATGTGGAGGTATAATTCATGGTATACCGAGGGAGAAGGATTATAAGCTAACCCATAGCGAGAGGACTGTCGAGAGATATTATGGCGGAATGCTCTGCCAAAACTGCCTAGAAGAACTGATTAGGGCTAAGATAGCTAGGGAGTGGGAGGAAGCTTTAGCTAAAGCTTGAAAAACTCCTTCACCGCGGCCAATACTATCCTGAAGACGGACTCCTCGTTAAGATCGCTTGTATCGAGAACTAGATGGAATGGCTCAAAGTCTTTTCCAAGCTCTATGCCGTAAAGCCTCTTATAGAGATCGCTACTCTCCCTATCCCTTCGCTCAAGCATCTTCAAAGCCTCATCGACCGAGACCTTACTCCGCTTAGATAGTCTCCTCGCCCTGACCTCCGGCCTAGCCTTTAGCCAGATGTTGAACCCGCCTTTATAGAGCCATGGTAGAACCCAGCTATCAACGATGACATTACCGGATTCGGCGATCTCTAGAAGCTTTCGATCAACCTCCTTATCGAATTCCGGATTCCTAAACCTCTCCTCTAGAAATCTGAATCCCTCCTCGGTCTCCCACCACTCCTCCCCGCCGGGGCTATACCCCTTCTCTATCGCTAGAAGCTTTAATCCATCGCCGCCGGAAACGTATCTTAACCCTAGAGCTTCTGCAAGTTTTCTGCCGAGAGTGCTTTTGCCAGATCCTGCGAAGCCGCTAATGCAGACTACTATCTTTCGCATCGATCAAACCTCGGATCTGGGCTAACAAATAGATTATCCCTCAGCCCCTAGGGTATTAGGAGGAGGGGTTCTTCCGGGAAATCCTCTGATGAAGCTATCTCCCTCAACCTCTCGACGACCCTCTCCCTTATCTCCATGGGCTTGAGGATCTTCCTGACGATTCTGCCATCCTTTATGAGCGGTTTTAGAAGAGGCTCCACCCTCCCCCCGCAGATCGGGCATCTCTCAATAGACTTATGGAATGGCACGATAATATCATGGAGCTTCTCGCATCGATAGACCTGCTTTCTTCCAGGTAGCTTTCCCCTCTTCGAGAACGGCTTACCATTTACCTCGACTAAGTCCATCGCGAGGTCTATCGATGGTGGGAAGGCTATCGATGTTCCTACGCCAAACCCGTCTGCAACATCTGCAAGTTCTCGAATATTCTCCTCATTCAAGCCTCCGCTAACGAAGATCTTGACATGCTTATATCCCGCAAGGTCGAGGGTCCAGCGAGCCTCCCTGACTATTTTCCTCATATCTCCCCGCCTAGAGCCTGGCGTATCAAATCTAACCCCGTAAAGCTTTTCTCCAAGGATCTTAGCGGCGCTCAGGGCTTCGAAGCGCTCATCGGATAGGGTGTCGCACAGGGCTATTCTCGGAACTTCTTCCGGCATTATCTCATCGAAGGCTTTCCATGCTTCCGCCTGACTTCCGAATACGAGGATTAATGCATGCGGCATCGTTCCGACGGGCTTTACGCCGGCAAGCTCCGCCCCTATAATGCTTGAGACCGCATCGCATCCCCCTATCAGAGCATATCTATCGACCATAGGAGCTATCGCGGGATGAACGGATCTTATCCCGAAGAAGAGGAGGGTTTTATCTCCAGCCGCTAGCCTAAGCCTTGCAGCCTTAGTAGCTATGCTGGTGGCATGTCGTAGAATCCCCAGAAGGCTTGATTCATAGATACCGTATTCAGCGTATCTTCCCTCGATCGCCAATATCGGCTCGTATATTCTGAAGAATTCTCCCTCCTCGAATGCATAGACGTTTATGGGCTTTCCCTCAAAGAGCCTTGCAGCCTCGTATATTCCGGCGGCTATGGCCCAGCGATAGTCTTTCGGAAAATTATATGCATGTATCTCCGCGTAGGTCTCCACATTCTCCTTACCCTTCTTTTCGAGGATCTGGCGGGTTCTGGCAAAATATATGTCGGTAACCTTACCGGACAAAATCTCCTCTTCCGATGCTATGTAGAATCTCCTCTCATCCAACCTCTATCCACCTCTAAAGCGTATCCTATCCGTAGTCGTTAGGACCGCTTTTAGGATGGAGTTCATGAATCTTAGGGCGGCAACATGATCGAACTCGCTTATGGTGAAGATGGCATCAACCGGGAGGATGAGCTTATACCCCCTCATAGCCGCCCCGATAGCCGTGCATTGGACGCAGATATTTCCCAGAAGCCCTGTTAGAATTAGGGTTTTGATGGATCTCGCTCTAAGGATGTGATCTAGAGGGGTGGAGTAGAAGGCATCATAGCTTGGCTTCCTCACAATTATATCATCCTCGCCTGGCTTAAGCTCATCCACTATCTCTGCTCCGAGGCTTCCTGCAACCGTATGCTCGCCCCAGATCCTGAACTCGGGATCGTCCTTAGTATGCCAATCCTGGGTATAGATTATCGTCGCCCCAGCCTTCCTCGCATCTTCTAAAAGCCTTTTAATAGGCTGGATTATCTTCTCAGCTCCCTCGGCATAAAGCTTCCCACCAGGCTTTGCGAAATCGTTTTGAACATCGATTACTAGGAGCGCCGCTTCCCTGGGGTCGATGTCTACCTCCTCGATCTCCAGCTTCTTAGGAAGTTTAAGCACCTCGGGAAACTTCATTTCTCAAATCGCCCTAAACGATATTATTGGACGTTAATTTAAGCAATTATCTCTCTAAGAGCGGTCTCGCAAGCTTTAATGCGAGCCTCGGATGAGCCATAAGCTTCCTAGCAACCCGGGCTATGTTAAGACCGTTTGCGAGATCTATTATATCCCGGTCTTCTAAGATCTCAGCTAGCTGATTCAGATCATCATCGTTAAGCCTCTCGAAGATCCTCAAAGCCTTTAAGCTTTTTCTGATCCTCTCAAGCCATGGTCTATACTTTTCATCAAACTCCCTCAGCCTCTCCTTCGACGGATCACCCTCCTGAGCTGCTCTTCCAGCGACCTCTCCAGCCGCCAGCCCAGCGGCTATCGATGAATGTATCCCGCCGCCGGTTAGCGGTATAACCATTCCAGCAGCATCTCCTACCAAGATAACGTTGTCAAAGATGTATTCGCCTATAACCCCTCCAACAGGGACGGGTGCCCCCCGATTATCTATTACCTGGCCTCCGCTAAGCTCTTTACCGAACCCCTTGAGAAACTCATCCATATAGGGCTTGAGCGGAGCCCCCCTAACCCCTATCCCAACCTCGACTAGCCTCTCACTTATCGGGAAGATCCATGCATATCCCCCTGGCGCTATCCTATTTCCAACATAGATCCTTATTTCATCGATGGGATCCGGCCTGCATCCAGCGATTAGATATTGGAGGGTTGGAATAGGCTCCGATCTATCCTTAACCCCTAGGACTCTGGCAACCCTAGAACTATAACCATCTGCCCCGATTATTATCGAGGCGGAGTATTCTCCGCGATTAGTTCTAACCAGGACTCCATTATCAGATCGTTTAAAATCGATGAACATCTCATTAACATGGATCTCGGCTCCAAGCTCGGCTGCCTGGGCGGCGATCTCCTGGAGGAGCAGCGTCTTGTTTATCATATATCCGGATTCTCTTATCTTCACGGATCTACCATTCGGAGCATAGACTCTTGCGCTAACCTCGTTAATTATGAGACCTGAGACAGGCTTCACCCCAGCGGTCTCCAAGGTCTTCTTGCTAACCGCCTGGCCGCAGGGCTTTAAGGCCGCTATCAAAGGATTCTTCTCAAGCAGGAGGGTTCTAGCACCAGTCGAAGCTGATGCCTTAGCAGCAGAGACGCCTGCAGGCCCGCCTCCGACAATTATCACATCGAATCTTCTTAAGCTCATCTGGATCAGCTGGACTGCCTAATAATGGGTTTATAGATTTTTCCACCTTAATCTCCTTGAATGTCTTAAGCTAGTCGAGGGAGATTACCGGGTTTCTGATCACCCCTATCCTCTCTATCCACATCTCGATCGTATCCCCTGGTTTGAGAAGCTTCGGACTCGGCTTCTGGAATATTCCAACTCCTGAAGGTGTTCCCGTTGAGATTATGTCTCCCGGCTCTAAGGTCATTCCCTGGCTCAGGATCGAGATTATCTCAGGGATCTTCCTAATCATTTTCGATGTATTCGAGCTTTGCCGAATCTCGTTATTCACCCTAGTCAGCATCCTAAGGTTATGAGGATCTCCTATCTCATCCTTCGATACTATGCATGGGCCTACCGGAGCGAATGTATCGAGAATCTTTCCACGAGTCCATTGGCAGTCTTTGAATTGTATATCTCTGGCGGATACGTCGTTTAGGATCATGTAGCCGAAGATATAGTCTTCTGCTTCTGATGGGCTGATATCCTTACATCTATCTCCCATGACTACCGCGAGCTCTATCTCGTAGTCTAGCTGTTGGACCTGCTTCGGCTTTATTATCGGGTCATATGGTCCTGTTAGGGCGGTTGCGGGCTTGAGGAATATCGGTAGCCCTTCGGGCGGATCCACTCTAGCCTCCTCGGCGTGATCATGATAGTTTAATCCTAGGCATATTATTTTTCCGGGATTGGGTATCGGCGGCTCGAGATGGACGCTATCTACTGGGAATGACTCGATCGGTATTCTTCCGGTTATGGAGTCTATGAGCTCGAGAAGCTCTTTATCTGGTAGGAGGGCTTTAACCTCTCTTGGGAGGCTTATGCGGAGCACGTCCTCGACGAAGTATCTCGGGATAAAGCTATCAGGCTTTACTAGGAATCCGTAATCGTATTCGTCTCCAGAGCTATAGCCTATTATTCGCATAATCCGGTTAGAATTAGGTTAGCTCGGATATATCAGTTGAGATCATGCTAACCTGCAGGCTTGCTCATTATGAGAATGCTCTCCCTAGCCTCGCCTATCTTAATCACCCTCCTAGTCGTCGCAACCCTCTTATTCACGGCTATTATCCGCTCACCTTCGAATCCAACCCTCTCGGCAAGCCTCATTACGAGCTTATCTGATTCGACGACTCTATCTGGGAAGACCCCGCCAGCGACGACCATCGCAACCCTCCCACCAGGCTTAAGAACCCGGAAAACCTCCTCCAGACAAAGCCGCATATCATGAAAGTAGGCTTTAGCAACCTCCGGGAGATTAAGCTCTGGAAACTGATCGACTACATTCTTAGGATTGAGGCCGAGATAAGATCTCATAGGATCTATCCTCACGTCCCCAAAGAACAATTCGTATTCTATTCGATAGACCTTCGTGTATTCGATCTTATTCAGATATGGGGGCGACGTGATTACGATATCGAAAGACTCATCCTCTAGGAAATCCATTTTCCTCGCGTCGCCGAGGTAAACCCTTAGATCGCATGGTTTGAAGCTGAGCTTCGTAAGATCTCTGATCATCTTTTTTATCACACGCTTAAAGAATTTCCTGAATGGTGGGACAGGCTTCTCAACAACCTTTAGGACCGCGCCATCCTTATAGGCGAATGAAACCTTCATGGCGGCATTCATTAATGCGAGGGTGAAGAATCCTTTAACAACCGGATCCTCTATCTCCCGGATCTTCTCCCTGAAGAAGATTATATCCTCGAGAGATGGTTTAAGGAAGAATTGCTTAACGAATCCGCTAATCTGGGAGAGGTCGGGTCTGCGGAAGGGCTGGTCTAGAAGCCATCTAGCAGTCCTTTTAAGCTCCTCTATGTCGTAGTCGGCGATCTTGACCTGCGAGACGAAAACCGCTAAGGGAGCTACATCAACTCCAACCCCATCTATACCCAATTCCTTACATGCGAGAAGCGTCGTCCCAGAGCCGAGGAAGGGATCCAAAACCCTAGACCCAGGCGATGCTCCGAAATAATCTAACATCAGATGGACGAATTCCCGCGAGAAACCCTCCTTAAAGAAAAAACCAGTTATAGATTGGAGTCTTCTTATTTGGGACGAAGGTTACGAGCCTTCCAAGCTCCCATCTCTCCTCGTATAAAACCATCTTTGGCTTCTCCTCCAGCTATAGGGTTTTTGAAAGCCTCTTTTAGAGTCTTCCCCCTATCAAAGGAGGTCTAGCTTATTACTCTGAGGATTACTGCGGTCTCAGTATTCTTGACCCCTTCAATGTTTCTAATCTTATCTATCCGCTCATTTAACTCGATTATGCTTGGGGCTGATAGTATCGCGAGCGCGTCAAATCTTCCAGTTAGCTCATAAATGGTTTCAACCCCCGCTATCTTGGCAATTTCATCAACTATACGCTTTGGGGGGAGACTCGGCTCGAATTGGAGGAATGTAACCGCCCTAACGCCGTAGCCTTTATCGACCTCTATCGTAAACCTCTTTATTATTCCGCGTTCTTGAAGGAGCTTCACTCTCCGCCTGACAGCTCCCTCGGATAAGCCTATACTTCGACCTATCTCGATAAACGGCTTACGGCCATCTCTACGGAGGATCTCTATGATTTTATGATCGATTTCGTCGAGAATGTATCGTTCATCGACCATTCTAGGGAGACTTGCGTAGATGAAGGCTAAAAGGATTCGCGAGCCTAGGGATAAGGCTGATGGATTACGATTTTCCGAGCCGGGATTCCGCCGTAGTAAATCTTATTTACGGTTACTAAACCGGAAAAGCCATGGAGCGTGAGCCGCTGGTATATATTAACGGAGAATTCTATCCGAAGAGTAAGGCAGCTATCTCAGTCTATGATCATGGATTCCTCTACGGAGATGGGGTCTTTGAAGGAATAAGAGCGTATAACGGGGTAGTCTTCAAGCTCAGGGAGCATATCGACAGGCTCTACGATTCTGCCAAAGCCATAATGCTGGAGATACCCCTCACCAAGGAGGAGATGATTAACGCCATCCTAGAAACCTTAAGGAAGAACAACCTCCGAGATGCGTATATAAGAGTTCTAGTGACCAGAGGAGTAGGAGATCTAGGGCTCGATCCTAGGAAGTGCGGAAAACCAAACGTCATAATAATCGCCGAGCCCATGCTTCCTCTATACGGAAGGGAGTCTAAGATGAAGGGGGTCTCGCTGATTATCTCATCGGTTAAAAGGGATAGGGTCGATGCGACGACCCATCAGATAAAATCCATGAATTACTTGAACAGCATCTTGGCGAAGCTTGAGGCGATAGCAGCGGGCGCGGACGATGCCGTAATGCTCGATGACCGAGGATTCGTATCCGAGACCACGGCCACGAACATATTCATAGTCTAGAACGGGAAGATCATGACGCCTCCAACCACTACGGGAGCCCTTCCCGGAATAACTAGAAACTTTGTAATCGAGCTCGCCAAAAGGCTTGGATACGACGTCGAGGAGAAGGACATTACTCCATTCGAGCTTCTCACGGCTGATGAAGTCTTCATTACCGGAACTGGAGCGGAGATCGTGCCGGTAACTAAGATCGCCGGGAGGATCATAGGTCGTGGAAAAGCAGGAGAGATAACGATGAGGCTCATAGAAGAATTCGAGAAAGAAAAAGCCAACCCTTCAAACGGCGTGAAAGTGTACGAGTAACCGCTTGGCTTAACGCCTCCTCCGAAGACCTGATCTTAATAAGATGCCTTTTTCCTGTCTGTTTTTGTTCGCCATCTGTCGTAAGCCACTTATATAACTGTCTATTTAACAGATCGTTGTGAGCGCGGATGATCTCCCTTCGGGAGGTTATTATAGCGATAGCATTCTTTGCCTGGATTCTGTTATTGACGAGCTTTCTGACAAGAAAGTTCTATGACCTTATGGTTGGAAGAGGTTTAGAGCGTGGAGTCGCGATCTACTATAATCGGAAGATTATCCACATACTTGCTGGCGGATTGGTCGCATTCATCGCCCCATTCTGCTTCGAGAGCCCGCTAATACCCTTGATTTTCGCTGTGATCTTAGCAATCATGACATATATTCCGCATAGAACCGGGAAGCTATTATACTGGTTCCAAGTCCCGGAGAATAAGTATGAGGTCCATTTCTGTATAATGTGGGGTGTTGGATTGGCGGCAGGCTGGCTGCTGACCGGGGATCCGTGGTTCGGCGCGCTTCCGATAATCTTTATGTCGATCGGAGATGCGGTAACCGGCCTATTGAGAAATGCGATGTTCAAGAGGAGGACGAAGTCTTGGTGGGGCAACCTGGCCATGGCCTTGACGACCACTCCAATAGGCGCCGCGATCCTAGGAATCCCCGGAGCCGTAGCAGCCTTGACCTGCAGTTTCATAGAACACTACGAGTTCGGGATAATAGATGATAACATAACCGTTCCATTAACCGCTCTACTAGTTCTCCTCACACTAACCCAAATCCCCGGCCTCTGAATGAAGAGTCTAGAAATCCCATGAACAACGCTAATCCATATCCGGGCTAGGCATCTAAACTAACCTTTATTACTAGTCTTCATCGCCTTTGAAGGCTGGTAGATGGTAGATAGCGGAAGGAAGATCCCTAGAACGATGTCCACCCAGCATCCGGATAATGCTAGGGTTCCGGAATGGTGTAGCCTTAGGGACGTAATTCAGGGGGATGATGAGATCTATGAAGCATACTACGCGTATAGCATACTGGGCTGCGAGGAGGTTATGTGGGATTCGGAGGGAAAGGATGTCGATATCAGGGTTGTTCGAAAACTTCTAGAGAAATATGGGGAATTCTTTAGGGAGAAGGTTATAGGGGAGGACGTATTCCTAACCTACCGCGTTCCAAACCCGAGGGTTGAGGAGGCTGAGAAGAAAATTCTGGTCGAGACCCTGACGAACATAATCGTCGGATATGACGTCGCATCAGCATTTTATGGAAGAAGCGTTACGCCGACCTTCGAGGTAATATTGCCATTCACGACAGAGGCGAGAGAGCTCATCTGGCTTCGCAACTATTACGAGAAAGCTATAGCAGGCGTAGAGAAACTGAGCCTAGACGGATCAGTTAAGGTAAGGGATTGGTTAGGCGAATTCAGGCCTAAGAGCATAGAGGTCATACCATTAATCGAGGAATGGAATGGCCTGGCGAACATCGATAGAATAATAGGGGATTACATCGAGGATGCAAAGCTAAGCTACCTAAGAGTGTTCATCGCCAGATCAGATCCAGCATTAAACTATGGAATGATTCCAGCGGTAGCCTTAGCGAAGATAGCGCTTTCAAAGCTGAAGAAGATACAAGAGGAGAAAGGATTGCCGATCTACCCGATAATAGGCTGCGGAACCATGCCCTTCAGAGGACATCTATCCCCAGACAACCTAGAAAACTTCCTAGAAGAATATCGCGGAATCTATACTGTCACGATACAATCGGCTCTGAAATACGACTATGATCCAGATACTGTGAGAATAGCCGTTGAGCAAATTAATAACGAGCTTCCTAGAGGAGAGGCTGAGGATATAGATCCTGATGAGGAGCGTATCTTAATCCAAGCAATAGCCAGGCTTAGGAATGGATATCAGAAGGTAATCGAGAAGATGGCTCCATTGATAAATAGCGTCGCAAAATACATCCCCCCTAGGAGAGCTAGAAAGCTTCACATAGGATTATTCGGATATAGCAGAAGCATAGGAAGGATAAGCCTACCAAGAGCAATACCCTTCGCAGGAGCATTATACAGCATCGGAATACCTCCAGAATTCATAGGACTGAAAAGCCTAAACGATCTAAGCGAGCAAGAACTAGAAATCCTAGAAAAAATCTATCGAAATCTATGGAAAGACCTAGACAAGGCAGCAGTATACGTCTCATGGCAAAACCTTGATGTCCTAAGAGACGCGCTGGATAAAGCAGCCGAGAGAACGGGAATGAGCAGAGAAGAGTTGAAAACCGTCCTCGACGAAATCATAGTAGATCTAGAATATGCGGAGGAAAATCTCGGGATAAGGCTTGGGCCGAGAAACCTAAGCCATCTAAAATACGAGAACATGGCAAACAACTTCCTAATATCCTACCTGGAGGGAGAAGACGAATTAGCAAGAGAATACCTACTCGAGACCGCGAAACTGAGAAGATGTATAGGCTAAAACGGGGGTGAGGAAAGTATGCGCGGCGGGAGGGATTTGAACCCTCGAGGCCCGAACGGGCCACAGGCTCTCCAGAACCTTCTCCAGGCCTGCCCCTTACCAGGCTAGGGTACCGCCGCTATCTCGCTATTTTTGATAGGCGGTATTAAACCTTACACCGGTTATCTTGTCCTTCTTTTTCCACCCTTCCAGATTGGTGGATAGGTTCCTCTCTCCATTATTACTCGTTCGGTATCGACTGCTATTCCATGGTCTTTTTCTAGGATTTCTGATGAATTCATTAGACTTTTTCCCAAGGCTACTAGTTCTCCTTTTAAGGTCATTAGGGCTACCGTCTCGCCTTTCCTAACCGTATCTTCGAGCTTTGCTATTCCTGATACTGCGAGGTTTGCTCCATGGCATATTGCATCGACGGCTGTGTCGAGGAGGTATATCTTCGGTAGGTGTTGCACAGCCTCCTCTAGAGGTCTTAATATCCTTCTTAACGATTCCTCGTTACCCGTTTCGCGATACTCCTTTAGAGCCGCGTAGAGGTCTAGGAGCGTGTATGCTGTCTCTTCTGAGAATGGTCCTGCTCTCGTTCTTCTAAGCTCTTGCATATGTGCTCCGCATTTTAGGTATAGTCCTATATCGCTGCATAGTTTTCTGATATAGGTTCCTCCTGAACATGCTATTCTTAGGAGGACGTTTCTTCCATCTCTCTCCAGCAATTCTATTCTATAGATTGTTCTCGTGCGTATTCTCCTCGATACGCTGGATCTGACCGGCGGGACCTGGTATATTTCTCCGGTGAAGAGCTTGAGCGCCTCCTCGAGCTTCTCGTTTGAGACCTCTCCATGAAGCCTCATTACGCAGACGTATTCCTTTCCTCCCTTCATTACGGCTTCTGCGCATTTTGTCGCCTCATCTACGAGTATTGGTAATACTCCCGAGACGGCTGGATCGAGCGTTCCTCCATGGCCTGCCTGCTCGGCTCCGAGAAGCCCTCTAACGGTGAAGGCTACCTCGTGGCTTGTCGGCCCTCTAGGCTTATCGATGTTTAGGACACATGCTTTAAGGAGCTTTTCGATCGGCCGTTTATAGGGGTCGCAGCCGTAGCTTGGATCCGTTTCAGCGTCAAGCCTTACTAGAGTTCTCCGCTCAATCTCCCATGGCGGCGTCTCAGCCTCGAAGATCATCCAACCTTAGAGCTTAGATTCCTTTGTTCAAAAAGATTGTCTTTGCTAGGCGATCGCCTTTGGCTCGATCTGGACTTTTGACTTCATGTATTGTATTAGGTTGGCTTTTTCGAGAGCTTTCATCACCTCTTCGTCGCTGGCGCCTTTCTGTATCTCGATTTTATGTGGTGTGAATGCTAGGTGGGCTATATTCGCCCTTCTCCTCCTAACTCCGGTTAACTGCTTTGGCCCCGTGATGACGACGAAGTTCTTATCGATTACGTCGACTATCACGCATTTTCTTCCCGCTTCCCTTCCCGATGTTTTTACGGCGATTCTTCCAATTTCTTCGATCATCTCCCTTCTCTGGAGACTTTTCTGAATCTTTCTCTATTTAGCTTATTTCCTGAGTCTTGCGAGGCTTAAGACTTGGTCGGGTTTTAGGACTGAGATGCCGGTATATGCTCCGATTATCTCGATTAGGATTATCCAGTCGGGATTCTTTAGATCTACCCGCCTATTGACGTTCTTCGCAGCGGTCTCGATTATCTCGGAGCTTGAAAGCGATGTATGCCTCTTCTCGATGGTTATTCTGAAGCTTTGGTCTTCCGGTATCTTTGATGCGAGCTTCTCGACCGCCTTCGCTATCTCATCTATATTGGAGTTAACGACCTCCTCCACCGGTATTATTCTCATTAGGCTTCCAATCCTCCAAGGCTCCTCCTCCATGATCTTCCTAACCTGCTCCACTATCTGGAATGGGTCTAGACTCGTCTTGGCAGTTAGAAGCCCCGCGACGCTTGTTATCGATACCTCGGGGGATTCGTCGCCGAACGATCTTAGTAGGTCTTCGAGTTCTATTATCGCGAGATTCTCCTGTCCTCTAGCGGTTGTGACTATTAGGTTAAATCTCTTGACCACGATTTTAAAATTGTTTATTGAGGCTAATATAGGTTCGTTTGGGGTTTTTAGATTTCCGGCACTATCCCCGGTATTCTCGGGAATGGCTGGACTTCGGCAACATGTCTTACGCCGGCGACGTATGCTATGAAGCGTTCTATGCCTAGACCTGCCCCGGCTGATGGCTTTAATAACCTATTTTTAGCGAGATCCAGCAGCAGCTTGTAGTGGGATTTGTTTATCCCATCACGCTCCATCTTCATTATAAGCTTCTCATACTCGTACTCTCTCTCTGCACCGGAGATCACTTCCCCGAATCCCTCCGGCAGGATTAGATCATAGTTTCTCCATTCTCCTGATTCGAGATCTTCGTAGTCATAGAACTCTCGCGGGATATCGGTTACCCAGATCGGCTCCTGGATGTAATTTGCTACCTCACTTGACCAGGCTTTACCGTATTTCTCCTCAAGCTCTCTCCTCTTATACACCTTGAATGGAGCTTTGGGAATTCTTAGATTTCTTCCGAGTATCTCGAGCTCTGAGGCTAGGTTCTCCTTAACGTATCTTAGGGAATCTATGATTAATTCTTCGAAGAGCTTGAAGATGTCGTGCATTTTTGCGTAGGCTACCTCGACCTCGAGCTGAGTGAATTCGTATAGATGTTTTCCTGTTGCAGCTCTCTCCCTCTTCTCTATCCTTATGTTCGGCGATAGGATGAAGAACTTTTCGGGACCGAGGGAGACGAGGACTCGCTTATGGACTATCATGCTCTGCATCGCCATAACTCTTTCTCCATAGATCTCAACCTCTATCCTCTTCTCTATGCTAAAGTCTGGATCGGGCCATAGCGGATCTGTAGTCTTCGAGAAGATCACCGGGAGAATCCAGTAGTAACCTTTATCCAATAGCTTATTGACCATGGTTTTCAAGACCGCTGTCTGAATTCTTAGGATCGCTAGCTTCCTCCGATCCATCGGCTTCCCGTAGTCAGGAGCTTCTATCGCTAATGAGATGTCCTCCTTCATGCCTGACTGAATGATCGAGTGTCGGCTCTGATATTTGTCTTTTTAACGGCATTATCCGGCAAAAGGAAGAATTATGGATATCGAAAACGCCGATTTCCCGTAAGATTGGCGGCTAATCCTGAGGGGGAAGGTTAATTGAGGATCGAGGTCTAATGTTTTCCAGGCTGGAATGAGGGAGCGGATGAAAGGGTTTAAGAAGCTAACCCCTCTTAGCGAGGCGATTCATAGCTTGTTAAAGCTTCTAACACATAGGATAAGGGATGTCGAGGTAGTCGAGATATCGGATGCTCCTGGAAGAGTATGCGGAGAAAACGTCTATGCTCCAATAGATTCGCCCGCCTACGATAGAAGCGCTGTCGATGGATATGCCGTAATAGCCGAGGATACTTTTGGCGCGGCTCCTACAAACCCTATAGAGCTTAAGCTCATCGGAAGGATAGACGCCGGTTATAATTCTCTAAAGCTTCCAGCTCTCAAACCAGGCCACGCTATCGAGATAATGACCGGGGCTGCGATACCGCCGGGCTCGAACGCCGTAGTTCCAGCCGAGCATGCTAAAAAGAGGGGGGAGATCGTCGAGGTCTATTCCCAAGTCCATCCATATCAGAATATCTCGAGACGGGGGGAAGACTATTCTAGAGGAGAGCTTGTTCTGGAGAAAGGGCAGATAGTTAAGCCATGGCATATTGGAGCTTTAGCATCCCTTGGCCTACATGAGCTTAAGGTGGTTAGAAAGGCTAGGGTGGCGATCCTCTCAACAGGCGATGAGCTTATAGAGCTTGGCCAGCCGCTTAAGCCAGGTAAGATCTATAATAGCACAAAGCCTATGCTCAAAGCGCTATTATCGGTTTATGGCGCGGAGCCGATAGACCTCGGGCTAGTTGGAGATGACCTCGATCTCATTAAGAAAAAGGTCTCTGAGGGGCTGGATCATGCCGACGCCATTATAGTTACTGGTGGAACGAGTATCGGCGAACGCGACCTCGTCCCCGAGGCGATCTCAGATCTAAGCGACTTCATGATCCACGGCTTAGCGATACGCCCCGGAAAGCCCACAGGCTTCGCGATCTCCTCAGGTAAGCCCATCTTCATGCTCTCCGGGTTTCCCGTCGCAGCCCTGATAGGCTTTAGAGTCCTCGTAATCCCGGCTTTAGAGAAGATGCTTGGATGCCGATTCGATCCACCTCCAAGGATTAGGGGGAGGCTTACTAGGAGGATTGCCTCACCGCCTGGGATAAGGACGTATGCGAGGGTGAGGATATACAGGGAGGATGACGAAATCCTAGTCGAGCCATTAAGGGTAACCGGCTCCGGAATACTCTCAACCCTAACTAGGGGTAATGGATTACTAGTAATCCCGGAGAACGTCGAGGGATATGATGAGGGGGAAGAGGTTGAGGTAGAGATCTTGCAGCCGATCCACGCCGGAGGTGAGTATCAAGGATGAGGAGGATTTTCCATAAGCTTGCAGAACCTGAGGAAGTGATCAGCCTTCTCCTCAAAAAAGCCTCTCCTATAGGCGTTGAGAAAATCCCCCTCCTAAACGCCCTTGGAAGAGTTTTAGCCTCAGACGTTTACGCAAAGATAGATCATCCGCCATTCGATAGATCGCTCGTCGATGGATATGCCGTTAGATCGGAGGACGTCTATCAGGCTGATGAAGAGAATCCTATCAAGCTTAAGCTTGTGGGAAGAATAGAGGTTGGAGATAAGCCTCGAATCCACATAAGAAGCGGCGAATGCGTAGAGGTCGCGACAGGAGCGCCTATACCAGCCGGCGCAGACGCGGTCGTAATGATCGAGTATACAAGCAGGAGAGAGGATAAAGTCCTATTCTATAGATCGGTTAGCCCTGGCGAGAATATAGAGCAGGCTGGATCCGATATAGCGGCGGGAGATCTTATACTTAGAAAGGGTAGGAGGATCACGGCTAGGGAGGTAGCTATTCTCGCGGCATTAGGCTACTCAGAGGTAGAGGTGTATAAGGCTCCGAGAGCAGCAGTCTTCTCGATAGGCAGAGAACTTGCTCCACCCGGAAGCAGGATAAGGCTTGGACAGGTCTATGACGTAAATGGATACTCGATAAGCCTATTCTTGAAGGAGATTGGACTCGATGCAAGATATCTTGGAATCCTACCGGATGATGAATCGGCGATCATGGAAGGGATAGCTGAAGCCTTGGAGAAATACGATCTAATCATAACTTCAGGCGGAACCTCGGCCGGCGCCAGCGACCTAGTATATCGCGTGTTCGATAAGCTTGGAAAGATACTAATTCATGGAGTTAAGATTAAGCCGGGTAAGCCGACAATCATAGCAGTTACAGCTGATGGAAAGCTATTACTCGGTCTTCCGGGATTCCCCCTCTCAGCAATAATGATTCTCACGACGATACTTAGGCCAGCACTTCTAAAACTCGTAGGGCTGGAGGAAGATCCTAGAGAAAGTTCCACCATGGCGAGGGTTCCCTATAGGATATCCACCGGCGGGAGAGTTCATCTAATCCCCGTCCAGCTTATAGAAACATGTAAAGGGTTAAGCGCGTATCCTAAGCTTACGAGCTCCGGATCCGTCTCCACATTCTTGGAATCCGATGGATTTGTAATCACGCCAGGCGAGAAGCAATACTTAGACGATGGAGAGGAAGTCGAGGTAAAGCTATTCGAAGCATTCAAGCCGGCCAGCGTAACCATAATCGGAAGCCACTGCCCCGCGCTACCAATCCTGCTCGAGATCGCGGGAATACGCGACGCCAAGCTGATAAACATAGGATCTCTAGGAGGATGGATCGCTCTCAAGCGCGGAGAAGCGGATCTTACAGGAACACATCTACTAGATGAAGAAACCATGACCTATAACCTCCACATGCCTAAAAAGCTCGGCATAGAGGATCAGGTCGAGATCTATGGAGGATATATCAGGGAGATAGGCTTTATCGTAGCACCCGGAAACCCGAAGAAGATTAAAGGCTTCGAAGACCTCCTCCGACCAGACGTGGTATTCGTGAATAGGGTTAAGGGATCTGGGATAAGAACCTTCATAGACATAGAGCTTAGGAAGCTCGGCGTGAGAAATCCGGAGAAAATAATCAAAGGCTATACCTATCAGGTTAAAACCCATACCGCGGTCGCAGCGGCAATAGCGCATGGGAGAGCCGACGTCGGAGTTGGAGTTGGATATGCTGCAAAGCTTTATGGACTAGACTTCATACCGCTCGCAGAAGAACACTACGATCTAGCCGTTAGGAAGGATAGGCTCTACAAACCCTCGGTGGAGAAGATCCTCGAAGCCTTGAAGAGCGAGGAATTCCTAGAGAGATTAAAGTCGCTTCCCTATTACAGGCCGCATGGTCGGACTGGATTCAGGATCTATCCGTAACACTTTTATACATAACGCCATAGTTAAATAATCGTATGACCACTCTTAGCGGATATGCGAATAGAATAGCTTGGGTTGATCTTTCGGAGAAACGCGTTGATTATCTTGAGGTTGATGAGAACGATGCGGTAAAGTTTATCGGCGGTAGAGGGCTTGGGGGGAGGTTCCTCCTAAAGCATGCTGTTGGAAAAGATCCGCTCTCGCCGGAGAATATTCTAGCGATAATGGTCGGGCCTCTAACCGGGAGCGATGCACCCCTATCGAATAGGATCGTCGCCGTAACGAGGTCTCCTCTAACCGGAGCATTCGCCGATAGCCATTGCGGAGGGTATGCTGGGCCGGCGCTCAAGCTCTCCGGATTCGATGGGATAATCCTCTCGGGCGCCTCGGACGAGCCCGTCCTACTTGTCGCGAAGAATGGAGAGTTATCCATCGAGGATGCAAAGGCGTTATGGGGAAAGACTACCTTCGAGACATATAGATCGGTTAGGAGGAAGTATGGAGCTACGACGGTCTTCTACGGCATCGGACCCGCTGGAGAGAATCTGGTCAAGTTCGCGTCCATAATGCATTTCAGCAGATTTGCTACAGGCGGTAGAGCATCGGGGAGATGCGGGACCGGAGCCGTTATGGGAAGTAAGAAGGTTAAGGGTATAGTAATGCTGCCGGATATGAAGAAGAAGCCGAAGCCGGCAAACCCCGAGAGATTTAGGAATGCGGTAGCCGAAGCCTTGAGAAAGATTAGGGAGAGCGATATAACGAGCCCGGGTAAGGGAGGGTTATCGGTTTATGGAACCGCGGTCCTAGTAAATGTAATCAACGAGCTTGGAGCCTTCCCAACAAGAAATGCGAAGCAGACCGAGTTCGAGGAGGCATACTACATCTCTGGAGAGAATCTTAGAGGAACGATATTCAAGAAGCAGCCGACGTGCTTCCAATGCCCAGTAGCGTGTAAGAGGGAGTCTGTAGTCAAGGATGGGAAGTATAAGCATGAGAGCGAGGGGCCGGAATACGAGTCGGTATGGGCTCTCGGAGCCATGACCGGGCTGGGCCATCTCGAGGCGATATCCTACCTGAATTATCTAGCCAATAGCTATGGACTGGATACGATCGAGCTTGGTAATACTCTTGCGGTTGCATGTGAGGCTTCGGAGAGGGGGTTGATTAAGGATTCGGTTAGGTGGGGTGATGCAGACGCCTTTATCGAGCTGACGAGGAAGATAGCTTATCGTGAGGGGGAGCTGGGAGATCTTCTGGCGGAAGGCGGTGCGGCGGTAGCCGAGAAGCTCAACGCGCCAGACATATCCATGTCTGTTAAGGGGCTTAGCATACCAGCATACGATCCGAGAGGGCTTAAGGGCATGGGGTTGACTTACGCGACCTCGAATAGGGGCGCATGCCATCTAAGAGCATACGCGGTGGCTTCCGAGGTCTTCGGAATACCCTATAAGACCGATCCACTATCCTATGATGGAAAAGTCGATCTAATCATCGCTTTTGAGAGGCTATTCGCTGTAATCGATAGCCTGACGATATGCAAGTTTAGCAGCTTCGCCATGACCAAGGACGACTATGCAGCATTATACTCAAGCCTAACCGGATTGGAGATATCGCCAGACGACCTAGACCGAATCGGCGAGAGGATCTGGACCCAGGAGAGATACTTCAATCAGCTTCACGGATTCTCCCGCAAGGACGATAGCCTGCCAAACAGGTTCTTCGAAGAAGCATCATCAAAAGGAGAAGTCTATGATAGAGGGACGTTCGAACGGATGCTCGACGAATATTATGAAAAGCATAGATATAACTCGGATGGAACGATCCCCGAGGAGACCCTAAGAGAGCTTGGAATAATCGAATAAATCTTCCTCACATCCCTCTTTTTCCGCATACTGGGCAGTCGGGGTTACGCTTAACCTCTATCGAGTAGAAGGAGAGATCTTCACCATCTATAACGAGTAGTTTTCCGATCGAGGGATCGCCTATTCCTGTTAGAAGCTTTATCACCTCTAGAGCCTCGAAGGCGCCGATAATCCCGGGTAATGGGCCGAGAACTGGGACTATGGGCGTCTCCTTAGGCTCTTGGGGGATTAGGCATGCTAAACATGGGCTTTTCCCGGGGATTATAGTCATTAGCCTGCCTTCTAAGCCGTAGATCGCTCCATGGACTAAGGGTTTTCTATATTTTATGCATGCTCGATTTAGGATGAATCTCGACCTGAAATTGTCGAGGCAATCAACTACGACATCCATACCATCTAATAGATTTGGAAGATTTTCATCCGTGACTTCTTCGGAGACCGGCTCGATCGAAATCCCTGGATTCAGCTCCTTGAGCTTTCTGCTGGCGATCATAACCTTCTGCTTACCGATGTCATTTGTCGAGTATAGGATCTGCCTATTTAGATTGCTTAGCTCGACCTCACCATTATCCACGATTCTCAATCTTCCAACTCCTGCCGCTGCAAGATATAGCGATACGACAGATCCGAGACCTCCTGCTCCAACGATTAATGCTGCCGAACGCTTGAGCTTTAGCTGAGCCTCCACGCCGAAGCCCGGCATCCTGAGCTGCCTATCATATCTCTCGAGCTCATCCTCGGCTAGCTTAGCCTCCTGCGACCGGCGGGATAAATGCGACGACATCGCCGTCCTTTAACCTCGTCTTAAAACCATCTAAATACGTTATCTCCCGGCCATTCACGAGGATCTTAACGTTAGGATTCTCGCCGATCAGCCTGCTGGATGAGATCCTAGAACTATAGCTCGATTCTAGGAGATTGAGTAGATCTTGGATTGTGGAGCCTTCGGGAAGATCTAGATATAGGACTCCTCTCCCGCCGAAGGCTTCCCTAAGCGTCGCGAAGGTCTTCACCTTTATCCTCAAGGGTTCTGCCATGATATCATGCATAGGCCAGATATATTCTTTGACGAAGCCCTTTTCCCGGAAACTTAATCGATCAGACCCTAACCCATTCTATCCCGAGGTCTTCTAGGATCCGGATTAGGGATCGCCTATTCTCGCCTCTAATCCCTTTCCAGTCTATAACCGCTAGCCTAGGCTTTTCGAGAGTCTTTTCGAATGCTTGTATGATTAGCTCGCGGTCTATCGGCATGGAATATTTCGGGCACATGTGGCCGAAGCAGTATTCTCCCTTAAGCGCTAGCTTTGTAAATGTCGGAGCATAGTGTCCTCCGCCGAATCCTATAGCCGGCTTAGGAGGCTTCCCGGTAGGCTTGCAAGCCTTTAAGCATGCTGAGGCGACAGCTTCCAAAGCCTTCTCCTCTGGAACCTCGTCTGGAGGCCCTCCGGCCTCGACGAATATTAATGGGGCTTTCGCGGCCGGCCCATGATGCGTAACTTCCAGTCCAATATTCCATCCCTTTAGTTCATGACTTCGCGTTTCCTCGTTGAGGGCGTGGAGGGCTGTGTAGAGCGCTATCGCGCTGGTGGGGGTTAGGTTTTTCGGGAGACCTCCCATGGAGGCGTCATCGCCCCAGTTTCCGACCGGGTGGGTTAGTAATGCCTTTATGCCGGCCTCGGATCTATGGGATGAGGCGACGACTATAAGCTCTGGGTTAAGGTCTTCTCCGAGACCATTTGCATAGATATGCTTCTGCTGGATTATCCTGAGCATTATCCCGCCGCTTCGATAAAGGTTTGCATCCACTTCTTTGAAGCCGTAGTTCTCGATCAGGATTCTTCCGATAGCCATCGAGGTTTGGTCTGCTCGAGAGACTACTATCAGCTTCATCTCTCTAGGCTCGGAAGCCTCCTAGACCGGGCTAGCCAAAAATATTCCCCTCCTAAACATTTTTCCCAGCGAGCCGGCTCTATCAGGCTGAAAGATGAGGTTTCAGCCGATAGTAAAGCCATTAATCTGCAAGCCTGTCGCCGACGCTCTTCTCGAGGCTAGATCTAAGGGAGCTTCTAGGATCGCGATCTCGCTCGATTTAGGTCGGAGTAGCGAGGAGGTAATCCTAGATTCTCGAGGAGTAGTCCATGAAAGCTTTGAGCTCGGCTGGGATTTTATCGAGCTTGCGGCGAGGAGGGAGCGAGATATCTATATGGTCGAGGGCTCTGAGCTAATCCCTTTAGCGATCTCTTCAGGCCGCTTCTATAAGCTTGTCCTAGTGAGATGGGGTCATCCGCCGACTCTCGAGATCGACGGGATACATATGCATAGGATTCTGGATGTTACTCCGGAGGTTGATTCGGAGCTTAAGGTTAGGCTTCTCGGAGATCTGAGATGTAGGAGGGTTTTGGATATCTGCACGGGGCTGGGCTATACTGCGATAGCGGCGTTGAGGAGGGGGGCGTGCAGCATAACGACAATCGAGAAGGATGAGAACGTCATAAGCTTAGCTAGGCTTAATCCATGGTCGAGGGAGCTTGCGGATGAGCGGGTCGAGCTAAGAATCGGCGACGCCTTCACCATCCTAGACGAATACGATGGAGAATTCGATGCGATAATTCATGATCCGCCGAGGATATCCCTAGCCGGAGAATTATATGGTCTCGAGTTTTATCGTAAGCTTGCTAGGGCGCTTAAGCCCGGGGGAAGGCTAGTCCATTACGTCGGGCAGCCCGGGATACATAGGGGGAGGAAGATCTGGAGAGGCGTGATTGAGAGGCTGAGGCTCGCTGGATTCGAGGCACGCTATGATGAGAATTCTCGATGCGTCTACGGATATAAGAAACGCTAATAATGGCTTAGCCTACCTGGACTCGGAGAGATGGCGTCGAGGGAGATCATAGGCCATGGAACCTGGCTGGATAAGATCGCTGCGGAGCTGGTCGAGCGG
The DNA here is from genome assembly GCA_964396455.1 of uncultured Nitrososphaeria archaeon. Taxonomy (GTDB): domain Archaea; phylum Thermoproteota; class Nitrososphaeria_A; order Caldarchaeales; family Wolframiiraptoraceae; genus Wolframiiraptor. The sequence continues at coordinate 8,493 of CAYNFG010000001.1, read as the reverse complement.
GAGAAGAAGCTCGGCAGAAGCCTGGACTTGATTAGAACTGAGAGCGGGCTTGGAGCATCCGGGATACCGCATGTAGGAAGCATGGCGGACGCCGTTAGAGCCTATGGCGTCACCCTCGCCCTAAAAGAACTCGGCTATAACTCCGAAAGCATAGCATTCACGGACGATATGGACGGATTAAGAAAGGTTCCAGCAGGAATGCCTAGATGGCTCGAAGATGAATTATTGAAGCCGGTATCCGCGATCCCGGATCCCTATGGGTGCCATAAATCGTTCTCAGAGCATGCGAGCGGAATGCTTAAGGAGGCTCTGGAAAAGGCTGGAGTGGAATGCAGGTATATGTCGGGTAGAGAAGCCTATGCATCTGGAATCCTCTCAGAGCAGATACACCAGATCCTCTTAAACTCGAGGAGGATAGGGGAGAGGATCGAGGAGCTAACAGGCCAAACCAAGTTCAAGAAAATCCTACCATATTTCGCGGTATGCAAGGAATGCGGCAGAATATACACGACCCAGGCATACGAGTATGATCCGGATAGGAGGATAGTCAAATATAGATGCGTCGGTGTCGAGGTCGGCGGAAGATATTTCAAGGGATGCGGATATGAGGGAGAAGCCGATATAAGGAGAGATGATGGGAAGCTCGCCTGGAAGACGGAGTTCGCGGCTAGGTGGGCCGCCCTAGATATAAGATTCGAGGCGTATGGTAAGGATATAGCGGATTCCGTGAAGGTGAATGACTGGGTCTCGAAAGAGGTTCTCGGATTCGAGCCTCCGATGCATATTAGATATGAGATGTTTCTGGACGCCTCTGGGAGGAAGATCTCGAAGTCTAGGGGGAACGTATTTACGCCCCAGCTATGGTATAGGTATGGAAGCCCTCAGAGCCTGCTCCTCCTCTTATTCAAGCGAGCTACAGGAACGAGAATACTAACCTTCGAGACGATCCCAAAGCTGATGGATGAGCTAGACTACCTCGAGGACGTCTACTTCGGGAAGATAAGGATAGGGAATAAGCTTGAGGAGGCGAAGCTCAAAGGACTCTACCTATACTCCCACCTCCTAAAGCCTCCTGAAAAGCCATCGACCCACATACCCTATTCTCTGATCGTCGAGCTTGCGATAGCGGCGCCCGAGGATAAGAGACTTGAATTCGTTGTAAGCAGGTTGAGACGATATGGCTACCAGATAGATCGGAGAGCCGAGGAGAAGATAAGACTGGCCATAAACTATGCGAAAGACTTCGGAGCGGTAGAGAGGGAGAGGGTAGAACTCTCCGAGAGCGAGAGGAAGGCGCTCTCAGAACTCATCGAGAGAATTCGAGAAGCAGCCGACGCCAACGAAATCCAATCCTCGATCTTCGAGGTAGCGAGAAGAAACGGGCTAAGCCCAAAGAACTTCTTCAAGAAGCTTTACCAGATATTCCTGGGGAGAGATAGAGGGCCTAGGCTCGGACCATACATATGGGATCTCGGCAAGGATAGAGCCTTGGAAATTCTCCAGAAATCGCTCTCTAGCCAATAATCCGCCTCTCCGAGGAGATTTCTGCCGGAGGATAGCCTATTGTAGAGCGTTCACAACGAGATTACGATCTCAGGCTTCGAACGAAAAACTTAAAAACACGACAAATCACCTTATCCCGCTAAAAGGGAGTCGTAAGAAAGAATGAGTGAAATGGTAAAGATAAGCCAGTTAACCCCGCGTTCGAGAAACGTGAATTTGATCGCGAAGGTTGTGAGCAAGTCTCCGGAAAGAGTTGTCTCATCGCAATATGATCAGAAGGAGCATAGGCTTAGCGAGATCTTAATAGCCGATGAAACCGGCGCAATAAACCTAGTTCTATGGGATGATAGAATCGATCAAGTCGAGGAAGGCTCAACAATCAAGATAACGAATGGGTTTGTTAAGCTCTTTAGAGGCAAGATGCAGCTAAACTTAGGCAGGTATGGAGCCGTCGAGGAGACCGAGGAAACGATAGAGGAGCTCAATCTCGAGAACAACCTCTCCGAGATACCACAGCCTCAAAGAGGATTTGGAAGAAGACCTCCTCGACGGTTTAGGCGAAGATAACCCATTAGAGAGCTGGTGAAATTCCGGGCAAGCCTTCCTAAACAATCTCTTCCCTTTTTCTATCTTTAGGTGATTCTAGGATATTGGCAGGATAATACCCTAATTCTGCATTTGTAGCCTCGAGTAGGGTAAAAGCATTATTTTTATATCTCATCCATGCACAATTTTGTAGTGCCAGATTTTGAGCGATGAAGAGTTTGAGGTAATAGTCGTCGAGACGCCTAAGATCGAGCTGGATATCCCGAGAGAGAAGCTACTATCATTCATAAAGCTCGTCGAGAACCTGGGTTGGGAGAAGTCTAAGGTTAAGCGCTATGTGAGCATGGCTTTGAGGCTTCGAGAGCTTGAGAAGAGATATGGAAAGACCTACATCTCTCTAGTCAGGAGCTATGAAAAGCTTTCGAGCGAGGAGGTGAAGCTGAAATACTCTATCGAGCAGCTCCTGGAAAAGCGGAAGCGTATCGAGGAGGATCTCAACCTATATCTCGAGCAACATAACCTAACCCTGGAGCTGGTTCAGAGGCTTGGAGGAATAATCTCGGCTTTAAGGGAAAGAGGATTGGATCTGGAGGATCTGGATAAGAGCTTGGGCGTTCTAGAATCCATGAAGAACTCGGGCTATAAGGTTGAGGAGCTGATAGGGAAGCTTAAGCATCTGGGAAGCCTGGAGCAGGCTATCCAAGAGTTGGAGGATAGGCTTGAAGCCGAGCAGCAGAAGCTCAGAGAACTCCAGGAAGAGCGTGTTAAAGTTCTGAAGGAGATTGAGGAGGTTCATGGGATTTCGGGCGATCTGGAAAGTCTTAGGAGGGAGAGGGATAGACTTCGAGAGGAGGTAGAGCAGGCGAAGCGTGAGCTTGAAGAAGTTTCGTCGAAGCTTGAGAGGGAGAGGGCGGAGCTTGAGAAGTTGATAGGCTATAGAGCGACGATTCCAAAGCTTCAGGAAAAGATCGATGAGCTGAGGAGAGAGATCGAGGAGTTGAATAGGAGGAGAGAGGAGGCTATGGAGGATATTTCGAGGCTGCTGGGGGCGAGGGCGGAAATCGAGGATATTAGGAGGAAGATTGAGGAGAATAAGGCGAGGCTCTCCGAGATTAAGAGCGAGATAGCGAATAGGGAGGCGTATCTTGAGATTCTCGAGGGGGAGATAGCGGCAGCCTACGCGATACTAAAGATCTTCACAGATCCCCAAAGCGTTGATGCGGAAGATTTAGAGCCATTAATAGATCATCTCCAGAGGGTTTTGAAAAGTAAGAGGGGCGAGCTTCCAGCGCTCAAACCCCTCGAACCACATCTCCTTAACAGGGTTAAGGAGAGTATAATCTCCCTAATCGCCCCCCACGTCAAGAACGAGTTCGTCCCCCGGAAAATGTTCGAGCAGCTGGAGAAGGAGATTAGAAGGTTAAATGAGCGGAGGGAGGCTCTCGAGGAAGAGCTTAACTCGCTTAGAAAGCTTCTTGAAAAAAGAGAGGCTGAAACCGTAGAGCATAAACCTAGAAAGCCTCTCCTCGAAGCATTTACCGAGAATGGAGAACTCATAGAATTGAAGACTCTTGAGAAGGGCAGGAGGTTTAAGATAAGATGCCCCCTATGCGGCTCCACCTTCATAGTGAATATGCCGACGAGGGAGGAGCTTGAGGAGCTTAATTCCAAAAACTGTAAGCTTAGATTTACATGTGGGAGTTGCGGTAGGAGCTTCGATCTACCTCTAGAGGTTCTCTTGAGAAAGCTGGAGGCTTGAGAGTCTTGAGGGATGTAAATCCGATAGTCCAGATGCTTTCTTGGAAGGCTCGTAAGCTGACCATCGATGATGTTGAGAGGATATTAGCGGCGGTGGCCTCTATGAAGGATGTCTTCACGCTTACAGACGTTATCGAGGTTCTTCCAGACGATATTAAGGTGAATAGGAATAAGCGGAGACGTGTTGGAAATCTTCTTCAGGCGCTCGTCTCGATAGGCTATCTATCTAAGCCTAGCGAGAGGAAGTGGGTTAAGAATGCGCCGACTCTAAGCCATTTCCTAACCCAGCATCTAATAGAACTCTCATCTATCGAGAGGATTCCTCCTCGTCCGCAGCCTCGTGAGAAGGTGATCGCTCAGCGGCAGAAACTCGACCAGACTTCCTCAAGATAATCGATCCCCTCCAATCCATCGGGATCTCGACGAAACGCCACTCCCTATTCAAGAATCTTGCAGCTAGAATCGGCTTAGGCTTGATCTCCTCCCCGCACCTCGGACATCTAACTACGAATAGATTGCAGAATTCGAGGAGCCTCTTCACCTGGACGCTATTCAGGATCACATACGGCTTATTGCTGGACTTCACCTCTATCGCTAGAAGCTCTCCTGAATCGACGGCGATTATATCCGGTTTTGGAAGCTTACCCGCCCCGCTTCCAGGAGTTCTAACAGCATAAGTTCCAGCCTCACCCCTCTCAGCGAATCTCCTGATCAGATAATATTCCCCCTCATAGCCTATCCTAGCCTTATATCTAGGCGATGCAGGATTTCTAGGTCTTCTAGGCACGATAGATCAGGGAAGGTTCTAGGATATAAGATAGCCGTTATCCCCGGTATAGCCGAATTATTCCAGTATTATCTAAAGCCGCGCCTCTCACTCGCCGTAAAGCTCTCTCGCAACGTCCTCGAGACCTAGCGCTATTAGCTTCTCCCTAGTAGGTTTTCCGGATCGATCCCATCCCCTCAGCTCATAATACATCCTCAGCAATTCTCTAAACTTTTCTGGATCGAGCTTTACGCCGCTCGTATTCCCTTCGGGTATCGGGTCCTCGAAGTCTCGGGCCGGCAGCCAATCATCCTTGGACGAGATCCCCTTTAGGATGGCTATGCATCTCGTTAGATTCCAGACTCTCTCGGAGCATAGGAGGAGGTCGTCGAGCGAGACCTCCCTTCCGGTTACCGCCGAGTATGCCTCCGCGTAGATGTTCGGGTCTATTCCCAGCTCAACCCAGTATAGCCTGCATACTCCAAGCATGTCGAAGAGCGGTCTGATATGCTGAAGATAGATCACCTTCTCAGCCTTATCCCGCGTATAAGCCGTCCGATCAGCTTGAATGTCATAGGTTATCGCCCAGGACCTATTATGGTGTGCTCCGATATCGCATGTGGCATAGCTTAGAGCCATGGCTGGAGCTGCTCGATGATCATACGCGCTTATCTCGAGACCTTTAACATGCATCGCGAATCTCTCGGAGCCGTTCTTAACATAATCTGCTACTGCTTTTACTCCTAATGCCATTAGGCTTCCGAAGCCTCGCCTCTCGGCTATCGATTTTATAAGCTCGTAGATCTTCTCCGCCTCTCCCCATGAGACTTTAAAGCCGACATCCTCCTCCTTCAGCAAGCCCTTCTCGAAGCATTCGATTACGAAGCCTATGACGCATCCGGTCGAGATCGTATCGAGACCATAATAGTCGCAGAGGTAATTCGCCTTAGCGACCTCTTCGAGGCTTTTGATTCCGAGGTTTGATCCGAGCATCCCGATATTCTCGTAGTCCACGCATACGCGGTCGCCGTCGACCTCCAGCACATGGCCGCATGGTATTATGCAGTTTGCGCAAGCCGAGACGTATATCTGGCTTCTATTAACAGCCTCCCCCGAGATATTATCCGCATACTCGTAGATGGTCTTCTGGAAGTTTCGGACTGGCAGGGCTTCGACGCTATTCGCCCACTCAACGGTCATATTCGTCCCATATTTCATCCAGTTCTCGTATGCCTGGCTCGACCTCACCTCCCGGATTAGCCTCTTGTTCAACTCTCTCAGCCTCTCCGGATCAGCGACCTCCACCGTTTTACTCCCCTTCGCGACTATTGCCTTCAGCTTCTTACTACCCATGACCGCGCCCATCCCCGTTCTTCCAGCCTGACTATGCCTCCTCTCTCTAAGACCCCAATCGACGTTTATACAGGCATAGCTTACCAGCTTCTCCCCAGCAACTCCTATAGACGCTATCGAGCAGTTTCCATACTTCTCTCGCAACCTCCTATCCACATCCTTAGAGCTAAGACCCCAGAGGCTCGGATCTCTAACCACCTCTATACCATCATCCTCTACTAGGAGGTAGCTCGGCTCAGCCGCGGAACCCGTAATCACTAGAGCATCGTATCCAGCTCTTCTCAGCATATATCCGAAGTATCCGCCGACGCTGCTATCGCCATAAATTCCTGTTTTCGGGCTAATCGCGGCGAAGGATGTCTTACAGCCGCCTAGAAAACCGGTCGCGGCCAGGGGGCCTGTAGCGATTACTAGAACGTTTGATGGATGGGTTCCGTGAATTATTCTATCTAGGTTTTTGTAGATTATGTAGGCGCACCAGCCTCTACCGCCGATGAAGTCTCGTATAAGCCTCTCCTCAGGCTCGTAGACCGTAACCCTTTCATCCGTCAGGTTTATCTCAGCTATTTTCCCATAGCCATGCATAGCTCTATGAATCCTCATTTCATCCCATTAAAAGATTGCCTAATACTCCTCGCCTACTAGCCTGACTAGAGATGATTATGGTCAGATCGGGCTGTTATTCCAGCTATCCCTATTTTGGAGGACATCTGCATGGCTTAGATCCGCAGTTCGGGCATCCATCCCCATACTTGGCTAAGATCGCCTTCTCCAAATCTATTTCCATGACGTTGCAGAAGCTTAGAAGCCATGCTAGTAGATCGGCGACCTCGCTCCTTAAGGATTCTTCATCACCCTTGAGAAATGCGTCCGCTACCTCCCCCGCTTCTGAGAGCATCCAGATTAGGGTCTTCTCGGCGCCCCTCGCCCTATCCCTCTCAAGATAGATCTCGGCCATGAGCTTCTGGATCTCGGCCAGATCCATAGGCAAACCTAGGATTATCCGGGAAATAACCCTTCCTCGGACTTAGCCGCTAAGACGATCGCCCCATAGAGGACTATATCCTCGCCGAGCGATGTAATCCTGATGTCCGGAATCCTATTCACAGTATATTCTCCGATATGCTTGAGAATAGGCTCTAGGATAAGCTCGGAATTGTTTAGGGCTATCGCGCCGCCGATCGTGATAAGCTCGGGATCGTAGAGATTGTTTATATTGGCGAATCCTATCGCGTTAATCTTCCCGATCTCCTCGATCACCATCAACGCATGCTTATCCCCTCTCCTAGCCATATCGAATAAGATTTCCGGCGTAAGCCTATCCTCCGATGCGAGCTTTTCGAGGAAACTCCCCTTAAACCTCTTTGGCCATCTCTCAATAAGCTTCTTGACAAAACGTGGAATTCCCCTCCCAGAGCAGTATGCCTCCCAATGATTTTTTGAACCGCATGGACAGGGTAGCTCGAGTTCATGGCTTACCGAGATATGGCCTATCTCGACGGCGTTTCCATCCTTCCCGAGAAGCAGGTTTCCATCGACTATCGCTCCTCCACCAATTCCAGAGCTCATGGTTACGTAGAAGATGTTCTTGAGACCTCTTCCGGAGCCGAAGAATGCCTCGCCGAGGACCGCAGTGCTACAATCATTCAGGAGATAGACTGGAAGATCTAGCCTATCTGAGAGAGCCTCGACGACTGGCACGTTTCGGAAGGTTGCGTTGGGCGGATTAAGTATCAAGCCCTTCCTAATATCTATAGGGCCTATCGATCCTATCCCCACTGCCCGAACCTTCCTAAGTTCCTCTCCAGCAACTTCTCTTAAAAGACCCACGAGCTGCTCGATTAATGCATCCCCCACCTCATCCTGGATGGTCTTCCTCCTAATCTTCCTGATTATCCCCGAAGCTAGATCACCGATCGCGACTCGAACATTCGTCGCTCCAAGATCTATTCCAGCAACAAGCCTTCTACTCATCTAATCGAATTGAAAAGCCTTTAAATCATAAAGCTATTTTGTCGAGGAAAAGTTGTGAGACCAGCATGTATGCTGGATCCTGATCCCGAAAGCGAATAAGATGAAGCCAAACGCCGTCTTTATGATCCGAGTAGGAGCTATCAATATGGCAAGACCATAAAGCCGTTTACCTACGTTGAATAGAGTTGGATATATTCGAATTTGAGCAATAGCACAAAATATTTATCGCCCCCCAAATTCTGTAGAGGCAGCTATGGTTCCATGGAGTGTTGCCGTAGCAGCTATAGCGGTCTTCCTCACTTCTTTGACGTTCTCGATCTTCGGTAGAGGTGGTGGAGACCTATACCTTCCAATAATAATCTCGCTTCTCCCGCTAAACTATCATAGCTGCGCGAAGATCAGCCTATTCCTGATAATGCTTCAGGGAATCTCCATGCTTATAATCTATCATGGGAAGCATAGGCTCGTCGACTGGGGTCTGGCGGTGCTGATAGGGGTGGTCGTCGGGGCCTCCTCCTTCCTCGGGGGATTCCTCTCTTATCAGATTCCTCCAACGGCCCTCAAGATAACATTCTCGATAGCCCTCCTCCTCT